>CAYJUK010000027.1:3403-17484 GCA_964373335.1 uncultured Planctomycetales bacterium | reverse complement strand
AGGATACAGATCCCGCAATGCGTTCCGCGGGGATTAACATTATTGGCGCGATCGGCGCCACCGCGAAATTTAACTTGAGCGACGCGGAGAATTCCGCCAGAGAAGAAAAGGTTAAACCGCTCCTTAGCAATCAAAAGTTAGCAGAGATCAGGGCTTTAGTGAAACAGCGTCAGGAAGAGTTCTCCCAGACAGCGACTTCCGCGGAAGAAATCATGGACCGCGAACGCGCCCTTCAACGCATGCGGATGTTGCTTGAGAACGCGGAAGGAATCCATAAGCAATACGCGGATAGTTTTGATGTTTACGCGGATGAAGTATTTCTGCCGCTGTTAAAGGATTATGATGCCCGGGCTCTGAATCGTATCCTGGCTTCGCATATCAGTGATCGGGTGATTTATATGCTGAATTCACAAATCAAAAATAATGTCCCGGCTGTAATATTCAAGAATGCTATACGAATTATCTTAATAGCTAAAAGGGCATGGTCGGGAGCAAGTCAATTTGTTCAATATCTTCCTAACACACCTATCGTGATTTACAAGGTTGAGGAGAACAAGTTTAATATTGTTCCTCTGTCAGCGGATGAATGGAAGAAAATTAACAATGTCATTAACTTGATTAGACAAAGCGGTTGGCTGACAACATCAACCGGCATGAACCTGTGGCAGTTTACGACAGGAATCAGGTTAGAACTATTTGAAGGTTATATGGAGGATGCCAGCGGAAGTTCTGCTAAATGGTCAAGGGTCATTCAGTTAGATAAGGAATCTTTTGACAATGATTCAGAGGAGTCACTCGCGGAGGTTTTGATTCATGAAGATCGTCATCAAAATATTTATCAGCGGCCAGGATTTAAATCCCTCGATGAGTTATCTATGACTTGGGAAGATTTTGGTGATCTGCCCAGAAGCAAGGTTATTGAACGATTTTCAAATTCCACGGGAATTGAGAAAGTGATGGGTGAGCTGGAGGCTTACGCGGTCGGCTACTTATTCTATCTGCACCGTTGGTCTCATCTAGGAATAAATCCGCTTCAAGGCAAGGAATTGAATGAGCAATTTAGAGCAATAACAGAGACTTTATCTTATGCCCAAAAGGCCTTAAAAATGGTAAGTAAGAAAAGCTCGCAAATGAATCCGGAAAGCCTTGCTTGGCTGAATCGGATTATGGTCATGTGGCAGGATATTGCAGAAAAAGGTCATCTTCATTGGATAGGATTATTGAAGAACATTCTCACGGATAAGGATTGGAGTTCAAGGGTGACCGGCTATCGATGGGCCTTATGGAAATTGGTCAGAGAAAATCGGAAAGAGTATCGGAAGGAATTTAGAAAACTCATGATTGAAAGTATCCGGCAAGAACAAGACCCAAGAGTGATTAACTGGATTCTTGGGGATTTAGTTAAATATAACCTAAAGAAAGGCTTCAAATCGATTCGATCAGAAATTGTGAAACGGATCATTGTCTGGCGGTTAAATGAAGGGGGCAAGAAGGATCCGAGACGTGGAATACCTGGGACACAACTTCCTGGATCGCGACAGGTGTCAGCTGAGATGGCCCGTCATGACATTCACAAGTTCGAGGAGTTGAACGCTCAGAGCGCTGAGGTTGTGTTGGCCGTCAAGGCTTTGAACGCTATTGGCGAGGAGCAGATGGCCCAGCATCTCATCTGGATGGCCAAACGCGGGCTCGTGCGCGCCGGGCCGATCGTTGGATTCTTGGCGACGGCATACATAGGTGACCACCGCTATCGCGGGGCAGGCAGTCTCCACAAAGCGGGGACCACCGCTATCGCGGGGCAGGCAGACCCCTTAGACACTGAGTTTATTCTTCTTTCGACACTCTATCCGCAATACAACACCCTCGAAGAACGAGTCCTCAGTCTTGCGCGCGAGATCGGCGCCACGACCCCATTCGATCACAATGATGAAGTCAATACAGCCAGAGAACAAAAGATCAAATCCAGGATTCAATCTCTGCTTGCCGTCCGCGAGGCTTGGGAGGTTATTAAGAAAAATATTGAGGGTCAAGATGAAACGATCGCTCAGAAAAAGGAATCATTCCTGGCCCGCTTCTATCACGCGGCTGGCCGCACCTTTGCAGAGATGGAAGACAATGCCTTGCAGGGAATGGTCAATCCGCGGGTTCGGCTGAACACTCTCAAATACGCGCCAGATCAAGAAGATCAGACCCTGCCGGAAACCGATGAAGAATTAAAGGTTGTTTTCCTGCCGATTGCTGGTAATCCGCTCAATTGGGGTCATGTGCTGATCTTAGTCAAGGCCTTGAACGAGCTGAAGGCGCAGGTCGGGGTTATGCGCGCGCAAGGGCTCATGGATTATAAGTCGACGCTTCTGCCCTCCGAGAGAGTTTCCGTTAAGGATCGTCATCATATGGTTCAAGAGTCCATGAAGGGCATGGAGCCGCTCTTACGCTATACGGATATCGGCAGTGAAGAAGAGAATACCAATGAAGGACCCGATGATATGCATCTCTTCTTAGATCTCAACCGAGATCGCAAGATCCATCTTTACTATCTGATAGGCGCGGAAGCTGAACCCAGGATGTGGAAATATATGCGGCAGCTTTATGAGACGTTTGATAAATACAACTTCGGCGGGAACCCCAATCATAGGATAACCTTTACCGTTGTCCGCCGCGGGGAATATGGGAAGACAGTGACGCAGGCCGAGTTGGAGAAGATTTCTAAGACGATTCGAGAAGAAAAGAAGTACAAGTTACTGCTGGATGTTCTTTTAGTCACCGACCGCGACGCGGATCTTAATGTCTCTTCGACCTATTATCGTAACACGCAGGATCCAGCCTTTGTCCCCAGGCCGGTCCATGAATATTCAAAGGCCAAGGGCTTTTATAATCATCCGCCCATTGATCCGCTGACCGGGAAACCCGTGACCGAAAGCCAGGAGAAATACTTCAAGATGCGTCTTGAGGGAGTGGGGCGAACCATCGCCAACCAGATTAAATATTTAAGAGATGAGGGGCGAGTGCCAGGGAACACCCCGATGATTTCTATTGACGGCGGTTCCGGATCCGGGAAGACAACGATCGCTGAGGTGGTCGGCGAGATCAGGGAGGAAAAGTTCGCCCCGCCTGTCCTTACTCA
Source organism: uncultured Planctomycetales bacterium (assembly GCA_964373335.1). Taxonomy (GTDB): domain Bacteria; phylum Omnitrophota; class Gorgyraeia; order Zapsychrales; family CAYJUK01; genus CAYJUK01. The sequence continues at coordinate 14,360 of CAYJUK010000027.1, read as the reverse complement.
TGATGAAAAAGCCGGCCTGTTTAAGAATCAGGAATTCATCATTATTCCTCTGGATATCTTTCTTAAGAACCGAGTCTGGCGTCTGGCGATCCAGAAACTGGTCACCGGCCAGAGATTAATCGCTCAAGACAAAGAAATGGTCTCAACTCTCATCGGAAAAATCGAACCGAGAACGCCATACCTTCAGGAAGAAGAATTTTTTGATCACGCCGCGATCCTGGAAATGCTTAAACGCATTGATGAATTCCGCCGCTCCGACGCGCAGTCATTGGAATTGGTTGTCCCGAATGCGTATGACCAAGTCAGCAAGTCCTATAAGGATATAAAATTCCAATTGAGGAAGGGCATGTTAATCATCTTTGAAGGCAAATACGCCAACCGGGAAGAACTCCAGCCGTATTTTGATCTGCGTTACCGTCTGCACGACGCCTCGGACCGCACCGCGGCTCGATTCGAGATCCGTTCCCGCAAGCAAAGCCCCAACGATGCCGATATGCAGATCATCTTCTACAGTCTGTCTTTGGTGCCATCGTATGAGATTTATGACCTGAGGACCCAGGATCAGATCCATGGATTCATCGATCTGAGAGGAGAAAATTGGTATGTGAAGGTCAAAGAGAGAACAGGGAACGCCTTCCCGCTTTCCACGGAGCAGACAAGCCAGGGTAAATCCGTGGAGATCAATTTTGTGGTTTTACGAAACGGTCAAGTCAAAGTCAAGAAGATTCAACAAAGAACGGGAGATGGGGAGAGACGTGAGAGAGTGATCGTTAAATGGAGTGAACAGATTCGGGAGGCCATGGAGGCCGCCTTCAAGACTCAGGATTTACCCGCCTGGCTGGGTCATCATAATTCTAAAGATATAATCGTGGTCTTGCATGGACGGCCGGGAAAGATAGCCACCACACAAAAAAGAAAAAAAATATTCCTTCATTACAGCGCCTTAAAAGCCCCGGAACAATTTTCCGGGGATGTTATTTATCGGTACAGTTTAACCAAAACCCTTCTCGCGATTATCTCCGATGAAGCGGATCATCTCCTTCATCCCGAAGAGACTGATGCGCAGGTTCATCAACGGTTAGCCCAAAGAATTATGGCAGATCCGCAAATGCAGTGGGCCTTGGACTATGTTGTTGGGAAGAATGTATCCGCTAAGCTAATGACCATCACGGATAGCTTCTTGGCCAGCGCTCTGCCTTCAGGGAATGAAGAGTCGGGTCAGGAGTATAAGAAAAATGTCGAAAGGCAATTTGTCTCAATGCTGCGTTCTCTGGGAACGATCACTGAGAGCGGATTATTCATGGCGATTAAGCTTTTGGAAGTCGAGGATCAAGAGGCGGTGGATATGGCAAAGGCTTATTTAAGTCGGGCCGGTGCCGAAGCTGTCCCATGGCTGATTGAGGCGATGGATCAATATATGCTGCGGGACAACGCCCGAGATGTTCTTTTGAAAATGGGCCGGGATATTATCCCGGTATTGCATAAGGCGATCTCCCAGCGGTCTCCCTATAATTATTATATAAAGGCCGGAATCGCGGGGATCCTCGGCGTGTGGAATGAAATCTCCTCTTTTGAACCCGTGGCCGATCTGGTGGTCAAAGGATTCAGTGAAAAGGATACCGGCCACCGGCAGGTCCTGGATACATTTGCTCAATTGGCGGATCAGCATATCGTTAAGACCCCGGCCGTCGACCATGCTGTTATTGAAAAGGCAGCCCGGGGGATCTTTGAGCTGGCTCATTCACCAGAGATCCCCCGATGGTATCGAGCCGAAATGATCGGGTTATTACCTTGGCTGGGCGGCTTTACGATTCCCTGGTTGATTGAATTCACAGCACGCGGTGTCAATGATGATTTGCGCGACGCGGCCATCAATGCCTTAAGATTCAACAAAGGGGCTGCGTTGGATTATCTGGTTGAGAAGATTGCTGCTGGTGACAGCTTGACCGTTGAATATATGGCCCGCCTGGCAGATCAGATTGATCAGATGACCTTTATTCATTTGAAGAAGATCCATGGATCCCGCGGTATAGGAGCCCCGGAGAAATTGATGAGTATCTTAGAAGGGCATCTGCCCAAATTCATCGATTTTGTCGAATCACCGCTCTTTATGCAGAGAAACAGTGATCACAAGGTGTTGGAGGCCCTGGTTGAAAAACTCAAACTATTTGATGAATTTAAGTCTTATGTGGGAAAAGAGAGGTTCATCAAGATCTTGACCAGTGAATGGGGATTTGGCTCTTTAGTCCTTTGGATGGATCTCAAAGATACGATTAGTCATAAATTATTCGAGATTGTGGCGGAGCATTCCGGACACGGCATGTCTTTCGTCCCGGCCCTGAAAGAGGTGATGGAACGGCGAGATCCAAAACTCTTGAATGAATTTAATCTCCTGATCCTTCATGCCAGATTTATCCTGGATTCCGATCATCTCAAGAATTTCCTGAATGTCTTAGCGGAGAACCTTAATCTGGCCCAGCCGCTTTTGGTCTCCTTTATTATTGCCCTTCATTTAAGAAGAGTTCGGATGCAGGATAATGTCTTTATTCAAGAGGCCATCAGTCATCTTCTCAATAATGTCAGTGAACCGGAGTATTATTTGGTGCAGAAATTAATCAAGAGTGTGCCCTATTTCTTTGGGTCTCAAGGCATCGCCGGCACCTTCAGTGCTATCCGGGATAAGGCCGGGGATATTGATGAACATTATCATCGAGATAACAAATTGTTCCGCTATCTGCGATTGAAGACTCATCGTGAGCCTGGTCCGGAGGATGAGCCCTTTGTCAATGCCATTCTCAGGGTCCTGTTTGAGGTGCAGAAAATTGACGAGGAGGCCATGAGCGGGGTGAAGGTCTTTGTTGATCCTCAATATTCCCGTGAAATCTTTGACCATCTGGATTATAGGGCAATGAATCAATTGGCCAAGATCGCCAAAGAACTCTTAGTCATCGGAAACAAGCTTATGGGGGATACCTATCATTTGGAGAGTTATAAAAAATTATTAGATGTTCCCAAAGGCCATATTGAAGAATTCATGAATCACATTTCAATGGGAACGGAAGGGCAGCGATCAGCGGTCATAGATTTGATCAGTTTATCTCAAGCCTTGAAGCTTCGATATGGTGTCGAGCTATCCTCCCTGGAACAGAGAGTTGATCCAGAAGTGGTCAATCTCATTAAGGAAGGGAAACTGCTGCAGGCGGCCAGACGCAGCAATTCAGTCAGAGAAGAGACTAAAGAAGAAATCCTTCAGGGTGTTGAAAGCATAGACCCGTATATCAACATGCCCACGAAAAGACATATCGTTCAGGATGAATATGGATTTATGAGTGTGGGCTATTACGGTGAATATGAAGAGAGGTTATTAAATGCCTTTAACCGTGATCGGAATCAAGAGGCCTATACTAATGAAAAGATATTCAGGGTGATTCTCAAGCGGATGACTGAGAGGGTGAAGCTTTATGAAGCAGATCAAGAGAGACGGGCTCAAGGGATTCTGGCAGGATTGTCTATGACAGTCCTCTTCAGTGATTTGAATTTCATCTTGTCCGTCATTTCGGCCTTGATTGAGCATATGAAGATCAACGGTTTAATGACCAAACGCATGTTGAAGATTAACCGGGTTTTAATGCAAGATCGATTAACCGTTTCTCAGGTCAGGGATATCACTCAAGCCCTGCGAGAAGAGATGCTGGCGCTTTATGATTATTTGAACTTTACCTTCGGCGGACAGATCAAGTATGTGGCCAGGAGTATTGGCCGGCACAGCATCTTACCTGATTACCTGGGAGGCCTACCTCAAGAAGGATTGGATGATGAAAATTTCTATCCCTGGGTCGAAGAAAAATTGATGGGTCATTTCCTGGCCTCGGAAGTAACGGTGACCATGCTGGAAGACTTTATCAGCACTGCTTTGGGCCTGACTCGTTTAATCGTAGGCAAAGAGGAAACCGTGGCCAGAAGAGGACGTCCGCCGGAAGAGATCCTCACGGTTCATTACAATGATCCTGAATCCGCGGCTCTCTCCCCGGCCCTTATTGGGATGAAGGCCTCGAATTTGATTGATGTGGTGGATCTTCTCAAAGGCAAGGTTCCTCCATTCTTTGTATTGACGACTCAAGCGGCCAAACGTCCAGAATTTATGGTTGAGAAAAAGCCAGCCTTAGAAGCATTGATCCTCAATGAGATTCTTTTCCTGGAAAGAGAGACCAAACGATTATTCCCGTTAAGCCAGAAGATTCTTAACAAATATTCTAATCTCATTGAGAAATCCCGCGGGCAGATTGGCTTACCAGAAGATATTCTTTTGGTATCGGTGCGAAGCGGATCGCTCTTCTCTATGCCGGGTATTTTACAGACGATTGTCAATGTGGCGATGAATGACGACATCGTTCAGCAGATGATTGAAGCCGGTGAAGAGGAATGGTTTGTCTGGGATACGTACCGAAGATTCCTCTCTTCCTATGCTGAGGTGGTTTTAGGAATTGACGTGAAGGTATTCTCTTACATTATTGATGAGCTTAAGGATGAATTGAAAGTCCAAAACATTGATGAGTTTGAAGTGGAATCTCTGAAGAAAGTGGTGGAAAGATTTAAACAAAAACTCGGAGATCTTTCTCCGGCGAAACAGGATCCGTTTGATTTATTGATTCAATCCGTACGTGCCATTATTGCCTCCTGGGAAGGGGAACGGGCCAGGGAGTATCGACAGAAATATAATATTTCCTCCTTGTGGCAAACGCCGGTCATCGTGCAGATGATGATCTTTGGCCAGAGAGGGAAGGATTCAGGCTCGGTGGTCATGTTCAGTCGTAATCCTGAATCAAAGGTCAAAGGGATTGTGGGGGCCCATAAAGACCGAAGCCAAGGAGTCGATTTAGTGGAAGGGGTCACCGAAAACTATCTGCCGCTCAGTCGAACCCAATTGAGAGCTGACGGGGGCTCCATTGAAGTGAATAGACCTGAATATTATCAACGTCTCTCTGAGATAGCTGAAGCCCTGGAACGGTATTATGGAACCGTCCAGGATATTGAAATCACTGTTGAGGAAGGAATCATCTGGGTCCTGCAGGCCCGTTCAGCCACGTTGCGCCGGGCCAAACCGCCGCATTTCGTTTACAAGGGCGGAGAGATCGAAATCACTCATGGAGAGGCCACGGCCGGCGGGGTTTTAAATGGCCGTGTCCTGTCTGGGATTGGCTCAATTAAGGATATTCAAAAGAGGGCGCGTATTTTACGTCAGATCATGGATGAACAAGGAGAAAGAGATCTGGGCATTATCATTCTTCTGGAATATGTCGATCCAGCAACGACCTTGATTTTGATCGCGGATGGTGTTGAAGGGGCAGTGACTTCTAAGGTAGGCGTTTCCGCGCATGCGACCCTGGCCGCTCGGAAGGAAGAAGTCTCCTTGGTTTCCAGTGTCAAAGGTCTTGAGTATCAATCGGCGAAAAACTGGTCTATGGGGGGCATTCCTATTGTTGAGAGTCTGGATCAAGAGAATAAGTTTGTCGCTGAAGGAACAATAATGGCCATCGATGCCAATATGGTCTTTGAGAGTGAACATTCCGGGAGTATTTATTTGCAGAAATTATTGATCAAAGAACATAAAGAAATCAGGGAAGGCTTAAAGAAGACGGAGGCCTATAAATCTTCGCTAGAGGATGTTTATGACTGGCTGGCTGTCATATCTCGGGAATTGAAAAAAGTGGACGGACTCAATGAATTGATCGAGTGGATAATTAATGAACGAAAGATGAACGATATTGAATTCATTCACCATTTATGGAGAACGGGGATCGGCCGATTGATCCAGCAGAAGATCATCCCGGAAGATCTTGCCGGCGTTCATCAATTAAGACGCATCCAGACCCGGCTGCTGGACTTTACGGTCAGCGAGATCTTGAAGTATCTCAGCAAAAAGAAATTGACCGGCCTCAATGGACGTTCCTCATCTGATCAAGATCATGAGCCTGAGGACGGTGCCCGGCCATCAAGCTCTGTCTTTTCCATCGGGCAGATGATCCTGGCGGGGGTGGTTGGGGTTTTGGTGCTGAGTTCGGCTCATTCAATCGCCGCGCTTGCAATCGAGCTCGTGCTTTTAGGATTTGTGGGGCGCAACCTCTGGCGTCTGGCGATCCAGAAACTGGTCATCGGCCAGAAATTAAGCGCCCAACTGAAGAACGCCTTCCCGCTTTCCACGGAGCAGACAAGCCAGGGTAAATCCGTGGAGATCAATTTTGTGGTTTTACGAAACGGTCGAGTCAAAGTCAAGGAGATTCAACAAAGAACGGGAGGGGACAATCCTCTTTTCAGCGGGAAAGAAGGAAGGAAGGTTCATCAACCTGCTTATCGAGCGCGAAATCCGGTTTTCTCTAGAATGATTAATCTCTTATCGAAGTGGTTGAGTTTTACAAAGAGGTCCTTCAACGCGGTTATGATGACTGTCGCGCTGGGCGGGTTTATTTTGATGCGGATGATCCCTGGATATTCTTCGGAAGGATACATCAATATGTTCGCAAAATGCTGGTCATGTGTGAGTATTGTTCTATTGGTTTCTTTGGCTATGCGGGCTATTTCTTCGTCTTTCGAACCGGGGGCGGGCAGTAAAACGTCACAACCAATAGACTTTAAAAAATCCACTACTTCCCCACGCACATTTTCATCAATGAGAAAACGCATCTTAACGAATCTCAGCAAAGGGGATGAAATCTCCAGTTTTAATCACTTCTATCGCGTAATGCAAAGCGGCCTGAATGTGTTCTTTGGTCAACTGTGGGTAAGCATTTTTGATAATTTTGGCGTACGTCTCACCGGCTTCAAGCATCTCCAAGACAAGGTAGACCAAAATGCGGGTTCCCTTAAAGCATGGCTGTCCGTGGCATACCTTGGGGTCAACCGTGATGTAATTCGTGTAATTCGTCATTTGACCACCCTCCTCTTTATTAACGATCCGAATATAACATCTCCAATGTTAGGTGTCAAGGCAGGTCCCCGTTTCCAGGAGGCCCTTTCTAAGGACTTTAGCATGACCGCAATCGCGCCAGACCAATTCCCGTCCTGGGACGGGAATTGGTCTGGCGCGTTTGAAACAGAAGGACTCAAAAGCATTAGTCAGGAGACTACGCCCGCTGCTTATCGTGGCCATAAAGGATTTGTTGGTTCTCGGGTCATTGCTGGACAACTCCCAAGACGCGGATTCCTTAAGTTCGCGGGGCTCGCGGCATTCGGTCTCGCATTTAGCGGCGGGCGCGGCCTTGGAGCCCAGGGAAAAAATCCAAAACTCAAAGCAGAGGCGCAGACACTCCTTAAAGATTATCTGGAAGATGTTTTGAACAATAACCTGCCGATCGCCGTGAGCAATGTTAAAGAGACCTGGGAGAAGGTCTTCACTGTCAAGCCCTCCGATCGTGCCGAACTCAAAGAGATCAAGAAGAAATATCAACAACTGCTTAACAACGATGAGCTGCTTCTTGAATTCATCAGGGCAATCTTTGCCGCCTTTGAAAAGGCCCAAGGGCGGACTCAGATTCCTTACATTAATGAAACAATCAACGTCGAAGTTGCGCTTTTGAATCTCATGACAAAAAACAACGACAGGATGAGAGTCTTTTTAGCCCACAGCCTGTCGAGATTCACCGGCAATCTCTTGAGGGTCAGAAGAAGCGGAAATGATCTAAAGAAGCGTCAAGAGATCGAGAATGAAGTTTTCCTGGCGGCCTCGCTGGTCAGCGGAGATTTTGAAGCTCAGTTGAGAGCAGTACTTGAGGCGGCCAATAGGCTTATTGATCTTGAGGCTCAGATGGGGGGAAAGACGGTGATTGAAGCCGTCATCAAGCGATTTGAATCCCTCAGGAAGGCCTTTGACAATCAACTTCTAAAGAAAGGATTCTATGTCGTAATTAGTGTGGATGTCAGCATAGGTTCTACACGGCAGCTTTACATGAAATCTTATCAAGTGAAGGAAATAAGATTTGTCGATATGGATGGCGAGAGGATCAAGGTTTTTATTGTGGAGGGAATTGACAATATTCTCGAAACCAATGTTCTAGGGCACAACCTGCTTAATCAAGACTTCGCCATGGTATTGGTGGATAATATCAAGGTCAATATAAATAAGATTCAAAGAGCGATCACAAGCGGAAAGATCGAAGTGAGTGAAGGTGTTAAACAAGAATTAGCGGCTCAGAAGGAAGACTTGGAAGAATTTAAAACATTGATTGCTGAGTTATACAAGAAAGAATTCGGCGGCATGACCGGCGAGGAGATATTAAAAAGACTAATTGATCTCATAGCTATTCATGAGGCTCGCCACGTTGTAGATCAGAAAATTATTCAAATAGATAATTTTGTTAGGTTTGAAGAACGAGCCTTTGAGGCTGAATTAGCCTCTGGCAGTGCCATAAATTACAGCTTAGCAAGTTGGGCCAGCCTTGTTTTTGAGGGCGGCACGCATGACATCGCTGCCAGGAGGGCATTTGAGAAGTTATTTATGGAAGCCCAAAAGACGCGAATTTTGCCGAAAGAATTTGCCGATGTGAAGAAAATTGATTTAAGGAAAGTAAGCTATGCCGAGCTCAATAAAGTTTGGAAGGCGTTATCTTCACTCGCGGCTGCGAAATTATCCCAGATGAGCCGTGTGATTCTCTTGGAGAAAGAATCCACAACGCCCAAGCAGCAAGAAGTTAACAAGGAACCAGCGCAAAAGAATAAGACTTCAGAGCCATTAAGAGATGTTTCGCCTCACAATGTCCGTATTTTCCAAGATAATCGTTTCGTTTCAGGGCAACCCAGAGAAGTTTTAGAGCAAATTCCTCAACTCGATAAAGGAAATTTGCGCGCCTTTAAGAATTCCGTGAAGGGTACCGGGTTTAATAATGCACGAACCGTGCAACGGGACAACACAGCGGCGGGTAAAATCGGTTTGATGGCGCATGATGACATGGGAGCCTCTTTGGCGGTGAATGGAAAAGCCGCATTTTTCGAGCGCGCGGATCAATTCTTTACCGGAAATTCGTGGCAGTTTACTCATACAGAAATTTCGATTTTACGAATAAGGACATTGACATCAGATCGGGGGATGGGAAGGTGGTCTTCTTTGAGGGATTCAAGGTATAATTCTGTTGCCTCGTGGATATTAAACAGAGTTTCTTTAAGTGTCTCACCTTGCGTGGAACATCCCGGAAGCGCGGGGACATGGGCTGAAAATCCCTCGGCTTCAGGTTCAATCACAACCGTAAACTTGCGTAGCATAAGCGATCCTCCTTTTTGTAATGGTAATCAAAATTTAACACACTCCCGGGGAAGTGTCAATGGGGCAAATTCCCGTTCGATTAGAATCGTTCGTGGGAATATTTTGATCATTCTGCCCAAGCCGTTATGGAAACACGCGGGCGGCAATAAAGCGGTCAGGGAAGAGGAGCTTAGGAATGACGGTGTTGAGACGCACGCCTCTTCTTTATCTGATACTGCTCAATCCCGAACCATGTTCCCAAGATTGCGATTATTAATAAACCGGTTAAAGCGGATGCTAACCCTGACTCCGCAATTAACTCAGGAAGGAAATAGGATTATTGATACGAGGAATAGATTATTGGTCAACTTAATTAAGGAAGTTTATTTGCTGGTTTCCAGGTGGGTCATCCGCTTCTCGTGGTCATTAAAAGTTACTTTGATTTCGGCAACATCCTTTTTAATAATTTTGATATCCGATTTGATCTCGAAGATTTCTCCTTTTATGGCATTAACCTTACCTTTAACGATAAACAATTCTTCTTTCTGCCGGCCCTGCTCTTCAAATATGGCATCGACCTTACTTTTAAGAGTCGATAACCCTTCGCCGAATACCCTAAACTGGCTTCTTAAGTCTTCGATAAGGACGGCCACTTCTCTCGCGGTCAGGGTTGTTTTATCTTTAGGACTCTTGTTCATAGCGAGGGCTATCCTAAGACTGCGTGTAAATTCTGTCAAGATAATCTTGCCAGGCAGAAATATTACTGTACCCCACGACGCCTCGGCCGAGGAATGGTTAGCTTCCCGGCAGCGGGGCGGTGGATTAACTCCGGCGTATAAAAATGTTATCCCGGCAGCGAAGGCCGCCAATCCGATATCAAACGAGATAGACGAAAAAGAGTCCGATAAACGCAAAAATGGTCGTAGTCCTACGACCTATACTCTGGGCGAGCTATTGGCATCAGGGATCCTGGCAATGACGATCACCGGCTGGATCGCCATAGCGGCCGGTGTTTTGATCATAGTCATTTTGGGATCCTTATGGTTCCGGAAAGTTTTCGCAAATCATCAATCCGGCCGTTACTCTAAGATCACAACGGGACAGTCTCAAGACACACCCCCGGCCACACCCGAACAGGCGGTTCTTAAGGCCCGGGAGCACATCAATACCCACTTCGAAGGTTACGAAAAAACTGTTACCGAACAAAAGGAGTCATTTTTATCGAGATTCTATCATGCGGTCAATCGAACCCTGGAGGGGATTTTGCAGAAAACGGCAGCAGGGAAGATCAATCCGCTTCTCAAAGTGAACACTTATCGGTACAATCCAGAATTCAATGATGAACACTTACAGGAGGCCGCGGAAGATCGTGAAATCCGAGCGGCCTTCTTACCGATTGCAGGAAATCCGATCAACCAAGGGCATAATCTCATCCTTTTAAAAGCGATCAACGCTCTGTCTTTGGATTTTGGTATTCTGCGTGTTCAAGGCAAGATCAGCTACAAGGACCTCATGCCTTCCGAACAAATCTCAATGGTAGACCGTCATCATATGGTGAAAAAATCAATTGAAGGAATGTATCCTTTAATTCGTTACACCGACCTTGCCAGTCAAGAGGACGATGATCGTGAAGGCGCATATCATACGATGGAATTTTTTGAACTTAACCGAGATCATAAATTACATGTGTTTATGGTGATCGGAGCCGAGGATCAAGAACGGATG
>CAYJUK010000027.1:0-3393 GCA_964373335.1 uncultured Planctomycetales bacterium | reverse complement strand
TACAAGTGACTGGAGTTCAGACTGTGCTCTTCCGATCTTATATGCGTCAGTATTACGATGTCATGGAAGAGGTTGGATTTGGTCATAATCCGAATCATCAGCTGACCTTTACGGTCATCCGCCGCGGGGAATACGGGAAGGTAGTAACCCAGGAAGACTTGGAAAAGATCTCCCGGTCTATTCAGAAAGAGAAAGGGTCCAAACATTATTTGAATGTTGCGCTGGTCTATGACCGCGATGCGGATTTAAATGTGTCATCCACTTATTACCGCATCATACAGGACGGCGCTTTTGTCCCGGCCTATGTACATCAATTTGCCAAGAAACACGGCATTTATGGACATCCGCCCATTGATCGTACAACGGGCCGGCCCATTTCGGATAGCCAAGAAGAATATTTTGAATTCAGATTGGATCCAGTGGCTAGGCAAATGGCAAAACAAATTGAAGAGGTCTTTACCAGAGGAGTGCCTGGAGATGTTGCGTTGATCTCCCTGGATGGCGGTTCGGGTTCAGGCAAAACCACTATAGCCAAGCAGGTCGCCAGGATTTTTAAATCTCGGCGATACAACACGCTGATTATCCCGCAGGATATGTTCTTGAAAGATCGAACCTGGCGCCTGGCCGTTCAGAAGCTTGTTACCGGACGCGAAATGACCGAGGATGAAAGAAGACTTGTTGAGGATGTTTCCTTGAAAATAGAGAAACAATTAAGGGTTTTATATGAGGAATTATCTCAATATTCATCCGATCATGGCCTGGAGGCGAACCTTATATCGCCGGAAGATTTTATCCAGAACCGTGATTGGCTGCTCAGCGAACAGGCCCTGATCAACGATCGAGATTTGGATAGAGATGAGCAGCGGTCTCTAAGAAATTTAATCCAACGCGTGAATCATCGTTATCAATATCAGGATGAGGAAGAATTTTTCGATCAGGTTAAAATGCTGGAGTTATTAAAACACATCCGCGAATTCCGGGAATCTCCCCGCCTTAAGCAAGTGATTCAAGTGGAGGATGCTTATGATCAAATGAGCAAGAAGCGCGGGACAAAGAAACTGAAATTCAATAAAAGAAGTCGGGGCGGCTTTTTAGGTTTCAATAAAAAACTCCTGATCATTGTGGAAGGCAAATATGCCAACCAGGAACCCCTCCAGCCCTATTATGATTTACTCTATCGTCTGCACGATGCGCCGGACCGCACGCAGTCTCATTTTGCAATCCGTTCCCGCAAACTCAGCGCGGCCGATGCCGGCATGCAGATCGGTTTTTATGGATTATCGCTTTATCCTGCCTACGATGTCTATGATCAACGAACGCAGAAGGCCATTGATGGTTTTGTCGATCTGCGGGGAGAAGATTGGTTCATCAAGATTGAAGAATTGAATATGACCGATGAAGACGGCCAGGAGGTCAAGTTTGATGTCATCCACCGGCTCTCTAAACCCAGGAGCGGCGTGGAACTTTATCTGAGCAGAAGGCAGTATGATGAGAAAATATTTGTGATCAAGAAATTGATTGATCAAGAGGCCGAGGAAAAGACCATTGATGGAATTTGGACCCTGAGAGAAATAATTAAGAAATACAATATGCGTCACCCGGCGATCTATCATCCAGAAATATTCAATGCCGGCCGTAATCAGTGGGCAGGGCTGGAGGATGCAAAAGCTATCGTCTACAAATTTGAGAAAGGCAGGAGCTTTAACGATTTTGTGGGACAGTTGAAGAAGGAATCACCGGTGAGCCGCATGATCAAGTTGTTTAAAATGTTGATGCAGATTGGAGAGATTTTGGACCTGCTGCAAGAAAATCAACTCCCGGGGGTGTGGGATATTAAGAGTACCAATATCATCGTCAAAGAAGACGGCCAGGTGTATCTGATTGATTATGAGGTTATGAAAAAGGATCCGGGATCAGAGTTTTTCACCTTGATTATGGTAGGACTTCAGATTATTTATGATTTTCCATTCCGGTCTTCAGAAGAGATGATTCTACAGTTAACGGGAATACCGCTGACGGGGATAGAACTCTTAGATAAAACAATTTATCAGGCCATTAAAGGAATATATGAAACGGTGCGAAAGGAAAAGAATGTGCGATTTAAAGATCTGGTTGGAGATCTACAAGGAATCCTGAACCTTTTGAAGTTTGAAGAAAAATCCAAATCACCCTCCCCCCCGCCCGTCTACAGCGTGAGTCCAACGTGGGCTTGGGCGACCGTGGCCGCGCTTGTCCTTGCTGCCGGCGTTTTCGTTCCGCCCCTCGTCGCGATTGTCATTGATCTTGCGATGATATTGCCGGCCCTTCGCCACTTCCTCGCGCTTAAAGAAAATTCGTCGAATCGGCAGAGCCGCGCTCGAGTGAACCATCGTGTTATCGCTTCAATTCATCCCAGATCCAACGTCTCTCATCGCACACGCTCGGGTCACAAAACACCCACCGATCAGGAAGTGATTAAAGCCTTAAAACAACTCGGCGGCGCAGAAAAGTTAGCCCTAGTTAGCGATGACGCTATTATGAAAGCTAAAGGAGTTTTAGAAAGACTCGGCTACACCGATGCGGCACTATTGCTTGAAAGATTGGCTCGCGGAGACCGTGTCCGCGCACCACCGGCGGTTGGGGCTTTTGCCGATGTGTTCGGCACTGTTTATTTTAACGACGCCGCAGACCTCTTTATCCTCCTAAGCGGCGATATCCAATCTGCTGTCCATCCGGAAAATACCACGACGTTAATCCTCGAAGCCGTCGAAGCTGACTTAAGAACAAAGGGCTACAGCATCGTCCAAGCTCATGCCGAAGCCGAGAAAGCCGAGACGCTGCTAACACAACTCGCAGCCCAGGAGACCACACGCTCTCATTCAGTTGAAAACATTTACAACTTGGCTTTACAGTTAAGCCAGCAAAAAGGGTTTGAATGGGCGGGGGAATTTTATGCTTATTATAAGAAAAACGAGAATAATCAGAGTTTCCGCGATACCTTTAGAAAAGCCCTTCTCTGGTTAGCGGTCGAGGAGGATTGGAATCTGCGCAGAGCTGTTTCCTGGATCATTTCCAGACCGGAATTTTTGGGAGAAGTGGATCATTATTTTGTACATCATGGGGGCCCAGATGATAAGACGGTCTTGGGACTCATTGAAGGCGAATGGCAGGCAGGATTGATCATTGCTGACTTTTATCTACACAAAATCGGGGATGATAAAGATAAACAGGAGTTGATTAAGATTCAACTAGCGAGTGTCCTGGCTACAGAAGGCAAAGGATCCGAACGTTATGAGCGTGCGTTATGGGCAGCTCAGGAAATTGTCAATGAGGAGATCAAAAATCCTAGTGCGTCGATGCGCTTGCGTGGTGACCGACAACAACGATTCCTCGCCGCGTATTAATCTCGAAAGA
>CAYJUK010000026.1:0-17566 GCA_964373335.1 uncultured Planctomycetales bacterium | reverse complement strand
CCCAACACCTTTAAGCTAATTGCAAATTTATTGTCTCAAGTGTATAATACTCAACCAATTATAACTGAAACGTATCTGATCAGAGGACCCGCCTTTAGAACGGAAAGGGGGATTTCGCTGAAACGGAAGTCTGATGAGAGATTGTGGATGTCATCGCCAGGGGTCATTTTTTCAGATGAATGATGAAGAGGTAAAAGGGTGATTTTGTGCGAGATGTCATAACTTTTATTCTAGCCGGTGGGAAAGGTGAGCGGCTTAATCCTTTGACGAGGGATCGGGCTAAACCCGCCGTTCCCTTTGGTGGGATCTACCGCATTATTGATTTCACTCTGAGCAATTGCAGCAATTCTGGATTAAGAAAAATTTATGTCCTTATTCAATATAAGTCATTCTCTCTGCAAAAACATTTATTGATGGGTTGGAATATTTTTTCCAGTGAATTAGGCGAATTTATAGATGTTATTCCAGCTCAACAAAGGATCAGCTCAAATTGGTATAAAGGCACTGCGGATGCTATTTATCAGAATATCTATACCATCCTTGATCATAATCCTCAGCTTGTTCTTATCCTTGCCGGGGATCATATTTATAAGATGGACTATCGCAAATTAATTGATTATCACCAAAAAATGGATGCGGATATGACTGTCTCTTGTGTTCAGATGCCGAAAGAAAAAGCGAATAGTTTTGGTGTTATAGAGGTTGATGATAAAAAGAAAGTTAAGGGATTTCAGGAAAAACCCATTGAACCTAAAACCTTACCCAATGATTCTCATCAAGTCTTTGCTTCCCTGGGGATTTATATTTTTAAGCGGGAGGTCTTGCTCGAGGAACTTAAAGAAGATGCCCATAATGAGACCTCGGAACACGATTTTGGGAAAAATGTGATTTCCCAGATGTTGCAAAATAAGCGAAAGGTGTATGTTTATAATTTTATTGCTGAGGATAATCGTCCCCAATATTGGCGCGATATCGGGACAAGAGATGCTTACTATGAGGCCAATATGGATTTGGTACAACCACATCCAGAATTTGATCTTTTTGATAAAAATTGGAGGGTTCGGACCTATCAGGAACAATTCCCCCCGGTGAAGGTCATTACTCATTATGAAGGAATCCAAGCCATCCCTGGTTCTATTGAGGATTCTTTAATTTCTGGGGGGTGTGTTTTGATTGGGGCACATGTGAAGCGATCCATCCTTTCCCCTGACGTCACCATTGAAGAGCATGCGCAGGTCGATGATTCGGTATTGATGGAAGGGGTTGTGGTGGGGAAGTATTCTAAAATTCGTAAGACCATTATTGATAAGGAAGTCAAAATCCCTCCCTATTCTCAGATAGGGTATGATAGGGAGTTGGATCGCAAACGTTTTGATGTGACGACTTCCGGGATTATCATGGTTGCTAAAAAGGCATCTATTCAATAACATTGGGAAATCTTATGATTATCAAAGCGAAATCAAGAGGGTTTATTTGCACATCGGCTCATCCCCGGGGCTGTTATCGTAATGTAGAAGAGCAGATTGCTTATGTGAAAAAACAGGGACCTTTAAAGAATGGCCCCCAAAAGGCGCTTATTATTGGAGCTTCGACGGGGTATGGTTTGGCTTCTCGTATTGTTGCGGCGTTCGGTTATCGTGCTTCTACGCTCGGGGTATTTTCTGAAAGACCGGCTGAAAATAATCGTACCGCCAGCGCTGGATGGTATAATTCGGTTGCCTTTGAAAGATTGGCCCGGGAAGAAGGGCTTTATTCTTACAGCGTTAACGGCGATGCTTTTTCCGATGAGATTAAGAAAGAGGTTTTGGAAAAGATGAAGAAAGATTGGGGTAAAGTGGATTTAATTGTCTATAGTTTAGCTGCTCCGCGGAGGATGCATCCTAAAACCGGTAAATTAGCCAAGTCAGTTTTAAAACCTACTCGGGGACCTTTTTCTGAAAAGTCCATTGATTTTAGTAAAAGTGAGATTATTCAGGTGACATTGGATGTTGCCCAGCAATCGGAGATTGATCAAGCGGTTTCGGTGATGGGAGGAGAGGACTGGAAGATTTGGATAGATTCTTTAAATGAATCCGGTTTATTAGCAGAAGGTTTCCTGACGGTCGCTTACTCTTATTTGGGACCCAGGGTCACTCGTCCCATTTATCGTTACGGGACCATCGGGGTGGCGAAAGAACATCTTGAAGCTACGGCCAAACAGATGAATGCTCAATTTAAGTCTATCAATGGGCGAGCGTTAGTTTCTGTCAACAAGGCCTTGTTGACTCAGTCGAGTTCTGCGATACCATTCGTTACTCTTTATTTACCGCTTCTCAAGAAAGTCATGAAACAAAAGGGATTGGATGAGGATTGTATTCAGCAGATGCAGCGTCTGTTTAACTTAAAACTATACAATGGCAGTGTAGTCCCGGTAGATGATCAAGGACGGATTCGTCTAGATGATAGAGAATTGCAAGAAGATGTTCAGTTGGAAGTGGAGCAGTTGTGGAAACAAGTTAACAGTCATAATCTGCATCAAATTTTTGATATGAAAGGTTATCAGGAGGATTTTTTAAAGTTATTTGGATTTGGTATCCCGGGTGTCGATTATGATGCCGATATTAATCCTGATATCCCCTTGTTTTAAATTCCCCCCTTACTAAAGATTTTTCTACTTTATTGGAAATTAAAGAGTTAGAAAAAATTTTGTTTGTCTGTTGACAATCCCTATCAAATATATTAATTTTAATTTACTCATTATTTCTAGAAAATTTAAAAATATATCTTTGGCTGATGTTTAATCTTGGGCTTGTACTACAATTCTAGGATTAAGAAGGAGAATTATTTTTTTATGGAATTTTGACCCAATCCTTTAGAAGACAATACTACCGTGGAAGAACCAAGAAAATATTTAATATTGAAGAGCATGGCTGAAATTTAGTTGCCGAGGTGGTGGAAACTTTGCCTGAGAAAATTGAGGGCGAAGCTGGTTTTGTCAAAAACTTGGAATGGATTTGATGATGACGTTGGAGGTTTTATCTGGGATAGAAAAGAAGTATTGGATTGTCATTCTGGAGGAAATGTTAACCAGTCTGAATCAGACGGTCTCCATTGATAAGAATATTGTGGCTCGGAAAAAATAACCGGAGAGGAGTCTTAGTATGTATTTTAAGCGTCTCGAAATGTTTGGTTTTAAATCCTTCGCTAATAAAACGGTATTGAATTTTGAGCCTGGGATAACGGCGGTTGTCGGACCTAATGGGTGTGGGAAAAGTAATGTCTTTGATGCCATCCGGTGGGTCCTGGGTGAGCAAAGTGTCAAAGAGTTGAGGGGGTCTGACATGGAGGATGTCATATTTAACGGGACGGATAATAAATTGGCTTTGGGATTTGCCGAGGTTCAATT
The DNA here is from genome assembly GCA_964373335.1 of uncultured Planctomycetales bacterium. GTDB lineage: Bacteria > Omnitrophota > Gorgyraeia > Zapsychrales > CAYJUK01 > CAYJUK01. Next base: position 14,181 of record CAYJUK010000026.1, on the reverse strand, counting down.
AACTTTTTCTAATGAATCAAAGATTCTTTCCATTGATTATGATGAAGTCACCATTGCTCGTCGATTGTTTCGTTCCGGGGAAAGTGAATATTTGATTAATAAAAATGTGGTGCGGTTGAAGGATATCAAGGAATTATTTATGGGAACGGGTATTGGGGCAGAGGCTTATTCGCTCATCCAACAAGGAAAGGTGGATCTGATTGTGAGTGCCAAACCAGAAGACCGGCGGTACTTCCTTGATGAAGCTGCCGGGATAACAAAATATAAATCTAAGAGAAAAGAGGCCTTAAACAAATTAAGTGATACAGAGAATAACCTATTAAGAATCAACGATATTATTATTGAGGTCAAACGCCAAATTGCTTCCATTGAACGTCAGGCTAAAAAGGCCCAGCGCTATAAAGATGATTTTGAACGATTGAAGATTTTAGAACGAAGATTGGGGAGCTTCCAGATTGAGTCTTTACAGCAGCAAATGGAAGTTATCAGATCGCAGGTAGAATTTTTTTCCTCCCGAACCGAAATCCTCAAAGAGACTATGGCTCAAGATCATCAGTGGATAACACAGGAAGAGGAGAAGTTAAACGCGTTAGATCAAAACTTCAATGAGGTTCAATCCCAGGAGTTTAAACTTGAGAGTCAATTAGATATTTGTCATCGGCAAATCGGATTTGGCGAGGAAAAGTTACAAAATATTAACCACCAGGAAGGACGCTTATCACAAAAAAAGACTCAACTCATTGAACGATGTCGTTTGCAGCAATTGAAAATTGAAGAATTAAAACAGGCTGTTAATCTCATCCATGAGAGTATTGTTCGTCAAAATCAAACAGTTCATGAGAAGAAGGATTGGCTCCAGGTAATCTCAATGGCTATGGAAGAGGCCAAAAAGACTGTCATAAGAGAAGAGGAGAATATTGTTGAATTAACGTCTCAGCAGGTGAATTTTAAAAATGATCTAACGGATATTATGAAAGAGAATCAGGGATGTTTGGCAAGAAAGCGTCGATTGGAACTCGAGCTGACGAAAATCTCCATTGAAAAGGAAGGGGTGGAACATAAATATCAAAATGTCAGTCTGCTGATCGAACAGGCCATTAATAAAATCAACCGATTAAAAATTCACCAATCAGATCAGGATCAAATTTTGACCAGCCTAAAATTTGATTTCGGTCATTTGCAAGAAAGTCTTATTGATCTCGATAAAAAGAAATTATTGCTGAATTCTCAAAAGGAATTTGTTGAAGATTTGCGTATACGTTTTCAAGATATGCCTGATCCTGTTCAAGAGACCCACATATTATCAACAGTATTCCCTTCTCAAGAGCAGGGTGGGGTCATCGGTAAGGTTAAGAAGGTCAGCCCATTAGATCATCGTCAGCGAGACTCTGTCAGGGGCCAATTTGCTTTTCAGGGAGAGCATCCCATTTATGATATCCTATGCGAAGCCAAATTTATTGAATTGGATCCTCAGCAGTTTGTGGTTAAGATCACAGAGGTTAATCAAGAGATATTTACTCTCACTCAACATAAAGAAACCCTTAGAATCAAAATAGATGAGCAATCTCAGCTGATCGTCAACGTGGTCAAGGATATCCATGATCAAGAAAAGATTTTATCTGGTCTGGAAATCCAAAAGAATGAGATCCTTCTTGAATGTCATAAATTAAAAGAAGAGGTTGATCTTGTGAATATCGAAATATCCGAGGCCAACGAGACCTTGACTTCGATTCAGATGAAGGAAGATGAGATAATGCGACAAGTCCATAGAGTTGAACAGGAATTGGATAAGTGTCAGATGACAATTCAAGAGAAACAAGAATTTATCGCTGATCATCGTCAACAACGGGAAGATACTATGATTTCAATCGCGCAGTTGGAGACAGCGGTAGAATCCGAAAAGAAACAGCAATTGAGTCAACAGGAGAGTTTAGCCAATTTTTCTAAGGAGTTAGATCGTTTGTTGGAAGAGGTCCAGAACATTGATAATGAGATGGCAGAACAAATTTATAAAAAAGGCCAGCTCGATCAAGAGGTCAAGGAGTTACGGGTTAAGATCGAGGAATTGAAAGACCAGAGACAAGTTCTGAAGGAGACGTTTTTAAATTTAGAGTTAGAAAAGAGAGAGATGACTTCTCGATTGAAGGATTTGCACGTCCATGGGAAAGTCTTAACTCAGGAGCTGGAGGAGATTCAACGCCAACACCATGCCTTTGAAATGAAGATTCAAGAAAAAACTTTTGAAGAAAAAGCTATCCGAGATAGACTATTACAGACTTATAAAATCAACCTAATCGAACTGCTTCCTGAACCGCAGGGCCAACCCCCAGAACAGGAACTAGCTATCTCTTCCATTCCGGAGGTTATCACTCAGGAATTTATTAATGAATTAGAGGCCTTAAAGAAAAAATGCGATTCTTACGGTGTTGTCAATTTAATTGCCATTGAGGAATATGAAGAATTAAGACAACGATTTGAATTTTTGACTAAGCAGCAGAGTGATTTGATTACCGCAAAGGAATCGTTGCATCAGACTATTAACAATATTAATCGAACCACGCGCCAACTTTTTATGGAAACCTTCACGCGAGTTGATGAGGAGTTTCGTACTTATTTCCGTTTGTTATTTGGTGGAGGGGATGCAAGGTTGATATTATTGGACCCAGAGAATGTTCTGGAATCCGGAATTGATATCATTGCTCGACCCCCCGGGAAAAAGCTCCAGAATATTAGTCTCTTGTCTGGAGGAGAGAAAACCTTGACTGCTATCGCGTTGATTTTTGGTGTTTTTAAAGTTCGTCCTAGTCCATTTTGTATCTTAGATGAGATCGATGCGGCGTTGGATGATTTGAATGTCTCGCGATTTGGGATCCTCTTAAAAGAATTTTCGAAAATTGCTCAATTCGTGGTGATTACTCATAACAAAAAGACCATGACTCAGGCTGATATTATGTATGGCATCACCATGCAAGAGAAGGGTATTTCCAATATCGTATCAGTGAGATTTAGTAAAGAGAAAGATGGGAATATTGAAGCTACCGAAGAGGTGCCCGTATCGGTTTAGCTATGGGAGGAGTTTTCTTTATTAACCAAACATGTCATGTTCCTGCCACTAAACTTAGCAATATACATTGCTTTATCTGCTTGATTGAGCAATTCTTCCTTGGTCAGGGAATCCTTAGGGTACGTCGCTAATCCCATGCTAACCGTCATGTGAAAATTTTGACCGTCCATCTGGTCGCAAAAGGGATGCTGAGCAATCTTTTCTCTAAGTCTTTCCGCAATCGTATAACCTTGTTCTTTATTGGTTTGGACCAAGATGATGACGAATTCTTCCCCGCCATAGCGGCAGACATGATCCTGATCTCGAGATGAAATTTTTAAAATATTAGCTAATTCTTTAAGAATAATATCCCCTTTTTGATGCCCAAAGGTATCGTTAAATATCTTGAAGTGATCAATGTCAATACAGACTAGGGTAAGAATCTCCCCTAACCTGCTGGCTTTTTCAATTTCTTCCATAAGTTTATCTTGAAAATAACCGTGATTCCATAGGCCAGTTAAAGAATCGGTTCGACTTTTGTGGACAACCATCTCATAAAGCTGGGCGTTTTCAACAGCTAATCCTGCTTGATTCGCCAACATAGAAAAGATTTTTATGTCATCTTCAACTATAGGTTTGTGGGTATAGAGATTATCGGCCCAAATAAGACCATTCACCTTATCTTTTGCCTTTAGCGGGACAATGACGAGTTCATGAGAATTGAAGATTTTCTGTACAGGATCATTGACATACTGATTTAATTGATCCCCTTGAAGATGAAGAGGGCTCCCGTAATGAAAGGCAGTGGCTAAAATAGATCTAGTGTCCTGAGAAAGGGGCACCTTAATTTCTTTGAGGGCCCGAAACAAAGAGGTCTCGTGTCCATTTTTGATGAGATTATTTTTATCAATTAAATCTTCCAGATCTTTCTTGGAACTTTCAATAAATTTCCAAATGCTAGCTGCATGATCACCGGATTCTGGACCAATGACCATTTTGCATTCTAAACATCTTTCTTCCGAAGTGATGAGAAATAGAGCTGCCCGGTTAAATCCTAGTCCGGAATGAGTAGTCACTCCTGTAAGAATAATATACAACAAATGTTCGAGTTCCAGGGTAGTCTGCATCGCGTTACTAATCTGATAAAGAATTGCCAGTTCCTTTTCAACTTGGGTCAATTTGTTAAGTAAGAACCCAGGATTTAAATTCAGATCCTTGTCAATCATATGAACCTCTCTATCTACAATATTTTGTATCATAGTCAGCACTTTATCACAGATATTGTGTTAGGCCAAACAAAATATTAAATAATTTTGCAATTACATAGTGTGAGTTGATTGGCTCAGGGAAAGTTAAGTGAAAAGATAGCATTTTTTTGAATCAAAGTCAAGGAAAGCGATTTTTAGGTTAAAACTATATTTTTATAAGGCTATTAGAATCAATAAGTTGTATTTTTCTTAAAGCGAATTAATCAAGGGAGCGCTTTCTTGACAGCCTATAGGCCTTATGTTATACTTTACCAGTTCCACTCATTTTTTCTAACATGTTGAAATCTTTACTATCACTTATTAATTGGGTTGACCTTATCGTATTAAGTATCCTTTTAAGAACAATATGTTTAGGGTGGAAGCGAGGGTTTATTAAAGAGTTATTAAGATTTTTAGGGCTTATTTTCACCACATTTATTACTCTTCACTTCATGCCCAAGTTAGGTCAGTTTTTGAACCATTACTTCTCTGTCACAGTATCCTATCAAAACTGCATCGCTTATTTATTCTTATGGTTAATGGGTCACTATACTTTTCTGATTATTCGGGATGGGTTATCTTTGATCTTTAAAATTCATATCAAATCTCGCTTAGATAATATCGCCGGTTTACTGTTAGGGTCCATGCGGGGACTTCTTATCGGGGGATTAATGGTTATACTCGTGTATATCTCCGGGATCAAGCCCCTCGTGCAGGAAGCTAAGCAGTCAACGTGGGGAAAATTTCTCGGGTTTTTATCTCTTGGGATCTATTTCTCTTCTCAAGCAATGGTGCACACAATTTTTCCTCAAGAAGGTCCTAACAAGAGTATCCTTGATCTTCAGGAATAAAAATAATACCAAGATTCACTTCGGCATTAAAACATATTATATTTAATTTAATTTTAGGGAAGGAAACAATGGGAATGATCCCAGAAGAAGTTATTGCTCAAGTGATTGAGCGTTCGGATTTGGTGGAGATTATTTCAGCTTACATTCCCTTAAAAAAGGCAGGGCGTAATTTTAAGGTCTTGTGTCCTTTCCATCCTGAAAAGACCCCGTCTTTTGTTGTTAATCCCGACAAACAGATCTTTCATTGTTTTGGATGCGGTGTGGGAGGGAATACGGTCACATTTATTATGAAACAAGAACGGTTGAATTTCCCTGAGGCGATTCGAGTTTTGGCCCAAAGAGTGGGGATCACAATCCCCGAAGATAGAGAGGATCAAACAAGACGGGACCTCCGGCAGACTTTGTATCAGTTGAATGTATTAGCGGGGGATTTTTTTCATCAACACTTGCTTGTTGGCAAAGATACGGCGGCAAGAAACGCCCGAGAGTATCTGAAATCCAGACAAGTTCAACTGGATACAGTAAAAAATTTCAAATTGGGTTTTGCCCCAGATCAATGGGATGGATTAATCACCTTCTTAACTAAAAAGGGATATTCTCCCGATATTATGCTCAAGGCAGGATTGATTATCGCTCAAGAGAATCCCAAAAGAGAAGGTTTTTATGATCGCTTCCGTAATCGCATTACCTTTCCCATTTATGACATTAAAGGACAATGTGTAGGATTCGGAGCTAGATCATTGAAGGATGGGACGGCGAAATATATTAATTCTCCTGAAACTATGATTTATACAAAAGGGCAGCATTTGTATGGATTCCATCTTGCCAAGGAGGCTGTTGTAAAAAAAGACACGGTGATTATCGTCGAAGGCTATATGGATTGTTTGATGCCATTTCAGATGGGAGTTGACAATATTGCGGCCTCTTTAGGGACAGCTTTAACTGTCGAACAAATCCGCTTGATCCACCGGTACACACAGCGGGTCATCTTCCTTTTTGATATGGATAAGGCCGGTCAGTCAGCAATGATGAGGACATTGGATTCGTTCCTAGAGCAAGGGATCGAGGTGAAAATCGCCACTTTAGAAGAAGGCGAGGATCCCGATTCTTTTATCCGTCATTATGGACGGGAAACATTTGAGAAACATCTTCAGGAAGCTCAATCGATATTTGATTATAAGTTAGCTCAACTCATGCAAGCCAACGATGTCCGGACTGTTGAAGGGAAAACGCATATCTGTCAGCAAATGTTATTGACAATCAATAAGGTCCCTAATGAGATTATGAAGGCGGAATATATCAAGAGACTTTCCGGTCGTTTAACTATTCGGGAAGAGGCTTTGTGGGCGGAATTGAAGAAAGTGACTTCTTTAGCTTCAACCGGCGAGAAGAAAAGATCTTTAGAGAGCAGTCCTGTTCCTTCGGAGATTTTCCGTTCTGCTGAGTTGAAACTTCTGAAATTAATGTTAGAATATCCTCATTTTATCGGCTCGGGAAAAGAGCATCTGGATCTTAAGGATTTTCAAAATGAAACGATACAGCTGATTTTTAAGGGTCTTTTTGATTCGTTTGATCAAGGCCGGGTTATGGATATTAAGACGGTATTATCGCCGGTTCATGATCCCATGGTTTTTTCCTCATTGTCGCGCACATTGTTAGAAGAGGATGCCTTGAAAGGTGAACCTAATAAAGTTTTTTCCGATTGTGTCCTTCGACTCAAGAAGGACCGCATGTTATCAGAAAGAAAAAAGCTCATAGAACAGATCCGCTTTGCAGAGTCATCGGGTGATCATTTTAAATTAACCGAACTCAAGGAAAGGTTTAACCAATTAATTAAGGGGTAAACCATGAAGAATAAAGAATTTCAACAAGATGTCGAAAAATTGGTTGCTTTAGGTAAGAAGAAGGGTTTTTTGACCTATGATGAGGTTAATTCCACTCTATCCGAATCTGTTGATTCAACCGAAGAGATCGACCATGTTTTCGATATCTTGGATGGAAAGGATATTAAGGTCCTGGAGTCCGAAGCAGAATTCGAGGCTATGTCACCAAATGATGCCGAAAGCCGGGAGCAACTCCTCCGCAGAATACGAGAAGAGCAAAAAGAGGAAAATATTTATTCAGATAAATTCATCCCATTAGATGATCCTGTCAAAATGTATCTGAAGCAGATGGGGTCGATCCCTTTGCTTTCCCGGGAAGATGAGATCCGTTTAGCCAAGAGGATCGAAGAGACGGAACATCAATTTGCCGAGGCTGTATTTATTATTTCTTATGCCCGCAAAGAGGCTTTGGAGATCATTGAAGATGTCCTGGAAGGTAAGATCAATGTTGAGGATGTGATCAAAGATGAGTTAGAACGTCGTCCCAAGGTTATTCGGGAAATAACTCGATTGATTGAAAAAATCAAACATATTCCAGTGGGAAGTGATAAATCTGCTCAACTTTTAGCCCAATTCAAACTCACCTCCTCTGTTGATGAAGAAATTGTGCAGAAGATTGATGAATTGGCTGGCCGTATTGAACGAATCAATAAGATCTTACAAGGGAAGAGGAAAATCGAGAATGCTCAAGAACTGCGAAAAGAAAAAGCTCGACTACTTAAAGAGTTGAGAGAACCGTTGAAACATGTCAAAGAACAGTTGCGTATCATTAAGATTCGCCAGGCAAAATTTAACAAGGCTAAAAAACTTTTGGTGGAAGCCAACCTGCGACTTGTTGTCAGTATTGCTAAGAAGTATATCAACCGAGGGCTGTCTTTTTTAGATTTGATTCAAGAGGGCAATATGGGGTTAATTCGGGCGGTCGAAAAATTCGAATACAAACGAGGCTATAAGTTTTCCACTTATGCGACTTGGTGGATTCGTCAAGCCATTACCCGTTCCATTGCTGACCAAGCCCGTACGATTCGCATTCCGGTGCATATGACCGAGACGATCAACAAGATCATCCGCATCTCGCGTCTTTTCGTTCAAGAATATGGTCGCGAGCCCACGGCGCATGAAATCGCCAAACAGATGCGTATTCCGATTTTTAAGGTAAAAGAAATTCTCAAAATATCCCAAGTCCCTATTTCCTTGCAAACACCTATCGGAGATGAAGGGGATACCCATTTTGGTGATTTTATAGAGGATAAAAAAGCAGTCTCTCCGGCCAATGCCACCTTGCATTCCATGCTCAAGGATGAGATTACCTCTGTTTTGCAAACGCTGGATGTGCGGGAGAGAAAGATCCTGGAATTACGATTTGGTATTCACGATGGCACCACGCGCACCTTGGAAGAGGTGGGCAGCGAGTTCAATGTTACCCGTGAGCGGGTGCGGCAAATCGAATCCAAAGCCTTAAGGAAGCTCCGGCATCCCACGCGTTCCCGTAGGATCAAAGCCTTCTTGGATATGGCAACGAATAAAGAAGCGGAAGTCGTCTTTTAAGATAGATAGAACTAAACAATAGTATTAAATCAGGGATTTCATCAGAGTAAACTTTATAAAATAAGTTAGAAATTCTTGTAAGGTGACTCCCAAGCCATGGGGAAAAGGCTTATTGGAAATTTCCAATAAGCCTTTTTTATATTGTGGAATCCTGCAAATCCTGCTAATTCTAGGGTTGAAAATAAGAAAGTGATGTGATATGCTTAAATGCTTTTTTACAAAAATTTTTTACCCTTTAGGAAAATATAAACAATTGTTTGATAAATAATAAATTTCAATTATAAATTTCCTGAAGGACTAAAATTTTCAAAAGTTATCGCCCCTTAGCTATTTTCCTGAAGGATTTCCGGGCCCATAGCTCAGTCGGTCAGAGCAGTTGACTCATAATCAATTGGTCCCAGGTTCGAGTCCTGGTGGGCCCAGTAGTAAACAGCAAAAACTATTAAAAAGGGCACATAGCTCAGCTGGTTAGAGTGCTGCCCTCACATGGCAGAGGTCGAAGGTTCGATCCCTTCTGTGCCCATAGCCTCTTGATGATCAGCAAACAGGTGACCAATATCCCAATTAAAGAGTTAATCAAAAAGCTTGTTGCCCTGCAAAAGATTGATTTTGAGATTTATTCCTTTAATAAAGAGCTTACAGAAAAACCTCAGATCATTGAGGAAATGAAGATCTCCTTTGAAAATAAGAAGGGGCATCTTATTAATTTAGAGTCTCAACTCAAGGAATTACAGGTGGCGAGAAAGACCCAGGAGCTGGAGTTGCAACAGTTGGATGTTAACATTGCCAAGGCCAATATCCAACTGTTTCAGATCAAAACTAATAAAGAATACACCGCCAAAATGACGGAGATTGAGAATATCAAGGCTGAAAAATCTCGTCTTGAAGAGAAAACCCTATTAATTTATGATCAAATCGATGCCTTCCAGGCCATGATTGTTAAAGAAAGGGGCGTTTTGTCTGAGGAAGAAAATAAATTTCAAACTCAAAAAAGTGAGATTGAAAAAATTCTCCAGGAGTTTAAAGGAAGAGTGTCTGTGTTGGAAGCGAAGCGGTCAGAATTGACCCCTGATATCGATCCTCAAAAGATTTCCATGTACGAGCGAATACTGGGGAAAAAAGATGGTTTGGCCATTGTCCCAATCCTTAGTAATGCCTGCGGAGGATGTTATATGAATGTTCCTCCTCAGGTCATCAACGAGATTAAGAAATATGATCACATCTTAATCTGTGAGATGTGTGCCCGCTTGATATATTTAGAAGAGGATTTGTGAACTTTGGATAAGAAATTGGAAATATATATAGATGGAGCTTCCAAAGGAAACCCCGGCTTGGCTGCGATCGGAATTGTCATCAAACAGGATGGGCAAGAAATCAGGACGCTGGCAAAAACCATTGGGCAGGCGACCAACAATACGGCGGAATATACAGCTCTCATTTTCGCCCTTAAAGAAGCGCAGCAATTAAAAGCGCTGGAGGTCAGGATTTATTCAGACAGTCTGCTCGTTTGTCAGCAGATTACAGGGCACTTTAAAGTCAAGAATGAAAAATTAAGGTTATTATGGGAGCAGGTGCGTCATCTCACGCAGAGTTTTAATAAAATAGAAGCTAAACATATTCCTCGAGAAGAAAATCGTCAGGCTGATCGATTGGCGAATGAAGCGATTAAAAAAGAGCAGACCAAGATGGTTGCCTTGGCGGTCCCTGGTTAATCAACAAGGGAAGTCATAGGATCAATTGCCTTTTTGGGAAATTCGATCCTTGATCTTTATCAGTCAGGGAGGAAAGTCCGAGCTCCACAGGATAATGTACCCTGTTAATCCAGGGCGTCCTTCATGAAAATGAGGGATCGGATCAGAGCCACAGTGACGATACCCCCACTGCTTCGCTTTCAAGCAAAGGGGTGGGGGGGTGAAACGAGCAATCTCTGCATGGAGCAATGCCATATAGGGGAAGAGTCGTTATAGCCTTACAGCTAAAAGCTGATAAGAAAAGAAAACGATACGCTTGACCCTAGAATTGCAGTTGGAGTTTAACCCCTCACGATAATTGAGAAGTTTAAGCGTCGACTGCAATCCTAGGGTTTTAGCTAAATGCTATCAGCTGTGAGCAGGAGTTGTTCTCTCCTAACGCACGAACTGATCCGGTTCGTTTTTATTCCCGGGTAGGCTGCAAGAGTCATGAGAGTAATCTCATGAGTGAGTGGAATAACCATCCCCTCTTAAAGAGGGAACAGAACTCGGCTTATTGGTCTGCTCTTGATTTTGATATATTGTAGGGGCACAAAATTTTGTGCCCCTACAAACAACAGATTGTTTTTAGGAGGTTTCAATGTCAGGACATTCAAAATGGGCTAGTATCAAACATAAAAAGGCTGCTGCGGATGCCAAAAGAGGCGCGGCCTTTACAAAGATTATTCGAGAAATCACCGCAGCGGCTAAAGAAGGTGGTGGTAATCCCGATAAAAATCCCCGTTTGAGAACTGCGATCGGTCGGTCGAGAGACATCAATATGCCGGCATCGAATATTGATAATGCGATTAAAAAGGGAACGGGGGAGCTTCCCGGAGTGATTTATGAGTCATTCACTTTCGATGCGTTTGGACCTGGCGGAGTGGCTTTACTGGTCGAGGGTTTGACGGATAACAAGAATCGAACAACCGCAGAGATCCGTAATATTCTTAACAAAAAGAACGGAAGCTTGGCCGGACCAGGTAGTACCGCCTGGATGTTTTCCAAAAAGGGATTTATTTCGGTAGAAATGGATAAGGTGGCGGAAGAGAAACTCATGGAGATTGTCTTGGAGGCTGGGGCCGAGGATATTAAATCCGATGGACAATATTTTGAGATTACTTGTGACCCCTCGGGGTTTGAAGCTGTCAAAAAGGCTGTTCAATCCCAAAACATTCCCACCGTCACGGCCGAGATCACGATGATCCCTAATTCAACGGTTAAGGTCCAGGGTGACAGCACGAAACAATTACTAGCCTTGATCGATGCCCTGGAAGAACACGAAGATGTCCAGTCTGTTCATGCCAATTGTGATATCTCGGATGAAGAGCTGGAACAACAGGCAGGTTAAACCCCATTCTTTTCAGCAATGGGCTGCACAGAATTTAGGTAGCACAGTGCTAAGACAACATATTTGGGGTTAAAAGAATACCGTTATGCGTATTGTTGGTATCGATCCAGGCACACGCATTACAGGTTATGGCCTGATCACGCTCAAGGATGGACAGATCCAGCTCTTAGAAACAGGTATCATTGAGACGCATCCTCGTGATTCCATTCCTATTAAGTTAAATAAGGTTTATCAGAATCTCGACAAAATTTTTGAGCAATACCAGCCGGAGATTATGGTGCTCGAGAAACTTTACTCTCATTATCGTCATCCGACCACCGCATTCATTTTGGGACATGTTCGAGGAGTGATTGCCCTTTTGTGTGCCCAGCGGAATATCCAATTGATTGAGCAAAGTGTCAAACGGGTTCGCAAGGCCCTGATTGGGAATGGGAATGCGACCAAACAGCAAATCCAAGGGATCGTTGCTCATTATTTAAAGATCGACCGTAATCATCTGACCTATGATTCTGCGGATGCCCTGGCCTTGGCTTTGGGTTATGCCCAATTTGAGAAGAGTATTTTATGATTGATCAGCTTTCTGGACTACTGGTTAATAAAGGAGAGCATTCTATTATTCTTAATGTGAATGGCATCTGCTATGAGGTCCTTGTCCCGCAATCCATCCTCTCTCGGATTGAAGAAAACCTACAAAATGATGGACAGGTTCGTTTGATGACGTATCATTATTTTCAGATGGGGCCATCGACAGCATCACCCGTGCTGATCGGTTTCTTAAATGAAATCGAACGGGATTTTTTTAAGCAATTTATTACGGTCTCGGGCATTGGTCCCAAGGCTGCGGTGAAGGCATTGAATCGTTCGATCTCTGAGATCAGCCGGGCTATTGATGGGGGAGATCTGAGTTTCCTAAAATCCTTGCCCGGGATTGGACAGCAGCGGGCCAAGGAGATCATTGCCAAACTTCAGGGTAAGGTTGGCAAGTTTGGTCTGATCCAGGATCATCAGATGACTTCTCCTGTGAAGAAAAAAGACGATGCCTGGCAGCAAGAGGCCTTAGAAGTCCTTTTGCAATTACAATATAAAAGGCAGGAGGCCTTGGATATGATTCAAAAGGCCTTGGAGCAGTCTCCCCAAATCAGCAGCACGGAAGAATTGTTAAATCAAATTTATCGGCAAAGGGAACAGATCATATGACGGCCGCCAATACTCAAGACATCAAAAGTATTCTGGAAGCCCTGCTTTTTATTTCCGAACATCCCATTACCATTGTGCAAATGAAGGATGTCCTGGAAGGAGTTTCGGTGGACAATATCAAAACCATTCTCCAAGGCCTACAAGAGGATTATGCTCATCAAAACCGGGGGATGGTCATCGTAGAAATCGCCGATGGGTACCAGATGCTGAGTAATTCTTTTTACGCCCCTTACGTCAGGAATTTTTTTAAGACGCGGCATAAGGAAAAACTTTCTAAACCGGCTCTGGAATGTCTCGCGATCATCGCTTATCGGCAGCCGGTGTCACGGACGGACATCGAATTGATCCGGGGGGTGAATTCGGATGGCGTTGTGATTCATCTCTTGGAAAAAGGATTGATTAAGATCACGGGACGAAAGGAAATCCCCGGTCGTCCTTATTTATATGGAACGACCAAACAATTTCTAGAATATTTCGGGTTAAAATCACTCAGCGGCCTTCCGAAGCTGGAAGATTTTCCCTCCTTGCAGCCAACCGAAGGAGGTGAGAGTAAATCCCCGGAAAGTGACCTGCCTTCTCAGTCGGAGGAAGTCAAAGAATTAGCCCGGGTTGTTGCTACCCCCGGGGAGTCTCCACAAAACGAAGTGAATCCAGTAAATGAGAACCCTTGGCAACAGACCGATCTGGCTATCAGTGAACCCTCTGGCCAGGATGTTCAACCTTCCCAGGAGCCCGCTCCAACTTCCTCAACCTTGCAAGAAAGCATAAAGAATGAATCTCAAGAACTATCGACAACAGATTGATACCATTGACGCCAAGGTTGTTACCTTTTTAAACGAACGGGCTAAGCTCAGCTTAAAAATTGGACAGGAAAAAGCAAGGCGTAAGCAGGCAGTTTATGCCCCGGACCGGGAAAAAGAGATCTTGGAGAAAATTAAGACTCTCAATAAAGGCCCAATGTCTTTGGGGGCCTTTGAGGCTATTTACCGAGAGATCATGTCGTGTTCTTTGTCACTGGAGAAATCGCTTAAGATCGCCTATCTCGGGCCCCGAGCTTCCTTTACCCATATTGCGGCGATGAAAAAGTTCGGTTCTCAAGTGGAATACATTTCCTGCCAGAATATTTTTGAAGTCTTTCAACGGGTTGAAAACCAAGATTGTGACTATGGGGTTGTCCCCATTGAGAATTCTATTGAAGGGGCGGTGACACATACCTTTGATCTATTGGTCGATTCTGAGTTGAAGATCTGCTCTCAGGTCATACTGGAGATTTCGCATAATCTTCTATCAAATTCTTCCAATTTTAAAGTCTCATATTGTTCAGCTTACTG
>CAYJUK010000025.1:1102-17910 GCA_964373335.1 uncultured Planctomycetales bacterium | reverse complement strand
CGCTTCAGCGGCCAAAGCAAAATCCTGCTGTCAATCCAATTGGGACAGCAATGAGACAAAACACATATTATATTTAAAAAATCAAAATGATTTCAATTCATCCTAAAATAAGCAACAAAAAAGTTTTCGTCGCCATGTCGGGCGGGGTGGATTCCTCTGTCGTTGCCGGACTGATGAAGGAAGCTGGTCATGATGTCGTTGGGGTCACCATGTGCTTTAGCATTTCGCATCCTAATAGTCGCAAGCCGTCCTGTTGTGGCGTGGAAGGGATTGATGACGCGCGGCGCGCAGCAGCGATTCTGGATATCCCGCACTATGTCCTGGACTTTGCCGCGGATATCAATGATTTCATCATCGAAGATTTTGTCAGCGAATATCTCGAGGGACGGACTCCGAATCCGTGCGTACGCTGCAACCAGCATTTGAAGTTCGGAACGCTTTACAAGAAGGTTCTGACCCTGGGAGCGGAATATCTGGCCACCGGCCATTACGCTAAGATTGATTTTAATGAAGCGGATCAAAGATTTGAATTAAAGAAGGCCAGCGACCCCAAGAAGGACCAGTCGTATTTTCTTTACAGCATGAACAAGGACACGCTGCCGAAAGTTCTTTTTCCGCTGGGCAGGTTAACGAAGCTGGAAGTGCGCGAGCTGGCGCGCCAGTTTAAACTCAACACCGCTGAAAAGCCGGAGAGCCAGGATATCTGTTTTGTGCCCAACGGCGGATATCAGCAGTTTTTAAGGGACCGCCTTGGCGAGGGGGTCTTTGTCCCCGGCCCTTTTAAGAATCCTGCCGGAGATGTTATTGGAGAGCACAAGGGGATTGTCAATTATACGATTGGACAGAGAGATAAGCTGGGTTTAGCCTTAGGTCGTCCGGTGTATGTCTATAAAATAGAGAAGGTCAGCAACACGGTTTATGTCGGGCCTTTGGATTATTTGTATGCCAGGGGACTTTACGCCGGGCAGTTTAATCCGGTGAGCATGCCAATTCCTTTTGAGACCGTAGCGGTTAACGCGCGAATCCGTTATAATGCCGCTGAGGTGAAAGGGTATCTGACGTGTCTCGACGACCGGCGGATCCGAGTGGACTTTGTCGAACCGGTGAAGTCCGTGACCTCCGGACAGTCGGTTGTTTTTTATCGCGATGATGTCGTCTTAGGTGGAGCTATTATCGAGGGACCTGTCCATCTTCCAACAGAGGAGATGAATTTAGTCGAGAGGATAACTATATGAGTCTTCATTTCAATCGGGAAAATCTCAAGGGTTTTGTTTCAGATCAGGAGATCAAATTTTTAGAACTGCGGATTCAAAACGCGCACCAGGCCTTGAAGAATAAATCCGGCAAGGGCAGTGATTTTAGCGGTTGGCTGGACCTGCCGAAGAAAATCGAAGATTCATTTCTTCAGGAGCTGGTCGATTTCGGCAAAGAAGTCCGTTCTCAATCCGACTGCCTGATCAGTATCGGGATCGGTGGATCTTATCTGGGGATTCGGGCAACTCTGGAATTCTTGAGAAATAAGACCCCGCTGCCCGTCTATTATGCCGGGCATAATATGAGCGGTGATTATCTTTTTGACCTGCTGCAGACGGTTAAAGAACAGAGGATCTCGGTTGTGGTGATCTCCAAATCCGGTACAACGACCGAACCGGCCGTTGCCTTCCGTATCATCAAAAATTTTTTAGAAGAAAGATCGAATTCCAGTGAGATAAAAAAGAGGATCATCTGCGTGACCGATGCTCAAAAAGGGGCTTTGCATCACATTGCCCAAAGTAACGGTTATAAAACCTTTGTGATTCCCGATGATGTCGGCGGCCGATTCTCTGTTTTGACACCGGTGGGATTGGTTCCTCTGGCGATCGCTGGGGTAGATATCAACGGACTTGTCGAGGGGGCCCGTCAGGCTCAGGAGGAATATAATCGGATGAATCTCGGGGATAACGCGGCCCACCAGTATGCCGCCTGCCGGTATTTGTTATTCCAAAAAGGGAAGGGGATTGAGGTGTTGTCCTCATTCTACGATAATCTCGGCTTTGTGGCGGAATGGTGGAAACAGCTTTTCGGAGAAAGTGAGGGCAAGGACGGGAACGGGATCTTCCCGGCTTCTTTACTCCTTTCAACAGATCTGCATTCCCTGGGCCAGCTCCTGCAGGATGGCGTCCGTAATATATTTGAAACCTTTCTTTTGATCGATCAGCCTCAGCATGAAATCTTGATCCCGGAGGATAAGGAAAATCTGGATCAGTTTAATTGCCTGGCCCAAAAAAGTATGGACTTCGTAAACAAACAAGCCTACCGTGCCACAGCCATGGCGCATTCTGAAGGCGGGGTTCCTAATATGACGATCTCCCTTTGTAAGGCCGATGCGTTTCATCTGGGATATCTTTACTACTTTTTTATGAAGGCCGTAGCAATTTCAGGATATCTTCTCGATGTCAATCCTTTTGACCAGCCTGGAGTCGAGGCTTACAAGAAAAAAATGTTTGCTCTGTTGGGCAAGAAATAAAAATGGCTACCTCGCCAGAAGCGGGCAGCCATCGGAAGTTGATAGGCTTTGGGTGATTTGCGCTATCGAACTACCTCCTCTTACAGAATAAGTATGTAACATTCCGCCCTTGAAAATCAAATATTTTTCAGCTCGCAGCAGGTTGATGAAATTGTTGGAGCACCCTGCTCTCGTTATCCCGAGACTGAGCCAAGCGAGTCGCCTCCCGGTTGTGTCATTCTTCACAATTTCGGTAACGGTTAGGGATATGATGTCCGTATTCATTTGAGGTGACGGGTCGTCCACACCCGTGGGGCTCAATTAACCAATTTCCGCCGCGCGGCGGAAATTGACTTATGTCCTTCCTACATTTAATATTGAACCCCCATCAATTCGGCAGTTAACTGCCGAATTGCCGATCTTACTCACTCGTGTGACTCCACCTTCTCCTTGTTCCCATGGTCAAAATTTTCAATTCAGCAGTTGACGCAGAATCTCCCCTGTGTTAAAAGAAGATAAACTTCAAGAAGGAGTACGGGTTATGGAAGAACAGAATCAACAAAATAAAGCGAAGGTCATTGTTGCGGTCACAATTATTGTCATTGCGTTCCTCTGTGTTGGCACCGGCCTTTTTATTTCGAAGGATAAGGCGGGGAGAAAAGCCAGGGAGGCCCGGGAAGCAGAACAGCTCGCCCAATTGTCCCGGCAAGCTCAAGAGAACAGTGCTTCCCAGACAAAGGCAATTCCACTCAATAGCATCTTGCAGGAGGCTCAAAAAATTTACGAAGTCGCTGAATCTAGTCGTAAGGAAGGTTATCTCTGGGTTGACCGGAAAGAATCGATGTATGTGGCTACACTCGGGGCCATTAACGGACTTTTACCCGGCGGCCATGTCAATATTTACGATGGAGAGACGAAGATAGGTGAAGCCCAGGTGGAAGTCTCCTTTGATGTCATCTCGTATGTCCAGCCGATTACCCCTACCTCCGATCAACTCAATAAAGATTATTACCGCGTGGCCATGGAGTGATTCTTCCTCTGTTTCTACCTGTTTCTCTTCAATAAAATAATCCTTATTCATTTTAATTTCTTCTCATCGTCAGCTCAATTACATATCCCCCAAGGGATAGAAGACTTAACCCTAGAATTGCAGTTGACGTTGATACGACTCACTCGCGGTGAGATTATAAAACTTCTACTTCAATTCTAGGGTTTAAGATATAAGATTTTTTTGAAATTGTGCTGGGTGATTGTCCATGAATCTAAAAAGTCATCAGAAGATCCTGGAGATTTACGGAATCTTCCGCATCCTGTTAGGCACGGGACAACTCGTCGGTCTCTTCTTCGGGTATTTTTTATTAGAATGGGTTATTCATTATCCGGGAACCGGCCGGATGACGGCCATTAATGAGGAGATTTTTTCCTTAACTTATTTGGCGGTTTTTCTTCGGGCGCCTTTTCATCTGATCGCGGGAATCGGAACCGCGTGTCTTCAGGGATGGGTGAGATATTGGCTTTTTGGCGGCTGGCCGATTGTCGTGATGATAACAACCGGCTGTTTGTCTTCTCTTTATCATCTGTGGCAGACGCAGGGGTTTATTGAACATCCCGGGCAGTTTTTATCTTTCCCCGGATTGATCATTTATGGGGGCATGATCTTCTTTGATTATATTTATATCAATCGACAGATTGCCAGGATAGAGTTACAGCAGCCCGCATCGGAGGCTGGCCCGCGGTGGGAACTGCGGCAGATGATGGCAGTAGTTCTTATCGCGGCCGGGATATTCAGCCTTTTGATGTTCCTGGGACGGCCATTGCGGGATGGATTTTACCGGGGATTTTATAAAAAGATGGGGCGATTGGATCAAGGGGAGCCAACCGTGGTGTTAAAGTCATCGGCTATTCAAGAGGAAAAAGACAAAACAACCGTCAGGACCGGAGGTGATCACAAATCCGATGAGCCGTCTGTTGAGGCGAAACGGAGGGTTCGTCTTTTTGAACAAGATCCGGACTCAGATTCTCATGTCATCGAACAGATCAAGAAAGGTCCCACGAAAAGTGGGATGTCTTACTCTATCCTCATTCTGGTTTTTTCCGGGCTTTTGATTATCCTGGCTTTTTTCGCGCAAATCGCGCAAATCTATCAAACAAAATCAACCCACGATGTTTCTCTTTCTATGTATGCCTTATTGTGTTTCGGGTTTTTGTTAGGGACCGGTTACGGTGTGATAACTCAATCCTGGGGAATAACTCTATTCGCCTTCTTGGTCCTGATTTTCAGCCTCATCATCCTCGGACTGAAGATGAGATACAGGTAACCCCAATTTTTGGGGTAACAATCAATGGTATCATTCTTGAGGAGAGACGGAAAGCGGAGACGGAAAGGAACTTGTCATCTGTTAGGATAAAAGTTAGAATACTTTTCATTCGTTCGGGAAGATTTTTTCCATTCATAATGTCGGGGATAACAGAGTCAGGGGCACTCTGACTCAGGTAAAGGGGGAAGGCTTATGGGGCGTATCGGTATCGCAGAAATCATTTTTATCCTGCTTGTTATTGTACTTTTATTTGGGGCGAGAAAGCTGCCCGAAATCGGACAGGCCCTGGGGAAAGCGATTAAGGAATTTAAGAAGGCCGGTAAAGAAGTAGATGAAGAGATTAACGAGCTCCCACCCGAGAAGCAAAAAAAAGTTTAGTTGACAATGAGCTCCCGGTTAAAGGAACAGACATTTTTTGACCACCTGGATGAGTTGAGGTTAAGGATCCTCAAGGCGCTGGCATTTTGGGCGGTGGCCTCTTGTTTGGTCTATAGATATATCGATCCTATCATAGAGTTTTTCATTACCCCCGTGGGGCAGGTGGTTTTTACTTCTCCGGAAGAAGCCTTTGTCACCCGGTTCATGGTGACCCTTTTAGGAGGATTTCTTTTAGCTTTTCCCTTGATCCTGTATCAAATCTGGGCCTTTCTCAGGGTGGGATTAACCGAGAAAGAAAAAAAATTCGTTATTATCTATTTTCCATTTTCCCTCCTCTTATTTGTCCTCGGGGTGCTCTTTGCTTACACCATCTTTATCCCTTTAACGCTAAAATTCCTTCTCAGTTTTTCTTCGGATGTCATGGTCCCTATGATTACGGCTAAGAATTATTTGTCTTTTGTCGGGACGTTAATTTTCGCTTGCGGTGTTGTGTTTGAAATGCCTCTGGTCTTGATCGTGTTAACCAGGATGGGGATTGCCACCCCTGCTTTCTTGGTTCAGAAAAGGAGGCATGCCATTGTCATCTTGTTAATCATCAGCGCTGTCATCACCCCTCCCGATCTCATCTCTCAAATCCTCTTAGCCATTCCCTTAATTGTTTTATATGAAATAGGTGTTGTGTGTTCAAAGTGGGTTTATCGCGAACCACAGACTATTGCCGCCCCTCAGAAGATTTCATAAAAGAGTCATTGTAAAAAAAATAATTTAAGAAATAATCTCTTGAAACAAAAGAAATATCAATTATAATCATCCCCGAATCAGAAAAAAATTGGATAGGGGAGGGGAAATGAAGATTAACGAAATCCGAGATTTATTAAAAGATCCGCGAGTGACGGATGAAATCCATAAGCATCTTTGGATCGAAAGTCAAAAGGCTGGTTACAGCATCGGCTTAGAGCGGGCCACGGATGAATGGCTGCGCCTTTACGCGGAAGGGTGGATGAGACATCATTTGCCGGATAAATATGCAATCCTTAAGACCAGAGAAGAGAAGCTTAAGAAAACAGCCAATCCTAAAGAAGCCAGAAGAATTTAATTATTCCCCTGCCAAAAAAATCATACATTCCCATGACCCTTGCGACCCGAACTCCGAATTAGAAAACACGCCTATCCTCGAGAGCTCAAGAATCGGGACATCAAGAATCGGGACACATCCTGGGACACATCCTATTTTGGGATGTGTCCCGATTCTGTCCGATTCTGTCTCGATTCTCGATTCCCTAAAAAGTTCAATGTGTTTTAATCCCGATCAGCTCAGATGACATCTCTTTATATCCACATCCCATTTTGTGAGAAGAAATGTTTTTATTGCTCTTTTGTCGTCTCCATTGGACAAGAGCATCGATTTGATGATTATCTGCAGGCCTTGAGAAAGGAGGCCCGCTTTTATCAAGGTGCGGTCATCCAGACCATTTCTATCGGGGGAGGGACCCCTTCTTATTTGGACGGTTCCCAACTGATGCAAATAGGACAGCTTATCAAGGATCATTTTCGAGTTGGACCCGATTGTGAATTTACTATTGAGGCTAATCCGGAAAGCGTTGATGATGCGAAGGCCCGGGTCTTTCAACAGATCGGAGTGAATCGTGTGAGTCTTGGGATTCAGACCTTTGAGGATCGATACCTGCGATTTTTAGGCCGAAATCATGATCGAGCCAGGGCCATTGAGGCTTACGGTATCCTGAGAAATGCCGGATTTGAAAATATCAATTTGGATTTTATGTATTCCTTCCCTCAACAAACTCTTCCGGAGATCAAAGAAGATATCGAGGCTATGGCAGATTTAGGAAGCGAACATCTTTCGCTTTATGCGCTCATGGTAGAAGAGAACAGCCGGTTTTTTGCCCGCCATTTAAAGCCGCCGGATTCTCATCGGCAGGCTCAACACTACCGGCGGGTTGTCCATCTTCTTAAAAAAGCAGGATTGGAACAGTATGAGATCAGCAATTTTGCCAGAAAGGGGAAGAGGTGCTTGCATAATCTGAATTATTGGCAGGGGGGAGATTATATCGGTCTAGGGATTGGAGCTCATTCGCATTGTGAAGGCCGGCGGTATTGGAACACAAGCCGCCTACAGAATTATTTTTCCTGTTTAAATAACGATCAGCGACCGGTTCAAAAAGAAGAAATTCTGACTTCGGAAGAGAGATTATTGGAGACCTTCCTGATCGGACTGAGGATGAATCAAGGTGTCAATCTTGCTCAATTGGAAGGACGTTTTCATCTCAAATTCCCGGCGGATAAGGAAGTGACCCTGAAGGCATTTTTGAAAGATGGATTTTTAAAGAAGGCCGGGCCGTTTTTTAAGGCCAGTTTAAAGGGGCGTTTAGTCCTCGATGAATTATGCGCTCGGCTGATTTAGCCATTCAGATGAAAACGCATCTTGTTAGCTTGAGCAATATGTTGGCTGGAATGAAATAATTTAAGGAAGGCCCTTCCGATTAATTCTTTATAAGAGCTTTTGAGATGAACTTGATCAAGGATGTGCTGAGATTGATCGACTCGTTTTTGAACCTCATCCAGACAGTACTGGAGACTCCCGGAGCGCGTGAAGATCCTGCGAATCGCGATCAGATCTTGATAAGTTTTCCGTTTTTTAGAGAAGTACCGCATGAAAACCCGGCGTTTCTCCGATGATAATTCATGATAGGCATGGCAGACCAATAAGGTTTTTTTTGATTCGGTGAGATCGCTCAGAATAGACTTGCCGATATTTTTTTGGGTATCAAATATCCCAATAATATCATCCTGGATTTGAAAGGCCTGCCCGATGAGAAGCCCTAAACGAGAAAGCTTGTTGATATCACCCTGATCGGCCCCGGCCAGAATGGCTCCTACCACCAGAGGGCAGTCAAAGGTATATCGGGCTGTCTTCAAGGTATAGTTGAGAAAGATATCTTTTTCACTGACTTTCTCGACTCGTTCAACACCGTGAAGGGTATCGATAAACTCTCCCATAGCAGTAAAAGCCGCGGTCTTAATAAAATATTTCAAGGCCCTCTCTTTGCGGTAAGGATCCTCTTTAATCGAAAGAAAGGCATCGATCGCTAAGGCATAGACAATATCCCCGGCAATAATCCCCAGGTCGTATCCTAATTTCCCCTGTTCCGGCGTTTTGATGATCTTGCCTAATAATTTATGCAGGGTGGGTTTCCCTCGTCTTAAATTGGATCGGTCGATGATGTCATCGTGGATCAGCATAAAATTGTGCAGCAATTCGATGCAGGTCGTCGCCATATAAAATGACGAAGAAAGTCTTTCCTTGCGCCGGGTGTATCCTTTATAGCTTAAGATGAGCAGGATGGGGCGGATCCTTTTTCCTTCGCGGAGGCTGTATTCCCTGATGCTGTTAAATAAAATAGGATGGACCAGATGGAGTTTGTATTCTTTTTTGATCTTGTCGAGGAAAGAGGCGAGACCCTTGTCGATTTTTTTTCTTAAGGTATCCAGCATAAGGCAGTATCCTAGCATAGTAAAAAAATTGATTCAACCCTAGAATTGCAGTTGATTTGCAGTTGATTGGAGTTGATCCTTTAACCCTTGAATAATTCTATAAATCTAATGAGGGATAAACGGCTCACTTGCAGTGAGTTGATTAAACTCCAACTGTAATTCCATGGTTCAATTATTTTAAACGGATTCTATTGCTAAAATGATTCTCGGGAGTAGATTTCTATCATTTTGAAGTCAGGTGAGTTAGAGAGTTACCCCATAATTAGATAAAGCCACCAACGAATTTGGTGCTGGAAATCCAGAGTTTGTGATGTTGGTTAAAAGTCACAATGATCAAAGACATTTAGGGGGGTTGAGGCAAAATCAATAAAATTATTTATTTTTTATAAGGATGCAACTAATTGCAGAACATATTGTTATGTAATTTACGTGCAATAGCTGAGTGGTCTCGTCAGGAATTTTGATTGACCATAATTTTTTTCTTTGCTATATTATGACGGTTTCTTAATCCCTATTTTAACCCTAGAATGCCGGTTGACGCTTAACTTAAGAATTTTACTGCGATTCTTAAAATTAAGCGGCTCACTTGAAGTGAGTTGATTAAATCCCACTGAGATTTTAGGGTTCAATAAAAAAGTGGAAGGAGAGTCGTCCTATGATCGAGCGATATACCCTATCGAAAATGGGTAATATTTGGACGGATGAGCATAAGTTTACTATTATGCTCAAGATTGAACTCTTGGCCTGTGAGGCCATGAACAAGCTGGGCCGGATCCCCAAGGTTGCCTTAGAAAAGATCAAAAAAAATGCAAAGTTTGATATTGATGAGGTCAAGAGATTAGAGGAGAAGACAAAACACGACGTGGTTGCCTTCATTAATAACGTCGGACAGTATCTGGGGCCAGAGGCCCGATATCTGCATATGGGGCTCACCTCCTCAGATCTTCTGGATACAGCTCTTTCCATTCAATGTGTGGAAGCCAGTGATTTATTAATCGCTGAAATCAAAAAACTTTTGATAGTTCTTAAGATGAAGGCTAAGAAGTATAAAGACACAACTTGTATTGCCCGCACTCACGGTGTTCATGCTGAGCCGACAACCTTCGGAATAAAGCTGGCAGTCTGGTATGATGAGATGAAGAGAAACCTGGAGCGAATGGAGCAAGCTCGGGAAAATATCCGGTTAGGGAAGTTGTCAGGCGCGGTGGGAACTTATGCCAATATCGATCCTTATGTGGAAGAATATGTCTGTGAAAAATTGGAACTCAAGCCCGCCAATATCGCCACCCAGATCATTCAACGAGATGTCCATTGTCAGTTTGTCACCACCCTGGCCTTGATTGGATCCTCTTTAAGCAAGTTCGCGACCGAAATCCGCCTTCTGCAGAAAACAGAGTTATTGGAAGTTGAGGAACCTTTCTTTAAAGGCCAGATTGGCTCCTCGGCCATGCCTCACAAGCGCAACCCGGTGACCTGCGAACGGATCACGGGGTTGTCGCGTATTTTAAGAGGTAATACCATGGCCGCTTTTGAGAATATCAGCCTCTGGCATGAGCGTGATATCAGCCATTCCTCAGTGGAGAGAATCATCCTTCCGGACAGCGCCGCGATTCTTGATTATATGCTGCATAAGTTCATCCCCATTATTGACGGCCTTTTAGTTTATCCTAAACATATGGTTAATAATCTCGGCAAAACCCGGGGATTAATTTATTCGCAAAGAGTCCTTCTGGAGTTAATGCAGAAAGGGCTGACACGGGAAGAGGCCTATGATATCATTCAGCATTGTGCGATGCAGGTCTGGCAGGAAACCTCCGATTTTAGAGACGTGCTCTACCGGGACCGTAAGGTTAGAAAATACCTCAAACCCAATGAGATCGACGCCTGTTTTGATATCAAATACTATACCCGCCATCGTGATAAGATTTTTAAACGTGTAGGGCTAAAGCCTTAGAGAATAGTACATTGTCAACTCAATTTCTGTATTCCCTCCCCCGTGGGAGGATAGGTGGGGGTATTGATCGTCGAGTATCACCCTCCCCTAACCCCTCCCATCAAAGGAGGGGAATGACGTATGGGTTCAAAAATTTATTCCGAGTTTCAAAAAATCTGTAAAATTTTATTTTAGGAAGATGCGGTATTATCCCTCCTTTTCCTAGAATAGAAGAAACTTTATTAACCGAGGGATATCTTACAGTCTACTAGGTCAAATGGATTTCTTTATCTGACCCAGTCTGTTAATAATAATGAAAGGAATTATGGAACGAGGAAAGAAATTATACGAAGGGAAAGCGAAGATCCTTTATGCCACCAACTCTCCGGAGCAAATCATCCAGTATTTCAAGGACGATGCCACCGCCTTTAATGCCGCCAAGAAAGGAACCATCGATCAAAAAGGTATTATGAACAATAAAATCTCGGCTAAGATCTTTGAATATTTACAGTCCGCGGGAATCCCGACTCATTATGAAAGGCTCTTGAATGACCGTGAGATGCTGGTTAAAAAAGTCGAGATCTTTCCCCTGGAGATTATTATCCGAAATCGGGCCGCCGGTTCCTTGTGCAAATTGCTGGGATTGGAAGAGGGAATGGTATTAGCCTGTCCAGTCTTAGAATTCTGCTATAAGAAGGATGAGCTTAATGATCCTATGATTAACGAATATCATATCCTGGCTCTGCATCTGGCTCAGGAAAAGGATGTCGAGATCATCAAGAAATACGCCTTTTCCATCAACACATTGTTAACAAAATTTTTCAAATCTTTGAACATTGAATTGATTGATTTTAAGCTGGAGTTCGGGCGGTATAAAGATAAGATTATTTTGGCTGATGAAATTTCTCCCGATACCTGTCGTTTATGGGATATGACAACCGGCAAGAAATTGGATAAGGATCGCTTTCGACGTGATCTGGGGCAGATTGAAGAAGCCTACCAAGAAGTACTCACTCGTGTTACCCGATAACAAGAACATCCCACTCTTGTGTCAACCAATCTCTCAATCCATCCTTTTATTAAGATGATGGACCATCCATCTGCCAAATCTTGGCGAATTCAAATCAAGAATAAGGAAGGAATTTTTGACGCGTACGGTGCAGGTCTCCTGAAGGACATTGCTGATCTCGGAGTTAATACTCTTCAAAAGGTTCAGGTGATCAGCGTGTTCAAACTGCTGGGAGACGTGTCTCCGGACCAGATTGAGAAGATCTGCCGGGAACTGCTGACTGATCCGCTGACGCAGGAATATTGTTATTCAGAAGGGGGTGATCCTGCCCCTCACGCCCAGGGGCAGGAGGTCCAGGTGGTGGAAATCACCTATCATTCCGGGGTGATGGATCCGGTGGAAGAATCAACGCTCAAGGCCATAAAGGATTTAGGGATTATGTCAATCCATTCCGTCCGCACCGCCCGGAAATACCGCCTGCTGGGGGGATTGACAGCGCCACAACTGGATTTAATCGTTGAAAAAGTCCTGGCGAATAAATTGATTCAGCACAAAGCGGAATCATCCGATGGATCAGATCCGTCTCTCAGATCGATTCCAGAGAAACAGTTTAAAATTTTTATTGTTGATCTGAAGAAAGCTACTGATCAGCAGTTAAAGAAGATCAGCCGGGAAGGACAGCTCTTTTTAAATCTTCCGGAGATGAAGGCGATCCAGCAATATTTTAGAAAATCAGGGAGAAATCCCACGGATTGTGAATTGGAGACCGTTGCCCAGACATGGAGTGAACATTGTTATCATAAAACGTTCAAAGGCCATATCTCGTATCAGTCGAAAGAAAATGGCCGCGCGAAATCAAGGATCATTAAGGATCTTTTTCAATCAACAATCAAGAGAGCGACAGAAAAGGTTAAAAAATCCTGGTGCGTCTCGGTTTTTCATGACAATGCCGGGGTCATCCGTTTTGATCAGGATTATCATGTCTGCTTTAAGGTTGAAACCCACAACCATCCTTCAGCCCTGGAGCCCTTTGGAGGGGCCAACACCGGGGTCGGCGGCGTGGTCCGGGATATCTTAGGCACCGGGCTGGGAGCCAGACCTATTTGCAATACCGACGTGTTTTGTTTCGGCTCACCCGATTTTCCTTTTGAGAAACTGCCGGAAGGGACACTGCATCCCAAACGGATTATGAAAGGTGTCATTCGCGGTGTCCGTGATTATGGCAATAAGATGGGGATTCCTACGGTCAATGGGGCCATTGTCTTTGACGACCGTTACGTCGGCAATCCCTTGGTTTATTGCGGAACAGTCGGGATCATTCCTAAAGACCGGGTGATCAAAAAGGTTCGGCCCGGGGACTTGATC
Organism: uncultured Planctomycetales bacterium; assembly: GCA_964373335.1. GTDB lineage: Bacteria > Omnitrophota > Gorgyraeia > Zapsychrales > CAYJUK01 > CAYJUK01. The sequence goes on along the minus strand of CAYJUK010000025.1, from coordinate 4,909 downwards.
GTTACTGTCGGTGGCAGGACCGGACGCGATGGGATTCACGGAGCTACTTTCTCCTCGGGGGAATTGACCAGTGAATCCGGGGTGATCTCAAGCGGCGCGGTCCAGATCGGTCATCCGATCCAGGAGAAGAAGATGATGGATACCCTGATTCAGGCCCGCGATCAACAGTTGTATTCAGCCATCACTGATTGTGGTGCCGGTGGTTTTTCCAGCGCGATTGGGGAGATGGGAAAGGATTTAGGAGCCAGGGTTCATTTAGAGAAGGCCCCTTTGAAATACGCCGGATTGAACTATACCGAGATCTGGATCTCAGAATCGCAGGAAAGGATGATCTTAGCCGTCCCTCCCAAAAACAAAGAAGCCCTGCTTAAGATTTTTGCCGATGAAAATGTGGAGGCCGCGGTCCTGGGAGAATTCACCGGCACAAAACGTCTGGAGCTTTTTTATCAGGAGGCCCAGGTCGGTGATTTGGGGATGGAATTTCTTCACGAAGGTATTCCTATCGGTATTAAAAAAGCCTATTGGGCAGCCCCGCGGATCAAAGAGCCTTCTTTTCAATGTCCAGCCGATCTCACCGCGAAATTGAAGGAATGTCTTTCCCATTATAATGTCGCCTCGAAAGAATGGGTGATCCGTCAATATGATCATGAGGTCCAGGGGGGGACGATCATCAAACCGCTGGTTGGGTTAGCTCATGACGGCCCATCCGATGCCAGTGTGATGACGCCGATTTTAGGATCGAACAAAGGGATTGCTATCGCTAACGGGATTAATCCTCGTTATGGCCTGATCGACCCTTATTGGATGGCGGCTTCCTGTATCGATGAGGCCATCCGTCAGATTGTCGCCGTCGGGGGCGATCCGGACCGTATCGCCTTGCTGGATAATTTTTGCTGGGGGAATCCGGATAAGCCGGATCGACTGGGAAGTCTTGTCCGTGCCGCTGTCGGGTGTTATGAGACCGCCGTGGGATACGGCGTGCCATTCATCTCTGGTAAAGACAGCTTATACAATGAATTCACTCAGGGGAAGAAATCTATCGCGATCCCTGGGACATTATTAATATCGGCGATAGGGATCATTGAGGATGTGCGCCGGTGCGTTACGATGGATTTGAAAAAACCCGGTCATCTTATATATATCATCGGTCAGACTTCGGATGAAATGGGAGGATCTATTTATTTTGATAACTTGAATCAGTTGGGGGGGCGTGTCCCTCGGGTCAACTGGAAAAAAGGACGAAGAATTTTTCAAGCTCTGCGGCAAGCCGCGCGAAAAGGGGTGGTTGCCTCCTTGCATGATTGTTCCGAAGGAGGGCTGGCGGTGGCTTGTGCCGAAATGGCATTTTCCGGCGGTTATGGGATGAGTGTCCGCCTTAAAGATGTCCCTTATCGAGGAGAAGAACGAGAGGATTATATTCTTTTTTCCGAGTCAAATACGCGGTTCATCGTTGAAGTCTCTTCCTCCTCTCAAAAAAAATTTGAAACGCTTTTAAAAGGGGTCCCTTGGGGATTGATCGGCCGGGTCGAAGACGCTCCTCAATTTAAGATTTATGGATTCAACGGACAATTGTGCGTCCAGTCGTCTCTTGCGGATCTTAAAGAGAGCTGGCAGCGTCCCTTGCGGTGGTGAATCCCATGTCGATTCTGCCTGAGGAGGGAAAAGAGTTTGGGATATCAAAAGAAGAACTTGATAAACTCAGAAGACTCATCAACCCGGGGATCCGAATATTATTTTTAACCCTTGTCATTTTGGCGTCCCGGGCATGGTTTTTTGAGCCTGCGCAGCGGCCTATTGTGCTGATCGGTCTCTTGTTTGTTTCTTTGGTTTTTTTTATTCTTCCGCGAATAGTGTTCGCGGGAGTCCAGCAGGCCAGATTAATCTTGACAACAGATTCCCTGATCTACGTCAAGAGACACCAGAAGAAAGAAATCAAATGGAATCAAATTGAATCGATCTCTGTTAACAGAAACCCGCGGGGGGATATTCATTTCATCTGTTTGAAGTTTGGAAAGGCAAAATTTTATATCACTTTATTTGAAAAGAAAGAAGAGATCCTCCGCCTTCTTGAGAAGAAAGTGAAGGTTTTGTAAAAAGTATGATTCACAATGAATAATCATAAAGGAGTTACTCTATGGCCAAGAAACAAAATCAAGAGCAAGAAGTCTCGTTTGAAGATCCCTGGCGCGTGTTTCGCATCATGGCGGAATTTGTCGATGGGTTCCACGAATTATCCAATATCGGCCCGGCGGTGAGTATTTTTGGCTCGGCGCGAACCTCCCGCAGTCATTCTCGATATAAGTTAGCGGAAAAAACGGCGGAGCTGCTGGTCAAAGAAGGTTATGCCGTGATTACCGGAGGCGGCCCGGCCATCATGGAAGCCAGCAACAAAGGCGCTTTACGAGGGGGCGGTCAATCGATTGGTCTTAATATTGATCTGCCGCATGAACAAAAGCCTAACCGGTACATCACCAATTTGATTAATTTTCATTATTTCTTTTGCCGTAAAGTGATGTTTGTCAAATACGCCAAGGCCTTTGTCATTTTCCCGGGAGGATTGGGGACCCTGGATGAATTTTTTGAGGCCCTCACTTTAATTCAAACCAGACGCATGGATAAATTTCCGGTTATTTTATTCGAAAAAAAATACTGGATTGGTCTTATCGATTGGCTTAGGGATACAGTCTTGGCAGAAAAGAATATCGATGCAGAGGATCTCGATTTGTTCACAATTGTTGATACTCCCCAGGAAGTCATTCCGGCGATCAAGGCGTTTTACACGAAGAAAAAAAAGAATTCATGAGAAAAGACAAGAAAAGCCCCAGAGTGATCGTGCTTCGAACTGCGGGGACGAATTGTGATGCCGAAACAGCCTTCGCGTTCCGTTACTGGAAAGCCCGGGTAGATTTGATTCACATCAATCGTCTTTTATCCGGTGAGGTTCAATTGAAGGAATATGAAATCCTGGCCATCCCGGGCGGCTTTACCTACGGAGATGATATTGCCGCGGGCAGGATTCTGGCTAATGAACTGCGTCTTAATCTGGGCCAGGATATATGTCAGTTCCTTATGGATGGCAAATTGATCATTGGGATATGTAACGGGTTTCAGGTGCTGGTGAAGGCGGGGATCCTCCCGGGTCCTTTGTCGGAGGAAGAAGTGAAAAACCATGATGCCCAGCAGAAGGTAACCTTAACGGATAATGATTCGGGGAAATTTGAGGATCGCTGGGTGCATCTGCGAGGTGACGGGCGGTGTGTTTGGACCGAAGGGCTTGAGGAGATCATCTATCTTCCCGTGGCGCATGGCGAAGGGAAATTTATCACCCGGGATCAAACAGTGTTGCAGAAGCTCACGCAAAACGGACAGGTGATTTTTCGGTATAGCGGTCCGCAGGGAGAATCCCCGGATTATCCCGATAACCCTAACGGATCCATTGATCATATCGCGGGGATCACGGACTCCACTGGCCGCGTCTTAGGGCTGATGCCTCATCCGGAAAGACATTTTCTTTTCATTCAACATCCCCATTGGACCCGATTGAAAAATAACGGCGCCTTAGGGCAAGGGGCGATGATTTTTGAAAATGGCGTTAAATACGCCAGAGAACAGTTGCTTTAAGTCGGGAAAATGTATACTCCAAAAATATTAAATGCGTGTTCCCGGAATAGTTATCTCAAATGAGCTGTAAGCCTAAAGGAGGGATTCATGATATCTCCCAAAAGACAAATGGAGAAAATTATTAAAGAACAACCTGATGATAGCAGCTACGAAGAAATTCTGCGCGAGCTTGCATTTGCTAGAATG
>CAYJUK010000025.1:0-1092 GCA_964373335.1 uncultured Planctomycetales bacterium | reverse complement strand
CGGATTCAAAAGCTAAGCGAACGATGACCAACGCAGAAATGAAAAGAAGGATCCGATCGTGGCAGAAATAAAATGGACAAAAGAAGCACAGCATTGGCTTAAAGAGATTTACGATTATATTGCATCGGAGAATCCCTTAGCAGCAGCCAAAATTCTTAATGACATTTATCAAAAAGTACAAGTTCTTAAGCGTTTGCCAGAAATCGGGTATAGATATAGCCGGTATCCTGAGGATAATATTCGGATATTGCTCTATGGGCATTACCGGATCGCATATCTCATAAAAATCGAGGGTGATATTGATATCTTAGGGATTTTTCACGGGGCACTCGAGATTGAAAAATATCTTTAAACGACTTGTTGTCACAAATAGTAAGTCGAATGAAATAAAGTTACGGCTTGCGGCATTGGAATTTCATAGAAAGATTTTCTTTGTAGAAGGGAGTGTTGGACTTGAAGGATAACATAAATTTCATTCTAATTCTGATTTTATTGATGGCGCTATTAATATTTTCCATCTTTCTCCACAAGGGAATGGAAGAGCTAAAAATTATGATTAATAACTCCGATAGGGGTAGGTTTCAATTATTTCAAGGCTATTATAAATCAAACACTGTCTTAAATAAGACTGACTTATATAAAGAAGAGGAAAAAAATGTATTTAAAGTTGACACAAAAACAGGAGAGGTTTGGGAATACTTTAACCTTTCGGATGGAAGTTCCGTTTCAAAATGGCTACCAGTTGAACGGCAAAACTGATCTGTTGAATAAAATGAGACAAAGCGCAACCCAAATTTAAGAATCGGTATCAATTATATTTATTCAGAATTACCCATTTTAAGTAAGAAAGGTGGGGATGAAAACATGGCATTTAAATAGAAAGTATGGAGAATATTCGCTATCTTCAATTGAGCAGGGAAGCGGGTATAGGTTTAATTATATGACAAAATATGAAAAAAATTATACTGTCGAAGCCACTAAATTCGAAACTGTTCAAAAAGTTGGTAATTTTATCGATGCTCAATCCTATCTTGTGAATCATGTAAGTCCAAATTAGCGCGCACCAATGGCAAGCCAATGAAGTGAATCCGA
>CAYJUK010000024.1:0-18328 GCA_964373335.1 uncultured Planctomycetales bacterium | reverse complement strand
AGGGAGATAGGGGACGTGCCATCTTTGAAGCGTATCGGCGATATGGCTATCGGATGATTGAAATCGCCGATCACTTGGGAGTACACTATGCCACGGTGAGTCGACAACTCAAGAGAATTGAAGGCAGGTTAAATGTATGATTGCAAGACCTGACCCTAATCTTTCCTAATCTTTCTATTTTCTGGCTGTCCCCAAAGTGACTGTCACTCACTGAGCAGTTTTTACCCCCACCAATTTCGATCCAAACTGCGGTATTGGATGGCCTCGGCAATGTGTTCAGGGAGGATGTGTTCTTCTACGCTTAAGTCGGCGATGGTTCTGGCGAGCTTGAGCACCTTATCATGGCCGCGGGCGGATAAGGCCAATTCCTCGATCGCCTTTTTAAGGAGGACCTGGGCTTCTGCCGTGAGGATACAGAATTGCCTGATCTGTTTTTGATTCATCTGGGCGTTGGCGAAGATGTTGGTATCGACGAAACGTCCGAGCTGCCTCTGTCTGGCCGCGGTGGATCTCGTTTTAATCTGAGATGAGGATTCTCCGGGAGATGTGGAAAGAAGATGCTGGGGCTTAAGAGAAGGGACCTCGAGATGGAGATCAATCCGGTCCAGGAGCGGACCCGAGATCTTAGACATATAACGGTGGATGGCTTGACTGGAACAGGTGCATTTTCTTCTGGGATCGGTAAACCAACCGCAGGGACAGGGGTTCATACTGGCGATGAGCATGAACTTGGAAGGGAAGCGCAGGGTGCCGGCCGCCCGAGACACCGTGACATAATGATCTTCCAAAGGCTGTCTTAAAGATTCCAGAGCGCTGCGGCTGAACTCCGGAAGTTCATCCAGAAAGAGCACCCCATTATGGCTTAAACTCACTTCTCCTAGCTTAGGAAATGAGCCTCCGCCAACCAGAGCGACATTGGAACACGTATGGTGAGGAGAACGGAAAGGCCGAGCCGCGATGATACCTAACTCAGGAGAGACTAATCCCATAACAGAATGAATCTTGGTGGCCTCTAACGCCTCTTTCAAATTCATATCTGGAAGGATCGTAGGAAGTCTTTTGGCTAACATGGTCTTGCCGCTCCCCGGCGGCCCGATTAATAGACAGTTGTGTGCCCCCGCGGCAGCGATTTCAAGACCGCGTTTGACATGACTCTGCCCTTTGACCTCACTGAAATCAATCTCAAAATGATTCACTTTCGAAAATAGATTAGGGAAATCTATCTCAAATGGCTTTATGCAAGAGTGATCCTGAAGAAAATGAACCACTTCATTCAAGTTCTTTACGGGAAAAATGGGGAGACTATTGGCAAGAGAGGCTTCTTTGGCATTCGCTTCAGGGACAATGAGTCCGGCAAATCGACTCTGAGTCAGGGCCATGGCGGCTGACAAAATGCCATGGATCGGCTGAACTTGGCCGCTTAAAGAAAGCTCCCCTAAGACAGCGTACTGTTGAAGGGGTTCAGGTGAGATCTGTTGCGTGGCATTCATCACTCCTAAGGCAATGGCCAAATCAAAACGCGGTCCTTCTTTTTTAATATTCGCCGGGGCCAGGTTCACAGTAATGCGGTCATAGGGGAATTCATAACCGCTGTTTTTAATGGCTGTCCGGACCCTCTCCTTGCTTTCCTTAACCGCATTATCCGGCAGCCCAACAATCGCCATGCCGGGAAGTCCATAAGAGACATCCACCTCAATGGTCACCGGATAGGCCTCCAGACCGCAGATACCAAAGCTATGAACCTTTGCTAACATAATAATTAAGGAAAAGGGAACCCTTTAGCCGGTTAACCTGAGATTAAGTCCCGGCCGCACGGTCGGAAATCATGTGTCAATTTGAGATGGGGTTTAAATCAGATTGAGGAAGGAATCAAGGTCGGTTATGCTGGTAAATCGGAAAAGAACCTTGCTTTTTTAAGGGTCAATAATATAATGTAAAATAACATAGCTCACCATTAAAGTCAACCCTGGCATAAATGCTGGGGTTGACTTTAAGTGGGATAAAGCTTGAGGATGAAACAGGATTTAAGAACCCAACGGATTAAAGACCCGGCCACTTCCTCCCAGGATAACAAAGCATAAAAAGGCTAATGAATAATAACATCCTTCCGGGATTTTTCAGTAATAAAACCTTAATGGTCACACTCTTTGCCTGGGCCTTGGCCCAAGGGATTAAGGTTGTTATAGGCTGCGTCTCCGAAAGAAGATTCAATTTCCGCTGGTTCATTGGGACCGGCGGGATGCCCTCCAGTCATGCGGCAGGAGCCACAGCCCTGGCCACCTCCTGTGGATTTGAACTTGGTTTCAACTCTGTCGTTTTTGCCTTAGCCGCTGTTTTTGCCCTGGTCACCATGTTCGATGCTCAAGGGGTCAGAAGATCTACGGGACAACAGGCAGAGATCCTGAATAAAATATTGGAGGATATCTATTGGAAAGGGAAGATCGAATCAGAACGCCTAAAGGAATTCATTGGGCATACTCCGGTCCAGGTTCTTACTGGCGGGTTGATAGGGATTATACTGGCTTTGGTCTCCTATAGAGTGTGGGAATAAATAGCAAAAATATCAACGAAGGTTTTTATATCTAAACAGGAAACATCCTATGAATAAAAAATTTCTCCTTGGTTTTTCTATAGTTGTAGTTCTGGGAATTATTATGCTATTCTCTGCGCGCCGGAGACCGCAGATTGAGGCCAATACGTCATGGTCCCGGGTCCAGGAGTGGCGAACCCAGGCAGAACAGTTTAAAAAAGACCGCGACCTCACGAAGGCCAGGGAGATTTATCAAAAGATCCTTAGCGAACATTCGGATTATAATGATATAGAAACGATTCAGAAGGATTTGGAGGATATTAATTTCAGCTTGATCGTATCCAATAGCATTGTCCCAGAGAAAACAATTGTCCATGAGGTTAACTCTGGAGATACGCTCGGGAAGATTGCCCAGCAATATGGGGCCACGGTTGATCTGATTAAGAAAAGCAATCATTTGGAGAGTGATGTTATCCGGGTAGGGAAAAAATTGCGGATCTGGAAAGGAAATTTCAACTTGTATATCGATAAATCCCAAAATACACTCATTTTGAAAGACGGCAAAGAATTGGTCAAGGTGTATCGGGTCTCGACCGGAGAAAATAACAGTACCCCGGTAGGGAGATTCAAGATTGTCAACAAATTGATTGATCCTGTCTGGTTTAATAAGGGGATCGTGGTCCCGACGGAAAGCCCTGCGAATGTCCTGGGATCCCGTTGGATGGGATTTGATCTACCCGGCTACGGGATTCATGGAACGATCGAACCTCAGACTATCGGGCAGCAGGTGACGGCGGGTTGTGTGAGAATGAATAATAAAGAAGTGGAGGAGCTTTATACTATTATCCCCATGGGGACAGAGGTGACTATCGTAGACTGAACCCTGGAATTGCGGTTGACACTTTTAACCCTAGGAATTGATTCCGGAAAATTTACAGTTGTTTTTAGAAGCCCGTGTCTTAAGCAGGTTCTATTTCCGTTCCAAGACGAAATCGAAACCCAGTAGAGATCCGGGCTTTTTTAGCGTTGATACTTGTTATTAATGAAAACATCGCACCAAACAGTGAAGTTTTTATTAAGAACAAGTATAACTCATCAAGGGTGGGTCAGAAAATGCACGGTCTGGATTTTGAAAAACCTATTATTGAGCTGGAAGCTAAGGTGAATGAATTAAAAAACTTTGGCACCAAGAAGAATGTCGATTTGTCTCCGGAGATCAAAAAACTCGAGGACAAACTGAAGAAGATGAAGGAAGAGATCTATGATCATCTGACCGACTGGCAGCGCGTGCAGATTGCCCGCCATCCTCAGCGGCCTTATACATTAGATTATATCCGTAAGATCTCTTCTCATTTTATTGAGTTTCACGGGGACCGGCTTTTTGCCGATGATTTTGCCTTCGTGGCTGGTTTGGCTTCTATTCAGAAGTATCGAATGATGATCATGGGCCATCAAAAGGGGCGCGATATTAAAGAGAATGTGAAAAGAAATTTTGGCTGCGCCCATCCGGAGGGATACCGCAAGGCCATCCGATTGATGAAGCTGGCGGAAAAACTGCACTTGCCTATCGTGATCCTGATCGATACCCCCGGGGCTTATCCGGGGATTGGCGCGGAAGAGCGGGGGCAGTCTCAAGCGATTGCCTCCAATCTGCGAGAGATGATCACCCTGGCAATCCCGATCATCTCGGTTATTATCGGCGAGGGTGGAAGCGGCGGGGCGTTAGGCGTCGGAATCACCGACCGCACGTGCATTCTGCAGAATGCTTATTACTCGGTTATTTCTCCGGAAGGATGCGCCTCGATCTTATGGAAAAACAGCGTTAAGGCCCCGGAAGCGGCTGAGGCCCTGAAATTGACCGCAGAACACCTGCTGACATTTGGAATTGTGGATGAGATTATCCCTGAGCCTCTGGGAGGAGCTCATCATGATCATGAGGAAATCGTTTTAAACGTGAAAAATTGTGTCATGAAATATATCAAAGAACTTTCCAAAATCCCCATTGAAGAACTGCTGGATCAACGTTTCCGAAAGTTTCGTTCGATCGGAGAATTCAAGATGAAAGAGTAATTCAATGACTCACCATCAATCGATATGCCAGCATATCGGTATCTTTGTTCACGATCTGGAAAAAATGAGCCGCTTTTATACCCAGGAATTGGGCTTTCAGATCCAAAAGGATAATATCTTTGAAGCGGAGCTGATGAAGGAGATCTTCGGTTTGCCATCGGCCTGCCGCATGCGGTATCTAGCTTATCAGGATCTTGGCATCGAACTTTTTCAATTTCAGGACATCCCATTGATGGAAAAGAACATGCGGATGCCAGGCTATAACCATTGGACCTTGCTAGTCGAGGATAAATATCAATTCTGCGGTCAGCTTGAGGCCAAGAATGTCCCGGTGATCAAGATTGCCAAGTCCCACGGGCATACCTTCTTTATTAAAGATCCGGAAGATAATTTGATCGAGATCAAGAGTTTTGATCTTTAAATACAAAATTGGGGTTTAATCTGATGATAAAATCCGTGATGCCTTCCGATATCCGCGATTTTTCTATCGAGGATCTTTCCCAGTATCTGAAATCCATTGGGGAACAATCTTTTCGGGCGAAACAAATCTTTGAATGGATCTATAAGAAGGGTGTTTGGTCCTTTGAGGAAATGCGTAATCTTCCGGCGCCTCTGCGCCAAAGACTGTCAGCAGATTTTACTCTCAAGCCACTGGCAATCGCAAAGAAGCTGGTCGCTAAGGACGGCACGACAAAGTTTTTATTTGAACTTCCTGACCGAGAGAAGATTGAGACTGTCCTTATACCAACAGCAACTCGGACGACAGTCTGTATTTCAACACAAGCCGGATGCAAGTTCGGCTGTAAATTTTGCGCCAGCGGCATCGGCGGCTGGAAGCGCAATTTGACCACGGCGGAAATCCTCACCCAAATCCTTCATGTCAAAGAAGAGGCGGGCAAACACAAAAAACCGTTGTCCCACATCGTCTGTATGGGAACGGGGGAGAGTTTTGATAACTATGAGAATCTTATTAAAGCGTTGCGTATTGTTAATGACAAACGGGGAGTCAATATCGGCGCCAGGCGGATTACCATTTCCACCGTCGGGCTGGTTCCCAAGATCCTGCAGTTTGCGAAAGAGGATTTCCAGATAGAACTGGCTATCTCACTGCATGGTTACAATGACGATTCTCGAAACAAGCTCATGCCCGTCAATAAAAAATATCCCTTTACTGAACTGATGAACGCCTGCCGCGAGTACATTAAAACGACCCACCGGCAGATCACCTTTGAATACATCCTGATTAAAGACGTAACCTGTACTGAAGAAGCGGCCAAAGAGTTGGCCAAGAACCTCAAAGGCATGATCTGTAAATTAAATTTAATCCCTTGCAATCCTGTCCAGGAATTTCCGTATAAACCTCCGACCCATGAAAGAATGCTGAGTTTTCAAAATAGGCTCAAAGAGTTGGATGTCCACGCCACCTTGCGCACCCCTCGCGGCCGCGATATAGCCGCCGCCTGCGGGCAGTTACGGCATTCTGCATAACTTGACAAGTTAATTGTCAAAAGGCTGCGTGAGGTCATGGGTTCGGCTGTTTTTTCGATGTCGGAAAATTTAAAGATTAACGCCGCGGAGACGGTCCAGTCTCAGCCGCCGTTTCCTGCCGGCAGGGCGGTCTGCGAGAAAAAGGGGTTAATCCGTCGAGAAGGCCGCGGTACTTCTCGGTCTGATCACGGAAGATGAAGGGCGTTCCATTTTAGATTTTGTTGAACCACGTAAGGTCGAATTGATCCGTCTGATTGATGATGAAAAAAACAAGTATGACTCGGAGTGGAATAATCCCGGGAACAGAAAATCCATTTATGACAAGGTTCGCCAATGGGAGAAGCGGCACTGGCAAACGTGGCTTAAAGAGAATCTGTCCTTTCCTTTTGACGTCAAGAGGATGGAAGACGAGGATGATGGTTTTTTTACGAATTTTGCCCGGTATGGGCCCTTTCGGCTGAGACACACCTTCAGGGTACGGGATATCAGTTCTGAGGATGATTTACGCGGTATTATTGTTAAAGTCAAGGAAGGCCGTAAGATTGGTCATGTCCCGCTTTGTGATGTTGAGGTGACGTTAAAATATAATCCGAATTACTGGCCGGTGAAGGAATACGTGGTCTGGTTCGCAAATAGATAAGGCTTTACGGCCTGATGCCTGCAGGCAGGAATGCTTCGTATTGTACGGGGCCCGTTGGTAAAATTGGAGGCGTTACTTACGGAGCCGGGCTAAAAGCGAGTGAGGGCGGCACATTTAATAACGCCTCCTCTACCGCTGGCGGCCGGAGGGAAAAATTTTATTTTGGGGAAATTTCAAAATTGGGAACCGGCGGGGCGGTTGTCCCCGGAGCTGGAAGCCCTTGCTGAATCTTCTGAATGATGTTCTGCATGACGGGATTTTGCAGGAGCTGCTGAATCTTGGGGTTACTTTGAATCTTTTCAGGGTCCTGGCTTAGGAGAACCTGTTGGATTTGAGGATCAAAAAGGATCTGCTGCATCGCGGGATCCTGCATGAGTTTCTGCATATCCTGCATCAGCTGGGGATCACTCAAAAGATTTAAAGGGAGTGAACCTGGATTCAGGGAGGGAAGCCCGAGCTGACTGAGAAAATTGGTTTGATTGTTTGAAGGCAGAGGAGATGGGTTCAGCGGTAAAGCCTGGGAGGAGATATTGATCACCTGGGATTCAGGGATACGGAGCTCGCCCAAGGCCTCGGTCTGGATCAGATAAACGCCATCCTCAATGTCGATGAGCCTTCCCTTAATGACCGACCCGTCAGAGAGGGTAAGGTTTTGTTGTCCGCTGGCATTGACCGACAAGCAGAGGTTGGTTAGGAGAATCATCATAAATAAGTTGAAGATGTATTTTAGTTTGTTGATTCTTAATGTCATGGGCTTTTCTCCGCTTCAGGACAGCTGCTATAACTTTAACATTTTTCCGCCCTTGCCGTCAATCTGGCAGGAGGAAAAGAATTAAGGGAATTCCTAAGGAGTTCTTCACGCGCCGTTAGGGGTCAAACCGGCTTGCCGGCGCGGTTCCACCTTAAAAAGAAGCCCTGAGGACACGTCTTGAATGATCTCCCCCCGATGCCAATCTTCAATAAGGTGCCTTCCGATCAATGTCATTTGGTAATTCTGATTGATTTGATTCGGGAATATCAGATCAAGGTTGTTGTTGTACATCCCTGCCCCGGTGATGTAGACAGGAATATCCTTTTCTAAAAGGGCATCAATATTGGCTTTGAAATTCTTCCATCGATCTTGGGAAGAGGAATACAAATTATTTAACTGAGGGATGACGGCCCTGTTTCCATAATGACTGATAAACAATCCATCATCAGCGGTGATGATATGGGCATTCTCCTCGGTTTTTTCGCTCACCCAATGAGCAAAATCAACATACAGGGCGTTCTGATGACGGAAGGAAAAAATAGGGTAAAAAATGCTGAGCAAGAGAAGGTTAATCCCCGCAAAGATCCCGAAGGTCACGAAACGAAAAGAAGGATTGATCAGACTCAATCGAGAGTAGACCCCTCCTTGAGCAATGATCAGCGGAACGGATGATAAAAGGAGCAGCCGAGGGACAGTGGTCTTAAGATTACCGTAAAAAAGTAAAGGGATAACAAACCAGAGGATAAGAAAAAGAAAGGCATAACGGGATTTTGGGGATAAGAGGATAAGACCAATGAACGCCATAACCAGACCGACTGGAGTCAAGGTCACAAAATGAATCTTGAGGCTATGCCAAAGGTAAGGGGATACAAACCCTGCGAAATTCTGGGAGAATCCCATTTTCCAGAATTCCGAAAATTGATTTGTGTAGGACTGCTGGTTTTCCCCAATCAGAAAGGGGAAATGAAAGGAAAGGACTATCAATGCAGTTAAAATCCAGAATAAAATAAGAGAGGTGAATGAGCGCCTGCTCAATTTTATTTCATTCCTGTAAGGCGGGAAGAGGAACAGAAAACTCAAAGGAATAAACATCAGCAGCAGATCCTGAAGCCGATTAGCCCCCATACCGGCCAGAGATAGAATAGCCAGTAACAGATACCGGTTCAATGAAGTTTTCTGGAATTCTAGAAGATAATGAATCCCTAAAAGAAGAAAGAATAAACTAACGGTGTGGTTTTTCCCGTATTGGGATAATCCCAGAAATATGGGGAACAGAGAAAAGGTGACGGTGCTGTAAAAAGCGGCCCTCTGATCAAGGAGCTCCCGGCCAATTTTATAAAAAGGGAGTATGCACAGTGAGCTGAACACAACACTCATGAAATTAACCAGGGTCACCGGATCCCCGAGAGAGAATAATCTGCCAAGAAAGACAAAGAAAGCGCCTAATAACACGGTCAAGGGATATCCAAATCCGAACAGATGTTGCATCTCCCCTGTTGCTATCGTCTTCTCAGCCTGGATGGCGAGATGAAGACAATCCAGGTGGTAAGGCCCTTTACTGATCAAGGATAAATAGAAGAGAAAGCTTAAGATGGTGAGAGTCAGGGGGGTGGCATATGATTTTAAATAGGACAGCACATTATCCGCTTTCTCATCTGTCTGTCAGGTGGATGGGGACACATCCCTCAGGTACTTGTCCTCGGATACATTTATCCGCAAGAAAGTAAAATCCTGGAGGAGAGCATTCCCGGTTTTTCGATAATAAATTTTTTCGAAGTGAGGGTGCCTCATTCTTCAATACTATTGGGTCATGGGGAATAACCCTCACGGCCTTGCGACAACTGGTTTTTGTCTACCCCGGCAATTGAAAGAGGAAGATTAATGCCGCGGGAGAGAATCGAACTCTCATGAAGTTGCCCTCACTGGTTTTTGAGACCAGCGCGTATACCAGTTCCGCCACCGCGGCATAACAATCAAGATAAAAATTGACACATTCGGCGACCCATGAGTTTGAGGGGTCGCTCTCAGCTCGTGCCTTAACTGTGAAAGAGCTCTTTGACGTCTTTTTTTAATAGAATGAAAATGATAAAAACATGATAAATGACGGATAAGGTGTTTCTTAGACCCGCTGTCTGGGGGGTGAATAAAGAGCCATTCAATTGGATCACTCCCATCAAGAGGAGAATCTTGCTTAAGACCACGACTGAAGAGAAATAAAGTAAGAGTTGATAAGCTAATCTTCGGAAAGACAGCACGCCCAATCCAATGGATAATGAGAGAATGCCTGCCACAATGACAAAAAATAACACGCTGGGAGATTTTTTATTGATGGAAAAGAGGAGTGATAGAATGGTGGTCAAAAGTGTGATGCTGCCAATCAGTATTTCTATCACTCCTATGATGAGGATGGAACGGTATCTTTGCAAGGGGGGCTTCCTAGAAAAAAGGTGGAGCTGGAGGGGATCGAACCCTCGACCTCTTGCATGCCATGCAAGCACTCTCCCAGCTGAGCTACAGCCCCAAGTTATCTTAATTTTATTTAGAAGAATAAGTGGCTAGTACATTGTAACATAAATTTTTGTATTCCCTCCCCTAACCCCTCCCATTTTAAGGGAGGGGAAAGACGTATGGAATCAAAAATTTGTCTGACAGTGCACTGAGTGAAAAACTTCACTCATCGAGCAATCGAGGAGTAGTTTATTTTCTAATTCAAAGTCGGGGTCAATATATCATCGGGAAAAGGCTTTGTCAACGGGTTATCTTCGAGGAAATCCCTCTTCAAAGGTCATTTTTATTGTCAACCTATTTAAAGTGACGAGTTGACAGTCATCAGTAGGCATAGTAACATATCCCTCGCTTCATAAAATTTGTAATAGTGGTATAAATCATTTTCTTCTCTCCACCGGCGAAGCGGCCAATTTGTAAACTTCGTAGACAGAAAAAAACAAATAAGTTAATGAAAAAAATTTATCTAGATTATGCCTCTACCTCTCCCTGTGATCCCGAGGTCGTCAAGGCCATGGAACCTTATTTTTTTGAACGGTTCGGTAACGCCTCAAGTCCCCATGCCATAGGACGAGAGGCGAATAAGGCGCTGGAGGACGCTCGGCAAACCGTGGCGGATTTTTTAGGAGCCCAGCCCGAAGAGATCATCTTCACTTCCGGGGCGACAGAATCGAATAATCATGCGATTCGGGGAGTGGCTTACCGATTGAAGAATAAAGGGAATCATATCCTCACCACCAAGATTGAGCACCATTCGGTGCTAGAGCCGGTGGAATCATTAAGGAAAGAGGGGTTTCAGGTAAGCTATCTGAACGTCGACGCGTTCGGGCAGATCAATGTTGAGGATGTAGAAAAGAGTTTGACTGATCAGACCATCTTAGTTTGTGTTATCCATGCCAGCAATGAGATCGGGACTATTCAGCCCATCGCGGCCATCGGACGTTTGTGCCGGGAAAAGGGAAGTGCTCTCCTCATCGATGCTGTGCAAACGGTTGGCCATATCCCGGTCCAGATGAAGGAATTGAACGGGGACCTTCTTTCTCTTTCAGCGCATAAATTTTATGGCCCTAAAGGGGTAGGGGCTCTTTATGTGCGTCAAGGGACGGCTCTTTCTCCTTTAATTTTAGGTGGTGATCAGGAGCGGGGCCGAAGAGCCTCAACGCAAAATGTGGCCGGTGCCGTCGGGCTAGGGAAGGCCATGGAATTATGTCTGAAATTAAGCGATGAGGAAGCTTTAAAACAATCTGCCTTACGTGATCGACTATTAAAAGAAATCCCCCAAAAGATCCCCGGGGTCCGTATCAATGGTCATCTTCAGGATCGTTTGCCGAATAATGCTCACTTTTCCTTTGAGAGGGTCCAAGGGGAGGCGCTTCTGATGAGCTTGGATATGGTCGGTATTGCTGCCTCGATGGGATCCGCCTGCACTTCCGGAGCTATGGAGCCATCTCACGTACTCAAGGCGGTCGGTTTATCCGATGAATTAGCCTTTGGGTCTCTGCGGATCACGATTGGCCGTTGGACGACATCGGAAGAGATTGATTATTTCTTAGAGCAGTTACCGAAAATTATAACGAGGCTCAGGATTTAATCTTATGCAGGATCAAATCTTAAACTTTCTTAAGAAAAGTCAGAATTATCTTTCCGGGGAAGAGATCAGCCGCAGTCTATCTATCAGCCGGGCCGCGATCTGGAAAAATATTCAAGAATTGAGAAAGAAAGGCTATGAAATCATCGCGGTTCCTCATCTCGGTTACCGTTTGATCTCTTCTCCGGACAAATTGCTGCCAGGGGAGATTGCCTTTCAGTTAGGGACTAAGTTTTTGGGGAGAAATATTATTTGCCATGATCTGATCCCCTCGACTATGGATGAGGCCTTTCGGTTAGGGATGGAAGGCTCCCCGGAAGGAACGGTTGTGTGCGCGGAAGGCCAAACGAGAGGGCGGGGACGACGGGGACGGCATTGGACTTCTCCCAAAGGAAAGGGGATTTATCTTTCGATCATTCTCCGTCCGAGTTTATCTCCCCAAGGTGTGGCCCGGCTAAATCTTTTAACCGCCGTCGCGGTGGCAGAAGCGGTTTATCAAGTCAGCGCTGTCCAGCCGGATATCAAATGGCCCAATGATCTTCTCATCAACCAGAAAAAAATGGCCGGGATATTAATGGAACTCAGCGCGGAGATGGATCAAGTCAGATTTGTTGTCATTGGTATGGGAATCAACGTGAATGCCTCGGTGAATCAGCTGCCGTCGGGGGCTACGTCTTTAAGGCAGGAGACCGGTCAAACGTTTTCTAGGGTTTTGATCGTTCAAGACGTCTTGAGGAAGATGGAGGGATGGTATCTGCGGATGAGAAAAGAAGGATTCCGGCCCATCGTGGACCGTTGGCGAGAGTTGTCAAACATATCAGGCAAGCGTATCGCGATCACCGACCCGAGCGGGAGATTTGAAGGGGAGGCTTTTGATGTGGATGAGGACGGCGGACTGATGATCCGCACCGACAGCGGCACCATCGTCCATCGCATGACCGGCGATGTGACCGTCATAAGGTGAAATGACAAATTTATTTCTTGAGGAGACATTGGAAGCATTAGCAGCCAAGGGATTGAAAAGACACCTGCGCCTGGTGGAAGGGCCGCAGGATCGTCTGATTACCATCGACGGCAAAGAGGTCCGGAATTTTACCTCGAATAATTATCTGGGACTTGCTAATGACCGGCGTCTCAAGCAAGCCGCGATCGACGGCTTGCAAACCGAAGGCGTCGGCGCCGGCGCCTCACGGCTTATCTGCGGGAATATGTCGGCTCATCGGAGGCTTGAAAAGAAGCTGGCTGAATTTAAGGGCACGGAAGATTGTTTGATCTTTGGTTCAGGATATATGGCCAATGTCGGGATCATCTCCAGTTTATTTGATTCCGAAGATTTGATCTTGTGTGACCGGCTCAATCATGCCTCGATTATTGACGGGATCCTTCTCAGCCGGGCGGACTTCAAAAGGTTCCCGCATAAAGATATGATTGTCCTTGAGGAGATGTTAAAAGAATCCCCATCATATCAGAAACGCGTGATCATTACAGATAGTGTCTTTAGTATGGATGGAGATATCGCCCCTCTCGATAAAATTGTGGCATTGGCCCGGCGATATAACGCTCTGGTGATGATTGACGAGGCCCATGCGGTTGGAGTTTTGGGTGTCAGCGGCAAGGGATTAGCGGAACACCTTGGTTTGAGCTCATCTATTGATATCCCCATGGGAACCTTATCCAAGGCCGTCGGCTGCTTTGGGGCGTATGTCTGCGGATCCTCACAATTGATTGATTATCTGCTGAACAAGGCGCGCAGTTTTATTTATACCACCGCGATCCCCCCGAGTCTGGCCGCGGCTTCATTAAAGGCTATCGAGATCATCGAGCAGGAGCCGCAGCTGCGGGAAAGATTGTGGCAAAATACGCGTTATATGAAAACGGAATTGGATCGTCTGGGATTTGACACGATGGATTCCGTGACACCGATTATCCCCATTTTGGTTAGGGAGGAGCAGCTGGCCGTCCGATTTTCTCAGCGGCTCTATGATCAAGGGGTTCTGGCCGCGGCCATCCGGCCTCCCACGGTGCCGCCCCGGACTTCCCGATTGCGGCTGTCTCTGATGGCCACTCACACGCCGGAAGACCTCGACTTGACCTTAGAGCAGTTGAAGAGCGCGGGACAAGAGTTATGCCTTATCTAAAAACCCGAAGGGGATTGGAATGGTATTATGAATTAGAAGGAGAAGGCGAAATCCTTTTTTTTATCCACGGATGGGGAGTCAATTTGAGGATCTGGCGGCAGCAGACCAAATATTTCTCTCAATTTTATAAGGTCCTTTCCGTTGATCTGCCTGGTCACGGCAAAAGCGGCTGGCGTAAAATCAGCCTGAAAGATATGGCGCAGGATTTGAATGAACTTCTGGAGGAGCTGAAAATTCAAATGCTGTCCGTGGTGGGAAGTTCTTTAGGAGGACTGATGGCCTTGCGGCTTTTTGAGGCAGTACCTCAGAAAATCAAGAGAATCATCTTTGTCGGTGCACATCCCAAATTCGCCAGATCTCCTGATTATCCTTATGGATTGGATCTCGTTGAGATCCGGAAATTAGCCGCTCAAGTTCAAACCCGGTTCCCGGCGGTCATTGATATCTTTTTCCGGTCGCTTTTTACCCGGGAAGAGAGAGAGACTCGGCGTTTCAAATGGATTCAGACATTCCGGAAGACAGAGGCTCCTCCGATGAGCTCTGCCCTGATCGAGTATCTGGATCTCCTGGAGAAGGAGGACCTCAGGGACGTCCTCTTTAAGATTGACCGGCCCCTGCAGTTTATTAACGGGACACATGATCATATTTGTTCTTTGGTTTTGGTAGAAACCTTGCGGCAGCAATTGCCCCAGGCACGGTATGATTTTTTTGTTCAATGCGGGCATTTCCCCTTTTTAAGTAAACCGAACGAGTTTAACCGGGTGTTGGAACGATTTTTAAACGCCACCCGCCATTCTTAGGAGAGGTTAAGGGCAATGGTTTTTCTTCTGGATCGTATCAAAAAGGCATTTTCTGATTCGGCCCTTCAGTATGAGATTTTTACCGGTTTGCAAAAAGAGATTGGCAGGGAGTTATTACAAATGGTGAAGAGCAAGGATCCTTGTCGAAGAATATTGGATATCGGTATGGGTACCGGATGGCTGGCCAATCGGATCAGTCATCTCTTTCCGCGGACGGATGTCAGCGGGATTGATATTGCTCCCGGGATGATTGAAGTGGCGAAGAAAAATTATGATACCTTCCGGATCGTTCAGGCCAATGCCCAGGCCCTGCCGTTTAAAGAAAAGACATTTGATCTCATTGTCTCCAACCTGGCTTATCAATGGGTCAGCGATTTGCCAGCGGCCTTTCAAGAGAATTACCGCTGTTTGAATGAACAGGGGATGTGCTGCTTCACCATGTTTGGTTATCAGACGCTCGATGAACTTTTCGTTTCCTTAAAAGAAGCGCAGGTCATTACCGAATCTCAGGCCCAGCACCTGTTTCGTCTGGCTCTTGTGTCCGATGTGGAAAAGTTTATGAATCAGAGCGGGTTTAAAAATATCGAAACTGCGCAGGAGATCATCAAGGTCACCTTTGCTGATCTCCTTGTTTTATTAAAGTGGCTTAAAAAGATCGGCGCCAATGTCCCTCAGAGACGATTGTTTTTAGGGAAAAACAAGCTTCAAAGAACCAAAGAATATTATCAGCAGCGGTTCCCCAGCCGGTTAGGTATTTATGCCACTTTTGAGGTCATTTGGGTGAAGGCGGTGAAATGATGCGAGACCAAAGACTACAGACCAAAGACCGCAGAATAAAAATTAAAGAATTTGTATCCGAACCGCGGACTGTGGATCACGGGACACGCAAAAAGGGCGAAGCCTTTTTTGTTACCGGCACGGATACCGGGCTGGGAAAAACCGTTGCAATGTTCGCTCTGGGTGTGCTTTTAAAAGAAAGAGGCCTGGATGTCGGGGTAATGAAACCGGTGCAGTGCGGGGGAGATGATGCCGCGTTTTTAAAGCGTTCTTTAAACATTCCAGATTCCTTAAATGAAATCAATCCTTTTTTCGCGCCGGAACCATTGTCGCCGAATCTCGCTTTTCGCCGCGCGAAGATTAATATTAACCCTAAAAAAATAATAGAAATTTATCAATCCCTCAGATCTCAACATGATGTTTTGTTGATTGAAGGTGCCGGCGGGTTGATGGTGCCTATCCAAGACGATTATTGGGTCGCCGATTTGATCAAGGAATTGAATTGTGAAATCCTGATTGTGGCGCGGCTGGGACTAGGCACAATCAACCATACGCTTTTGACTGTCGAACAGGCCCGGGGGATGGGGATTAAAATCAAAGGGATTATTTTTTGTGAAAATAAGAAGACCGCCAGCGGCATCCCGGAAAAAACAAATCCGGAAATCATCCGCCGGCTTAGCGGTGTGCCGGTTTTAGGCACGATTCCTTATCTTAGAAAGAAAACAGCTGAAGAGGTTCTTAGATTCTGTTCAAAGACGGTAGATGTCAGCGATTTAATCTCGGGTTCAGAACCCGACCATTCCCCTCCCGGGGTGAGGGTGGGGGGACAGTCCCGCCACCGAAAAGAAATAACCGAATGGGATAAAAAATATCTTTGGCATCCTTTCACTCAGATGAAAGACTGGTTGGCTGAGGCGCCGCTGGTGATTGACCGCGCGGAAGGTTGTTATTTGATTGACACACAAGGCAACCGTTATCTCGATGGTGTTTCCAGTTTATGGGTCAACGTGCACGGGCACCGCAAAAAGGAAATCGATAGAGCGGTTAAGGCCCAAATCGATAAGGTCAGTCATTCAACGTTGTTAGGCCTGGCCAATACACCTTCTGTTGAATTGGCTAAAAAATTGGTTGAGATTGCGCCAAAAGGATTGACCAAGGTCTTTTATTCCGACAATGGTTCAACTGCGGTTGAGGTAGCTATTAAAATGGTGTATCAATACTGGCAAAATACCGGGCGCGGTCAAAAAACGCGGTTGGCGCATTTAGCCAATGCCTATCACGGCGATACGCTAGGGAGCGTTAGCGTTGGCGGCATTGAATTATTTCATCAGGTTTATAAAAATTTGGTGATTAAAACGATCAGCGTTGAGTTCCCGGATTTTTATCGAGACAATCATGCGGAAGAAAGTTTGATAAAGCTGGAAAGGCTTTTTAAAAAATCGCATCCAACGATCGCAGCGCTGATTATCGAACCGATTGTCCAAGGCGCGGCTGGCATGATCGTCTGGACAAAAGGAATCTTAAAGCGCCTGGGGGAATTGTGCGCTAGATACGATATTTTTCTGATTGCAGATGAAGTTGCAACCGGATTTGGCCGGACCGGCAAGATGTTTGCCTGCGACCATGAAGGAGTGACGCCGGATTTTTTGTGTTTGGCCAAGGGCTTGACCGGCGGGTATCTGCCGCTGGCCGCGACATTGACAACGCAGCGGATTTTTGACGGTTTTTTGCGAGAAGGGGAAAGACCCCTCTCCTTCACCCTCTCCCATTTTGGGGGAGGGAAGGGGTGGGGGACTGTCCCCTTTGAGAAAACATTTTTTCACGGCCATACATATACCGGCAATCCTTTAGCCTGCGCCGCGGCCTTGGCCAATTTGGAAATTTTCGCCAAAGAAAAGACATTGTCGCGGCTTCAGCCAAAAATAAAGTTCTTGAGTCAACGCTTGCAGTCGTTCTATAATCTACGCCATGTCGGCGACATCCGGCAGAAGGGTTTCATGGTCGGCATTGAACTCATCCGCGACCGGAAAACCAAAGAGTCTTATCTCAGGGAAGATCGCGTGGGCGTGGGTGTCTGCCAAAGGACGCGTGAGCGCGGTGTGATCCTGCGGCCGTTGGGCAATGTGATTGTCCTCATGCCGCCGTTGTCGATTACATTAGCAGAATTGAAGAGATTGCTGAATGTAACATATTGGGCGATTGAGAAGATCACCGAATGAGTTAAGAACTAAGTCCTGCCTGCCGGCAGGCAGGAGCGAAAAGCGCAACCGGGTTGTTCGTTCTTAGTTCTTGGGGCTCTTTGAAGATAAGAGGACATCTTTTTTAACTTTAATTCCTTCCCCGCAAGTATCCTAGAAAGGAATAAAGTTCATGGGGAAAAAGAAAAAGGTTGCGTCATCAAATTTTATTTCGTCGGATGTGATTGAAAGCAAAATATTCTTGTTGCGAGGTCATAAGGTGATGTTAAGCCCTTATTGGGCTAAATTGTATGGTGTGGCTACCAGAGTATTAGCTCAAGCAGTCAAACGTAACAGTGAAAGATTTCCCGAAGATTTTTGTTTTCAATTAAGCGAAGAGGAGTATGAAAGCTTGAACTCAATGGTTTCAAGATCACAAACTGTGATCTTGAAGCGAGGGCATAACGTCAAATATCTTCCCTATGCTTTTACCGAGCAGGGAGTAGCCATGCTCTCTAGCGTCTTAAGAAGTAAAATGGCCATTCAGGTGAATATCGCTATCATGCGGGCGTTTGTGAAACTAAAACAGAATCTTTCCACTCATAAAGATATCGTCAATAAATTAAACGAGATGGAAAGAAAAATCGAAAAGCATGATACCCATATCACCGCGATATTCACCGCTATCCGTCATCTGATGAGCGAAGAATCCAAACCAAAACGAAGGATTGGGTTTCATGCGGTGTAGAGAAAAGAGCGGTGGATCTTGACTTGAAATTCTCAGTCTGAAAGTTCTTTTATAGACAAAACCATGTAAGTCCAAATTAGCGCGCACCAATGGCAAGCCAATGAAGTGAATCCGAA
>CAYJUK010000023.1:0-18580 GCA_964373335.1 uncultured Planctomycetales bacterium | reverse complement strand
CTGTTCCACGAAAGAACAGGTCAGATCCGAGATGATGCGGATGGCCCGTGACCAGGCCACTCATTGATGAATTAGAAATGGGCAAAAAGGATGCCCTAGAAAATTGTTGCGTGGGAACTCGAGAGACAAAAATGCAATCTCCCTCAATGATGTCGACCCCTAGTTTTTCTCAATTATTTATCGAGCGTATTCAAACGCATAAGGGACAGATTGACCGCTGGCTGAGTTCCCTGGAAGATGTGGAAAAATTGCCGCTTTATTCCTCGGTCGATATGCGGGACGCAGGTTTTAAAATGGCTGTCGTTGACACCAACCTCTTCCCCGCGGGATTTAATAATCTCTGTGAACACGGCCAGGCCGATGCCGTGCGCTTGATTCGTCCCGCTATTTTAAGACGGGTCGCTGACTGTAAAAATATCTTGATTGTTGCCGAGGAACATACGCGGAATCTCTGGTACCTGGAGAATGTCCGGATTCTTAAGAGGATTATTGAAGAATCCGGTTTTGAGGTTCGGATTGCCACCTTTTTAACCGATGAACCCAGCTTTTGTGAAACCATGCCGTTCATTGAGCTCAGGACCGCAGCCGATCTTCCGGTCCAGATTTATTGTTTCAAAAGGATCCTCAATAATATTATGGCCGGAGAAGAGCCATTCGATCTGATGATCCTCAATAATGATCTGATCACGGGGATTCCGGATGTCTTAAAACAATCTCAAATCCCCACCTACCCTTCGATTCACGCCGGCTGGCATTCTCGTTTTAAATCACATCATTTCTGTCATACCTGGGATTTGATCCATGATTTTGCCAAGATTATTAATCTGGATCCTTGGTTTTTTTCTTGTCTTTATACGGTGATAGACCGCGTGAATATCAATGTTGGCGAAGACCGGCAGCGGCTGCAGGAGGCTGGCATTAATCTTTTAAAGCGCATCCAGCAGAAATATGAAGAGCATCATATCTTCGATAAACCTTACTTGGTGATTAAGGCCGATGCCGGGACTTATGGGATGGGTGTCATGACGATTGAAGATCCCCAAGAGATATTGACCCTGAATCGTAAGGACCGTAATAAATTGTATAAAGGAAAAAGCGCTCAGATCATTAATCGGTTTCTCATTCAGGAAGGGGTTCCGACGATTTATTCCATTGACCAGCAGGCCAGCGAGATGTGCCTTTATCAAATTGAGAATAATCTGCTGGGATCATTTTTCCGCAGTCATGCCCAAAGAGGCGCGCGGGATGTGCTGAATGCCGTTGGGATGTCGTTTCACAAGGTCTGTCCTTATCCGGATAAATTCCCTCACTGCGGTCAAGCCTATGATCAGGATGTTTTTGAGATCTATCAAATCTTAACCAGGATCGCCGGGATTGCCGCCCAGCGGGAGATCCAGGAGCTAGAGGGCAACAATAGGGATTGTGAAAAATGAATTTTGCATTCCTGATGGACCCCTTGGAAAAGGTCATTGTGGAAAAAGACACCACCTTTCTTTTGATGGCGGGTGCTCATCACAAAGGACACCATATTTATTTTCTTCCGGAAGGCGGAACCACCTTAGATAACGGGCATCTGCGTTTTCATGTTCAGGAAGTTATTCCTCAGTTTGATAAGAAAACCCCTTTCATAAGCAAAAACAATTTAGCCTTAACTGCCGATCAAATCGATGTGGTCTTAATCCGGACCGATCCTCCCTTTGATGATGTGTATTTGATGCAGACCTGGCTTTTGGAGCATTTGCCGCTTCGCATCCCGGTGATCAATCGTCCCTCGGGGATTCGGACGGTCAATGAAAAACTCTGGGCAATGCGATTTACTGGTCTTGTCCCTCAAACCCTGGTCAGCCGAAATCGGGGAGATCTTCTTAACTTTTTGAAGGAAGAGAAAGATATTGTTGGTAAACCCACTGATGGGTTTGGAGGGCAGTCGGTCTTTCGCATCAAACAAGGCGATCTCAATGCTAAGGTGATTTTGGAAACCCTGTCGCGGAACTTTACAAATGAGGTGATTCTCCAAAAGTTTATCCCGGAATCGGAAAAAGGAGACAAGCGTATCCTGCTCTTAAACGGAGATCCCTTAGGCGCTGTTTTAAGGGTGCATGCCCCGGATGATCATCGGAATAATTTTTTCTCCGGAGGGAAACCTTATCCTGCTCAGATCACCCCGCGGGATCAAGAGATCATCCAAAGACTCAAACCCGAATTGCAAAGATTGGGATTGTACCTGGTGGGCATCGATATCCTGGGTGATTATTTGATTGAGGTCAATGTCACCTCCCCCACGTGCATGCAGGAAATGAATCGGCTTTACAACCTGAAACTGGAAGAAAAAGTGATCAGCTTTGCCGAAAATCTTATTGACCAGCATAAAACAAAGACTAAAATATCTCAATAATTGGAGATAGCTCAATGCCTGTATTGATCCTGTTTTACCGGCCCAGCTGTCCTTATTGTCAAAAGGTCATTCATTTCTTGGGACAAAACAAGATCAACATTCCCTTAAAAAACACTTTCGCCAATCCTGGGAATCGAGATGAATTAGTCAAGATCGGTGGCAGGATCCAAGTCCCTTGTCTGGTGATTGACGGGAAAGCCCTCTACGAGTCGGAAGAGATCATCAAGTGGTTTAAACAAAACTGGAAGAATCAATGACCTTAGAAGATATCAAAATGACGATTCAACAAGCGGTTCCTCTTTCGACCGTCTATGTTTTGGATCCGATGCAGGATGGACAGCATCTTCAGGCCCTGGTCATCAGCCCTGCCTTTGCCGGACTGATGCTCGTCAGACAGCATCAAATGGTCATGAGGCCTTTGAAAGAGGCCTTTGCCCAAAGCGTGCATGCCCTGGCCTTGAAGACATTCACCCCGGAGCAATGGGAAAAGGTTAAAGATCAATTTACTTTGTAAGCTCCATTTTATGCGGTAAGCCTCGACTTTTGGGGTCAAATTCAACTATTTTGGGATACAGAGGAAACTTAATTTTCTGTTATGGGATTGTGTTTACCTTAAGGAGGGTTATCGATGAATCCTACAGTGAGAGAAAGAATCGAACAAGACGTCAAAAACAATAAGGTGATGCTTTATATGAAAGGCACACCGGACATGCCTTTGTGTGGCTTTTCGGCTCGAGTGGTTGCCATACTTAAGGAATACGAAGTCCCATTTAAGGGCTGTAACGTTTTAGATGATGAAGAAATCCGCCAGGGGATCAAAGAATATTCTGACTGGCCTACCATCCCGCAACTGTTCGTGAATGGGGAATTTATCGGCGGCTGTGATATCTTGACGGAATTACATGAAAAAGGGGAACTGCAAAAGATCATCAGTCAGGTGAAGTGATCTTCGGCGGATGATTGGGTTTGACCAGGGTACGGATCGTCTGATAGGGATAAATCCCGGAGGTGTGTCCATCGTTCCATTCTATTCCAATGGCATAGTTACCCAAAGGTGTGATCGTCTTGGGAGCGATGTTGCCTTTGATGTCCTCATCTTTCAATATCTGATCACCGGTTAATTCATTAACACATATCGCGCATCGGCAACTTCGGCGCAAGTCTCGATTGCGAACAGTGATCTCCTCACCATCGGGCCACTTGAGCGTGGTCCCATCCTGATTAAAACGAATCTCCGGGACTTGTTTGGCTTGTAGGATTATTTTGCCTAAGGAGCGTACCATTTGATCAACAGCCTGACTGATAAAGACATTGGTTATAGGATGTTCGATTTTATGGGTCAATTGATGAAGGATAGGGATCTCGGCTAAGGTTTCCAGGCCAAATCGATCTAATAACGAGGCGCCTGCTTGTCCTCCAAAAATATAATGTTTTTTATCACATTGATCGCAAACGAAGTAAGCCATATTCTCAATGATTCCCAAAATAGGGACACTGACCTTTTCAAACATGAGGATTCCTCGAGAGACATCAATGAGGGATAGGGTTTGCCGGGTGGTGATAATCACCGCTCCGCTGAGCCGTAAGGATTGGGTGATCGTGAGTTGGACATCTCCGGTTCCGGGGGGCATATCGATAAAAAGATAATCCAGATAACCCCAGTCGGTTCCCTGAAGAATCTGTTGGATATAACGAGTGACTATCGGGCCGCGCATGACTGCCGGGGCATCCCCCAGAAGAAAACCAAACGACATGATTTTAAGCCTATATTTTTCAATCGGCATCAGGAGTTTATTTTCATTGAAGTAGACGGTTTCGTTTTGAGCATTAAAAAGAGTGGGAATAGACGGTCCATGGATATCACAATCGACCAAACCCACTTTATGGCCTCGCATCGCAAGATCCAGGGCCATCAGAGCGGCCAGGGTGGACTTTCCCACTCCACCCTTGCAGGAGGAAATGGCAATAATGGATTGAACTTGGTTTAATCCCTGGGACATCTGCAGGGAGGTTGTCTGTTTAGGTGTGGGCCGGCTGGTCAGTTTGACTTTAACTTGAGTCACTCCTTTTAAGGTTTGAATAATTTGTTGCGCTTGTGTTTGGAAATCTTCTTTGACTGGACAGGCCGGGGTGGTCAATTGAATTTCCAAGCTGACGGATCCTTCCTCGATTATGATATTTTGAACAAAACCCAAGGAGACAATATCCTGGTTGAGATCAGGGTCTTTGATTTGTTTTAAGGCCTGGAGAATTTCTTCAGCAGTAATCATGAGGGAAGATTCAGATAGACATGTTTTCGATGGTCTGTTCATCCAAAGGCTTGGACATGATCCTATGGATATTATTCTGATCCTGAACCCGCCAATATTCTACCGTTACCGGAGGCTGTTTTCGGTACCGGGAATATCTTTGGATGAATCCCGCCGCTGTGGCCAAGATATCTTCGGTGGGGTTATAACCTTTAAGAACAAGGATCGGGCCGTCTTTGCTAGCCAATTCCATCAACCAGTCATCCTGATGGGCATAATGAAATAAGGATTTATTTTCTTCTTCATCTCGGCCCAAGATCACCTTAAATTCATGATTGATCCGGAAATGTCTTCCCCATTTTAATGCAACAGTTTCCCGAAAATTGCGATACCCATGTTGGAGAGTATCTTTCATCCGCTGGGCAAAGTTGTGATCGGTCAGAAGACATCCACCCCCGGCGGCAGAATATTCTTTAATATCCAGGGCCTCCGCCATTTGGATCTGTTCTCGGCGGGAACGGCCGGAGAGACTGAGGAGTTTATTACGATCGATTAATCCTTCTTGCTCCGGGATGGTGGGTTCAAGGAGCTGGGCACAGAGAGGCCTTAAAAGTCTTCCTCTGAGGTCGGAGCCCTCTTCGATCCATTTCATACTATGCCGCATTTGAGACATAGGTCTCTGCCCCAAGATCTCACCGGTAAAAACAAAATCGGCTTTAATGGCCCGCATATGTTGAGCCGCCCGAGAAAACATGTGAATGCGGCAATCCACGCAAGGATTGAGCGCAGAGCCATAACCATGTTTAGGATTCTTAATCATCTGAAGGTAACGTTCGTCTAACTGAAGGACAATAAAGGGGATTTGCAATCGTTCTGCCGCCTTCTGAGCCAGGGATTTTTCACAGCATCCCCAGGGCATGGAAAAGAATATCCCGTGGACCTCCACTCCTAATCCCTGCACAATCTTCGCCGCAAGGGTACTGTCTAAGCCCCCGGAGATGAGCCCCACCGCCTTGACATGCCCTTTTTCAGATGTTACACTCGTTTTAATTTCAGTCATTTTTCAAGAGACTTTCCTTATCGAAATTGAATGTTCATCATCATAATTTATTTTTCTATAAAATGCAAGTTGAGATATGGAGATCATTGGGAGATCATCGGGAGATAATCCTTGCATCGAGAAATATATTCATGTTACTATGTTCGCTCATGTTTCCTTCGTTTTTAAACTTAATCCTTTCAAAAAATTTGACCTATGACGGCAACTCCTACGAAAACTAAAACACCCCAAAAACCGATGAACGGAGCCGAAGCCCTGATTCGATGCTTAGAGAATCAGGGGGTAGAATATATCTTTGGATTATCGGGGGGGGCGGCTATCCCTATTTTTGATGCCTTAGTGGATTCGAAGATCAAGCTTATTCTCGTGCGGCATGAACAAGGAGCCACTCATATGGCGGATGGTTATGCCCGGTCAACTGGAAAACCGGGTGTCGTTTTGGTCACCAGCGGCCCAGGGGCTACCAATACTGTCACCGGGATCATGACCGCCTTGATGGACTCTGTTCCTATTATTGTCTTAACCGGCCAGACCATCTCTTCTATGCTGGGGAAAGATGCCTTTCAGGAGACAGATATCTTAGGGATTACCATGCCTATTGTTAAGCATAGTTATCTTGTTAAGGAGACAAATGATATCCCCCGTATCATTAAAGAGGCCTTCTATATCTCCAATACAGGTCGACCGGGACCAGTATTGATCGATCTTCCTAAAGATGTGACCTCCGCCTCTTTTACTGGGGATTCCCTTGATCCCAAGATGGATCTTCCCGGCTATACGGTCCCGGGCAAGGGAAAGATCCGTGATATTAAAAAGATGGCGCAGATGTTCAAGGGATCGAAGCGGCCGATCCTTCTTATTGGTCATGGAGCGGTGATCGCCAGGGCAGAAAAAGTTGTACGCGTCTTAGCGGAAAAGCTTCGGGCGCCGGTGACGAACACACTTATAGGAAAGGGTGTTTTCCCGGAGACGCATCCGTTTTCTTTGGGGATGTTGGGGATGCACGGCACGGCCTATGCCAATAAGGCCCTTATTAATTGTGATGTGATTTGTTCTATTGGTTCCCGCTGGGATGACCGCATCAATGGAAATAATGATGAGTTTTGTATTGGGGCTAAAAAGTTGCATATTGATGTCGACCCTACTGAGATTGGTAAGATTGTTAAACCCGATGCCTATGTGGTGGGAGATGCTCGCTTGATTGTGGAGGAATTGATAAAGCAGGTGAAGCCTCTGGACACCAAGGAATGGTTACAGGAACTCGATTATTTCAAAAAAGAATGGCCGCTCAAATTCAATAATACTAAAGGAGTGACGGCACAATATGTCCTTCATGAATTATATAAGGTCACTCAAGGCAAGGCCATTGTTACGACGGACGTCGGCCAACATCAGATGTGGGCGGCCCAATTCTATCTCTCTGATTATTGTGATCGTTGGATAACCTCGGGAGGTGCGGGAACCATGGGCTTTGGATTCCCGGCAGCCATCGGGGCCCAGTTTGGCCACCCGAATGATTTGGTGGTAGCCATTGTTGGCGATGGCGGTTTTCAGATGACCTTGTCTGAATTGTCGACTGTTTTTGTCCATAAATTGCCGGTCAAAATCTTGATCATCGATAATAAATATTTGGGGATGGTGCGCCAATGGCAGGAGCTTTTTTTTGAAAATCGTCTTTCCGGTGTGGATTTGGAAGGAAATCCTGACTTTGTCAAACTGGCCGAGGCCTATCATATCAAAGGATTTCATATCGACAAGGTGGAAGACGTCACCCAGGTATTAACTGAGGCCATGAATTATAAAGGTTCCTGTGTGATTCATGCGGAAGTGATCAAAGAGGATAATGTTTATCCTATGGTCCCCGCGGGAAAATCGGCTTATCATATGATCATTGAGCCTCCTAAAACCAAGCTGGAAAAACCAACCGGAAGCACTTGAGGGAGATTTATACCGCGTTTCAAAAAATCTGCAATATTTTATTCAGAAAAACGCGGTATTATCCCTCGCTGTTCTAGAATCAAAAGAAAATCTGGATATTGCAAATTTTATGAAGCGAGGGATAAGTTAGAGGAAATACAATGAGTGAGTTGAGTGTCAGCAGAAATATTCATACCATCAGCCTTTTGGTTGTCAATAAGCCCGGGGTCCTGGTGCGTATTGCCTTGGCCTTTGCCCGACGGGGTTACAATATTGATTCCTTGGTCGTATCTCCTACGGTGAATCCGCGGTTCTCACGGATGACAATCACTGCTCAGGGAAATCCCCAGACACTGGAACAGATCATCAAGGTGTCCAATAAAATTATTGATGTGATCCACGCCTCAGAGCACACCGATAGGGATGCGGTGCACAGTGAACTGGCCTTATTTAAAGTCAAGAATTCCTCGACAAACAAAGCCATCATCAGCAGATTGATCAAGCGGTTCAAGGCTTGGATTTTGGATGAGACCGCTGATGCCTTGATCATCGAGCAAGTGGGTACAACGGATCAATTAGATGAATTGGAAGCCTTGCTTAAGAAATATACTATTTTCGAAATGGTGCGGACAGGAAAAGTGGTGATGGTTAAGGGTCACCAAGAGACTTAAAAGCAGATTATTGTTGCTGGAGTTGTTGATGGCTTAAACTGCAGGGAATGATCTTGGGCAATTCTTTCGGAGGTAAAATAACCTCGGCAATCTCTATCCCGCCTTCATCATATTGAATCGAAGTAATCTTGCAGCGATCCTGATCAAATTCATCACCTTCTAATCCAACATACTGAGCTAAAGCCGAACGCAGGGCATCCCATTCCAGGTAAAGGACATATTGTTGTTCTTCCATGGTTACCATCAGATCGACCATAGTTTTGGAAAACGGGATATTGATGATTTCTTCAATGGTCTTGCTTTTACAGTACTTGGAAAACTCCGTCTCTGCTGAGATTTCCCGGCCGCACGTGATTTTGGCAAATTGGAAGGAAATAAATCTCTCTTCGTGGTCTAAGCGAATGGCAATACTGGATGAACTATCGGAACAAGGCATAATCAGTCCTTTTATTAAGACTAATGATTGATTCGGACATTAGTATAAGGAAGGATAGAACGATTGGCAAGGAAGGGTTTCCAGGCAGTCGGACAGTTACCACTCCAGCGCCCCGCCGGTCTGGTATTCGGTGACCCGGCTTTCAAAGAAGTTCTTCTCTTTCCGCAAGTCAATGAGCTCACTCATCCAGGGAAAAGGATTCCCGGAATTGTAGATTTTTCCTAATCTTAGTCTTTCCAGCCTCCGGTCGGCAATGTACTGAACGTATTCTTTCAGGAGGGAAACATTCAGACCTAACCTGCCTTTGGAAAGACATTCCTGGGCGTAGGTGGTTTCCAGTTCAACGGCTATTTTGATACGATCGACAAGAAACTGTTTAAAGTCGGGTGTCCAGCCTTGAGGATTTTCTTCAATAATGGAATTAATTAAATCGATTCCGAAATTCATGTGAATGCTTTCATCCCGTAAAATGTATTGGATCTGCTCGCAGGTTCCCGGCATTCGGTTTTGTCGTCCAAAAGAGAGCATCGTGACAAATCCGCTGTAGAAGAAGATCCCTTCTGTCACCACATAAAAAGAGACCAAGTTATTGATAAATTTCTGAATCCCGTCTGTTGACCTCAGGTCAACGTTTTCATCGATAATGCCCTGGGTACAGCTCATCGAAAATTCATCTTTTTCATAGATCTCTTTAGTCTCACGGTACATATTGAAGATCTCACCCTCATCCATAGAGAGAGATTCTACAATATATTGGAAGGCGTGAGTATGGATGGCTTCTTCAAAGGCCTGACGCAAGAGATACTGACGACATTCGGGATTATCAACAAATTTATAAATGGAAAGGACGATATTGTTTCCCACCAGGGTTTCAGCTGTTGAGAAGAATCCCATGTTTCGTTTGATCACATGCCGTTCTTCATCCGAAAAAGCCTTGGGATCACGCCATTGTTCGATGTCCCGCTGCATAGAGACCTCGGTCGGCATCCAGTGGTTGGCGCAACCATCCAGGTAATATTGCCAGGCCCATTTATATTTGATGGGGACCAACTGATTGGCATCAGTAGTGCGGCCATTATTGATAATGCGTTTGTCATCAGCTGAGATCCTTTGTTTGGTCATCCGGATCAGGGAAGCGGATGTCTGACATTCCCGGGCTAAGACCTCTGACATGGGTATTCCTCCTTAAGATTGATCTCAATGAATTTTCATTGGATTTGAATTCCTACCGGGGGACCATTTAACTATTTATTGGCATGCCTCACAGTCTTGGGTGGGGTCCTGACTTAAAGAGACTGTGATTGACGGCTGCTGGTTCTGCAATTTTTTATCCTTTGATCTGCGTCCTCCGACAATGTTTTCAACGTATTTGGTTTTGGTGATATCAAGAGTGCTTTTCTCAATGCGGGTGGCCCCCAGGGATCGAAGATAATAGGTAGTTTTTAATCCCTTTTCCCAAGCCAGCATATACATATCACTGACCTTTTGCCCACTCGGTTTGGCTTGGTAAAGGTTCAAGGATTGTCCCATATCGATCCATTTTTGCCGGCGGCTGGCACAGTCGATCAACCATTCATAGTCTATTTCAAAGGCGGTGACATATTTGCCTTTGAGATGTTCAGGAATCCGAGCGATCTCCTGGATACTGCCATCAAAATATTTGATGTCTTCTATCATTTCTTGATCCCAGAGCCCTAAATTTTTCAAATCGCAGATCAGGTACTCATTGATAACCGTAAATTCCCCGGAAAGGTTGCTTTTAACAAAGATGTTTTTATAACAGGGTTCGATCGAGGCGGTGATTCCAACAATATTGGCAATAGTCGCGGTGGGAGCAATAGCCATAATTAAGCTATTACGGATTCCATACTTCTTGATATCCTCCCGGATGACTGTCCAATCCATCTGCGAAGAACGATCAACGTGAAGGTATCCACCCCTCTCTCTCTCTAATAATTCAATAGTATCCAGGGGAAGGAATCCACGGTCCCATTTGGAACCCTGGAATGAGGAATAAGGGGATCGTTCTTGGGCTAATCCTATAGACGATTGGATCGCATAATAAGAAATCGCCTCCATGCTGATATCCGCAAATTCAACTGCTTCTTGCGAGGCGTAGCTGATCTCCTGAACATAGAGGGCATCTTGAAAGCCCATTAAACCTAATCCAATGGGGCGATGAAGGCCATTCGAAGTCCTGGCCTCTTTTGTCGGGTAGTAATTGATATCTATGACATTATCCAGCATACGAACTGCTGTACGGATTGTCTCCTTCAGCATGGGGTGATTAATCCCCTTGTCCGTTGTATGGACAGCTAAATTAACCGAACCCAAATTGCATACCGCAGTTTCATCCTCAGAGGTATTCAATAGAATTTCGGTACAGAGATTGGAACTATGGACAACACCCGTATGATCCTGAGGAGATCGGACATTCGAAGGATCTTTCCATGTCATCCAAGGATGCCCAGTCTCAAAGAGCATATTGAGCATTTTACGCCATAATTGAACAGCGGGAATGATTTTAAATTGTTTAATCTTCCCTTCTTGAGTCATATGTTCGTATTCTTCATAGCGTTTTTCAAAGGATTTTCCGTAAATATGATGGAGATCGGAAACTTCGTGGGAGCTAAAGAGGGTCCAGGTCCCATTGCTTTTGACACGTTTCATAAACAGATCCGGGATCCAAGTCGCCGTATGCATATCATGGGTGCGTCTGCGATCATCACCGGTATTTTTGCGAAGTTCTAAAAATTCTTCAATATCCAGATGCCAAATCTCCAAATAGGCGCACATGGCCCCTTGCCGTTTCCCTCCTTGATTGACAGCAATAGCGGTATCATTTGCGACCTTTAAGAATGGAATAATCCCTTGGCTCTTTCCATTTGTTCCTTTGATCCTTGCCCCCATGGCCCGGACATTGGTCCAATCATTGCCTAATCCACCGCTCCATTTGGATAACAAGGCATCATCTTGAATGCATTTAAAGATATGGTGGAGGTCGTCTGAGATAGTGGTTAAATAGCAGGAAGATAATTGCGGATGATGAGTGCCGGCATTAAATAACGTGGGGGTTGAGGAGATAAAACGAAAAGTTGATAACATGTTATAAAATTCGACAGCACGTACACTTTTTTGGGAACCCTCTTGAATGGATAATCCCATAGCGACACGCATCCAAAATATCTGCGGGAGTTCAATCCGTCGGGACTCCCAATGAATAAAATAACGGTCATATAAATTCTGAAGGCCGAGGAACTTAAAGATTAAATCTCGTTTGGGAACGAGATGATTCCCCAGATACTCTAAATCAAAGTTAAGGAGTTCTTTCGAGAGGAGTTCCTGCTGGACAGCGAATTTGATGTAGGTGGCAAAAAACGTTGGGTATTCCATCTTCATGCTTTCAAAACTGACAGGGTGTCTTAAGGCTTCTCGATACTGTTTTAATAACAACATCCTCGCGGCAGCGTAGCTGTAATTGGGTTCCTGTTCAATAAAGGACTTGGCCGCCATGATATTCGAAATTTCTATTTTCTCTTCGGTAATACCATTGTAGTAATTTTTGAGTGATTCTTTGAGGATTTTGTCAGAAGTAACATCTTCCAATCCCTGGCAACAGGACTCAATGGTGAACCGCAGTTCATTGAGATCAAGCGGTTTTTCTTCTCCCTGCACGGTTTTGAAATTTATTGTTTTAACGATATCCAGATTGATTCCTGGATCAAAGGTATGCTGGGTTTCTCTGAGTTTAGCTCTTTGCTCCCGATATAAAATATAACGTCTCGCCACCTCATGATTCCCAGACATCATTAAGGTTTTTTCAACAAGGTCTTGGATTTCTTCGATATGAAGAGCCTTCCCTTCCGGCCATAATTGTTGAATCTGGTCAATCACAGATTTGGAAAGGGTCCTGGCTTTATCAAGCCAGGTATCATCAAGAACCCCGTTATGGGAAGCTTGTAAAGCCTTGGCAATGGCCAGGGTAATTTTTTCCGGTTTAAAGGAAACAACCTTTCCATCTCTCTTGATCGTAGAATATAAGTCCAGTACGGCTCTTTTTGCGGCATGTTGACGACGGTAATTGGCATAAAGTTCAGCGACTTCTTTATACCCATTTTCATAGAGTTGGCGAATAGCCTCATCTTGAATCTCCTCCACGGTCAAATATTCTTGCTGCAGAAATCGTTCTCGGAGGACGAATAGCAAACATTGGGTCACTTTTTCTACATGCTGAACAATCGGCTCTGGTAAATCTGCCTCTCTGGGAAGATTATGTTTTTCTTTAAAGGCATTGGCGATGGCATTTTGGATGCGGATAGGAAAGAATTCAACGATTTGGGAGTTTCTTTTCTTAACCTTCATCCCCGAGTAGATCGCTGTTTCCTGAGACATGAAAGACTCCTTCTCCAATAGATTAATTCTAGTGATAGGGGTTTATCTTCTGATGGGTTTATCTTCTCTTACAAAAGGGAAATACAAGATATTGAAAAAAAATATTTTAGGATACTAAATATAGTATCTTTGATCAAAATGGTTGTCAAGGGCTTTGACGAAATTATTTTCAATTCTTTAGGATTTTTTATTTTCCAAAGGACTGTGGATCTTCAAAAGTTATCGCCATTAGGTGAATTTGTTGTTTTGTTAAGATCATTTAAGAGAGGCGACGATCATGAGGTTAGGTTTATTGACGGGCCCGAACTCACTTTGAGTTCGGACCCATCTGATGATAAGGTTATCGGAGAGAACCAACGGTTTCTTTTATGGCGATTTTAAAGCGTTCGGTCGCAACCTTCCAATTAATAATGTTCCAGAACGCAGTGAGGTAGTCGGCTCGTCGGTTTTGATATTTTAGATAATAGGCATGCTCCCAGACATCCACTCCTAGGATGGGGGTTCCTTTAAATTCAGCGACATCCATCAGAGGATTATCTTGGTTGGGGGTTGAGCCGATGATTAATTTTCTCTCCTTAACTACTAACCATGCCCAGCCGCTGCCGAATCGGCTGATGGCTGCAGCAGAGAATTTTTCCTTAAATGTGGCAAAGCTGCCAAAATCATTTTTGATCGTGTCAGCCAGTTCTCCTTTGGGTTCAGGTTCCCCTGCTGGTGTTAAAAGAGTCCAAAACAAAGAGTGATTAGCATGTCCTCCCCCATTGTTTCGGACAGCTCCCTGGATAGCTTCGGGAAGGGCAGAGATCTTTGAGATCAGATCTTCAATGGATTTGGACTCAAGGTCAGGTTTTCCTTCAATGGCCTTATTGAGATTCGTTACATAAGCATTATGATGCTTACCATGATGGATCTCCATTGTTTGGGAATCAATATGTGGTTCCAGGGCATTGAAGGTGTAAGGTAGTTTAGGAAGTGTGAATGCCATTTTTTATCCTCCTCGTTTTAATTTTTATTTACGAATTAGGTTTTGAAATGAAAATTATTTGAGATTCTTCACTGCTTCAAAAGCGGCGCTGTAATCTGGTTCTGTGGCAATTTCATTGACAATTTGTTTGTATCGAATGAATCCTTTCTGATCGGTAATAAAGACCGCTCTGGCCAGAATACGGAGGTCCTTTATAAGAACCCCATAGACTTGACCAAATTGTGCGTCCCGGTGGTCTGATAGAGTTTGGATTTTATCGCTACCCGTTAAACCACACCAGCGTTTTTGAGCAAAAGGCAGATCCATGCTGATTGTAAGAATGACTGTATCCTTCAGTCGAGCAGCTTCTTCATTGAATCGTTTGGTTTGTTTATCACAGACAGGAGTGTCTAAGGAAGGAACCACAGAGAAGATCACCTTTTTCCCTTTGAAACTCGATAATTTGACCTCAGAAAGATCATTAGCTATGAGTGTACAATCCGGAGCTGGCTGGCCTACATTCACTTCCTTGCCTAGAAGGGTAACCGGTTTCCCTTTTAAGGTAACTGCTTGAGCAACTGATTGCATTCTCTTTCTCCTTTCTTAAAACTTTTTTTACCCTTTAGTAAAGTATTTTTTTAACATGGGGCTGAAAATCGTTAAAAGTCATCGCCCGCAGGCGATTTTCTTGGAAATTTTAGAGATTAAAGAGTTATTCTAAAGTCTTTTTGTAGGTTAATGCGGCCAATACTCCTCCAACTATCGGCCCGAGCCAATACATCCAGATATTCTCAGTTCCACCACCAAGTAAGGCGGGACCGAGATGACGAGCGGGATTCATGGCTGCTCCGCTGATTGGTCCTCCCATGAGGATATCGAGCGCGACGGTAAGGCCGATAAAAAGTCCCCCTACCTGGGGTGCTCGGCGATCAACAGCGGTCCCATAAACAACAAAAACAAGAAAAAAGGTTAAAATAATCTCGGTGAGGACCACCATGCCATCACTTATCCCCTCAGCCGGCAGAGGGATCCCCATCTTGATCGCTACCAGGGTAGAGGTTGGAATACAGAACTTAAGAAGAAATGCTGCTAATATGGCTCCTAAACATTGAACGATGAGATATCCAATTGTATTAACTGAGTCAATCTTTTTAGCAAAAAATAAACCGAGAGTCACGGCAGGATTCAAATGTCCCCCACTGATAGCGGCTGTGGCTGAAACCATAACCGCGATAGTCAATCCATGCGCTAAGGCAATCCCTACTAATCCAGATTTTCCTCCAGAGGTGTAATCAGCGGCAATGGCTCCCACTCCAATGAAAATGAGGGCAAATGTTCCAATAAATTCTGCGATCAGGGCCTTTCGATTCACGGATCCTCCTTATTTGATATAATTTATTTGAAACCATAAATGAGAGGAAAATTTTAAAGAAGTGGTTCTATAGTACTCTTTTTCGTTTTTTTGTCAACAAAAGAAAAGCCTCCATTCATCGTCGAGGGGCCTGAAAATAAGGACATATCAACCCGAGAATTGTCGTTGACGCTTATACGACTCACTCACGGTAAGATTATCAAACTCCTACTGCAATTCTAGGTTTCAAAAGATATTCACTCTCTCAATGAGGGAAAAGCGAGTTATGTTATAATGACGGCATTATATAATTCTTCATTCATGAATTGATATGAGATCGACCTTCCCTGGGGAACTGGGGGTATATCATTTTAAGGAGATGAATCAATGTATAAATATCAAACGACCATTAAACTCCATGAAACGGATGCAGCCGGGCTTTTGTTTTTTAGCCATCAGTTCAAATTAATGCACGATGCTTATGAATCACTGTTAGAAAAAATGGGATTTGGTTTTGCCGTTTTAATCCGCAAGAAGAATTACTTCCTTCCCATCGTTCATGCCGAGGCCGATTATAAAAAATCTTTGTTTGTCGGTGATCGGATTACCATTGAAGTTCGTATCGGCAGAATCGGGGAGACCTCCTTTACTTTTAATTATGCGATTAAGAATGCGCAAGGGACCTTGGTGGGTACGGGACTAACCGTTCATGTCACCATGGATAAGAAGACCCAAACCAAGATTCGGCTTCCTCGAGATATGCGTCAGGCTATTGAAAAGATCGCCTAGTAGCCTTCTTTTCTTTTCCAATCAGTTCAAGAAACTGACTTCTTTTGATTTTCATTTCTCGGCCCAGGAATGTCTTTGGCCAGGGAAAGAATTCTTGGGGAATTTTAAATCGAGGGAGGAATCTTGCTAAGTTGTTAATGATGTCAGAGTGGGGTGGGATAAGTTTGTCTTTTCTGGTTTTGATAAATGCGACCGGTCGAAATCCGTATTCTTTATTTGACTTGGGAATAACGATCGCCCTCTCAATAAAGTCTAGCTTGGTTAATGCCTTCTCTATCTCCTCGGGTTGAATGTTTTCACCGCCGCTGATAAACATCAGATCTTTTCGGCCCAGGATTTTTAACCTTCCTTGCTCATTGATCTGTCCCATATCTCCAGTCGGAAACCATCCCTCAAGATTCAGGTGAGGATCGATCATATTTTTTATTATATAACCTTTAAATAAGGTTCGGCCTTTCACGAGAATCTCCCCATCCTGAGCAAGCTTTACCTGACCATAGTTTAAGATACGTACCCAGAGTTGATCATCTTGAAATGATTCTTTAAGGGAAGATGTGGCTACCTGGGAAGCCATCTCAGTTAACCCATAAGTGATGAAAATAGGTAAATCGTATTTTAGGGATTCTTGGATTTGTTGGGAGGGGATAGGAGCTCCTCCTAGTAGAATGGCCTCCCTCATCTTGAGGAAGGCCATATTTTTCTTTTTCCCTAATAGTCGATAAAGCTGGGTGGGAATTAAAGAGAGATGGGTTGGATGATATTTCCTTAAATTGATATCCAATGATTTGTCTGGATCTGGGATCAGGATGGTCCCTCCACTTAAGATGGTTCTGAAGATGATCCCTAATCCGGAAACATGGTATAAGGGTAGAGATAATAACCATCGATTTTGAGGTCGAAAGGGGATGAATTCATTTGCACCTGCGGCATTAAAGTAGAGATTCCCAATCGATAATAAAGCAGCCTTAGGTTGACCGGAACTTCCGGAGGTTAAGAGGATAACCGCTTCTTGATCAGGTGAGAAAGTGGATTGATCCGGGATAGAAACTCTTCGATGAGGGATTTTGAGAATCGGTGAAAAAGGGAAGATCTTGAGAGGGAACTGAATCTTTTTAAATGATGGAATGGAATCTGTAAAAATGGTTGAACATTGGAGAGATCTTACGAGTTGTTGGATGTCTTCCATGGGTAATCGTGGACTGAGAAGGCAGGCGGTAGCTTTAAGGCGAAAAATGGCCAGCAGAAGAAGGATAAAACCTAAATGATTTTGGGCGATGATGGCGATTCGATCTGCGGATTTGATGTGAATCTTTTGTAGGAAATGGACAGTAGCCCAGACCCAATGATTCAATTCTTCATAAGTGATAGTTCCTTCTTCCCAAATGACAGCAGGATTATGTGAGTGGCTCTGGGAGGCTTTTTGAAGAGGATCAGCAAGGAGTTTCATTATTGAGGTTTCTAAAACCAATAGTAAAAAATTCAAGAAAAACAAAGCGAAAAAACCTTGCCTCCCTTTGAAAAAAATCATTTAGAAGAAGCAAGGACATCCTACCTTCCACTTCAAATTAAAGGAATGTTGGGATTGACTACCAGTTAAGCAAAAGTCAATTTTAAGGTTGACTAATTTTTTAATTGGAATGGATATTGGTTAACAAATGAGATTTCACCTCAGGGGAGTTAATGACGTTAGGACGTATATGATAATAACCGTTTTCAATTTCAAAAGAATGAATCAAAAGATCTTCCTGAAAGTACTTAATGGTATCTAGCCCAGCGGGAACAGGCTTTTTTTGAAAGGAAGCCAAATCAGACAGTGTTTGGAGTCCTATCCCTGACTCGAAGGCGGAACTGATGGTCATACGTAATCCGTAATCTCTGGCTTTTTGCATTAATTGCCAGGTTTTCTCAATTCCCCCGATGATCATCGGTTTGAGGACCAAGACCTCCACTCCTCCGATGGACTTGACTTGATCGAAACTTAAGGCCTGTAAGGATTCATCCAGAGCAATTGGGATCAAGGTTTCGTCAAAGAATCGTTGGCTTTGGGTGAGATCTGTAAAAGGCTCTTCTATGTACTCTACGGATTTACATCCTATCGCCTGCCCAAAGGTCAAGGCCTGCTCATAGTCCCAAGATTGATTGGCATCGAGACGTAAAATGGCCTTGTCTTTTATAATTTCATAAACTGCTTTTACTTTCTGGACGTCCTCTTCAAGGGGTTGACGTCCCACCTTTAACTTGACCGACTTAAATCCCTTTTGAATCATTGCTGTGGCTTGAGAAACGACTTCTTTTTTTTCCCCTTGCAGAAGACCATTGATTAAGATGGTATCATTGACGAGTGGTGAGATCAGCT
>CAYJUK010000022.1:0-18617 GCA_964373335.1 uncultured Planctomycetales bacterium | reverse complement strand
CAGCCGGCGATTCCCGATCTCGAAAAAGCCATCGAGTTAGATCCCTTTTATGCCAATGCCTTTTGTAATAGAGGGGTGGTGTTTGAAAGGCTGGGACTGTTGGAAAAGGCCATCTCGGATTATACGAGATCTATCGAACTGGACCCTAATGAAGGTCTTCCTCATTTTAACCGAGGGAATGTCTACCTGGGAAGGGAGCAAAACGACCTGGCCCTGGCCGATTATACCCAAGCGATCAAAAAAAATCCCCAAATCGTGGGGGCCTACCACAACAGAGCAATTATCAGAGAATTGCAAGGACATTATGCGGCCGCCATCGGTGACTTGAACAAGGCCATCCACTTACTTCCTGATTTCACCGATGCTTACTGGAGACGCTCTTTGGCTTATGATATGTTAGGGAATAAACAACAAGCCCTCAAAGATGCCCGCAAAGCCCAGGCCTTGGGGTTTCCTGTCGAAAAAGAATATATCAAGAACTTACGACCCCAACTCCAAATTAGAAAATCATCCTCTCCTCGATAAATTGACGAGTGAAGTTTTTCACCCAGGGGGTGAGGCACTGCCCGTTGAACCCCAATTTTGTATTTAATACAAAATTGGGGTTGAAAAAACATTTTTAATTCGGAGTTGGGGTTACGAAAAGCTATCCGGAACCATCTCCCCTGTCGATAACTTTTATCCCATAGGTTAAGGGATTTAGTGCAGGTTCTGCCTCTCCGTGAAAATTCCGCCCTGGGGAGAAATGCGGAGAAATGATTCTTTACAGCCCTTCCTAATTCTGCTATATTTTTTTTCACTTGTTTCATCAAAATTGATAAGATCTCAGCTGGCGTAGCTCAGCTGGTAGAGCAGCTGATTTGTAATCAGCAGGTCGGGGGTTCGAAGCCTCTCGCCAGCTTAATTAGTACTTATGACTTTTCATGGGCAGTACTTGCATTTCTAAAATGAAAAAAGCTTAAGGAAGCAAGTACTTGCCCAGATTCTTTCTAAATCAAAATTGAGGTAAATCTGGGCAGATACCCAAGTGGCCAACGGGGACAGACTGTAAATCTGTTGCGCTCGCGCTACGGAGGTTCGAATCCTCCTCTGCCCATTCTTAGTGATAAGTGGTAAGTGATAAGTGATAAGTAACAAAAAAATTCCTTCCCCAATATATTAAAAAATCCTTTAAAGGAGGGAAGGGAATGACTATCAAAAGTTTTGAAGATTTAACTACTTGGGCAAAAGCACATGATCTAACACTGAAAATTTATGCCGTCACAAGAAATTTTCCAAACGAAGAAAATTTTTGCATAACTAATCAAATGAGGCGATCAAGCATATCAATCTGTGCAAATATTTCTGAAGGTTATAAAAAAAGCAGTAAAGA
Organism: uncultured Planctomycetales bacterium; assembly: GCA_964373335.1. GTDB lineage: Bacteria > Omnitrophota > Gorgyraeia > Zapsychrales > CAYJUK01 > CAYJUK01. Next base: position 17,245 of record CAYJUK010000022.1, on the reverse strand, counting down.
ATTTATTCGTTTTCTAAACATCTCTCAAGGATCGCTTGAGGAAACAAAATATTATTTAATTCTCAGTACGGATTTGGGATATCTTCAGCTCAACACATTCGGCTCTCTGATTGAACAATGCAATGAGATAGGTAAAATGATTAGTGGTTTGATAAGGGCATTAAAGAATAAATCTTTATCCTAATTTTTACTTTTAACTTTAAAAAATTTATCCTTACCACTTATCTCTTACCACTTATCACTAAAACGCGGGCGTAGTTCAATGGTAGAACGCCAGCCTTCCAAGCTGGGAATGTGAGTTCGATTCTCATCGCCCGCTCCAGATTTACCGATATATAGTCTCGGTCTCATTAATAAAGTGCTTAACCTTAATGCCCTCTAAAAAATCTTGAATACTCATCAATCGAATCTTGAGCCAAATCCAACCCCAGGATTATCTGATCTTCCCAAACTAGAATCCTCATCCATGAAGGTTACAATCCTTATCCCAACCTTAAACGAAATCCACGGCATGAAAACAATCATGCCGAAACTCAAAAAGGAATGGTACCACCAAATTCTCATCGTGGATGGCCAATCAACGGATGGAACCATTGAATTTGCTAAAAAAGCCGGATATGAGATCATCGTCCAACAAAAAAAAGGAATACGCAACGCTTACCTTGAGGCCCTTCCCTTTATCACGGGAGATGTGATTCTGACCTTCAGCCCCGATGGCAACTCCATTCCGGAAATGATTCCGGAATGTATCGCGAAGATGAAAGAAGGCTATGATATGGTCATCATCTCCCGTTATGCCCCGGGGGCGCACAGTTACGATGATGATTTCTTAACCGCCTTCGGCAACCGCCTGTTTACCCTTCTGATCAACCTCCTACATCAAGGTCACTATACCGATGCCATGGTGATCTATCGCGCCTACCGGAAAAGTCTCATCGCAGAATTGGATCTCGATAAAGAAGAGAGCTATTCGGTTGAAGAAAGCCTGCTGAAAACCAAAATCAGTTGGGAACCGCTTCTGTCCATCCGGTGTGCCAAAAAAAGATTCAAGGTCGCTGAGATCCCCGGGGATGAACCCGTCCGAGAGGGAGGGGAGCGCAAACTGCAGATCTGGCGCTGGGGAGCGGCTTATCTTTTTGAAATTTTCCGGGAAGTTTTTGTCTGGAGATAATCTACTCGTCCTTTCATCATGTCCCATTATAAGAAATTTCTTTCTTTAACAAAAAGTGATTGGCTGGTCGCGGCTATCATCCTCACCCTGTTCCTGCTGACCAACGGATATATCTATGGATGGGATGATCAACATCTGGAAATCCCGCTTCTAAAAAAATTGATGGATGGCTCCCTGTATCCGGGGGATTATTACGTTGAGAGCCTAAAGAAAAACTTTACCTCCTATTTCTATCCAATCCTGGCTCGCCTGATCACCATTGATCAAATCGAAACCGCCTATCTGATTTTATATCTGCTCAGCCGGTATTTTTTATTTTTCTGGATGTTCAAACTCTGGAATCTCCTCACCAAAGACCGGGTGAGCGCATTTTTATGCGTCTTGATGTTCTTCTTGATCGGCCGCACCGAAGAATTTCTTTACCGCTCCTTTTCTCATCAAGAACTTGCCTTGAGCATCATCTTCGCGGGAATCTACTTTTTCTACCGAGAACGCTTTTATCTGGCCTCCGCTTTATTGGGCTTGAGCGCCAATATCCATTCCCTCTACAGCCTTTTTCCCATGATCTACTTGGGGGTTTATCTCCTTTTCCATATCAAAAAACACGGGATAAAAACCCTCCTGATTTCTGGATTGATTTTCCTCATCTCCATCACTCCTTTGTTAGCGTGGATCATGAATCGGCTGATTGAAAATTACGGATCGACTGACCCCGGACTTTATAAAAACTGGTATTCCTTATTTCTGATCGCGTGTCCGCAGAATTTTCTTTTTGATTATCCTCCCGAATTCCTTTTAAAGGATATCTCTTTATTTTTTCTGGCCTCCAAGAACTATTTGCTCCTCATTTTTCTTTTCCTGCTCAACTTTTTTAATAATGATTCCTTCCGGAAAGACAGGAAGACTCTCTGTATGTGTGGAACCGTCTTATTCTTGCTCTGTGTTTCCTATGTGTTTACCTATGTCTATCCATCCAGATTTGTCTTAGATCTCAATCTGATTCGAAATGTGCAATACCTCAAGGTATTCTTGATGGGATATACCGCCCATCTGCTTTTTCAAACAGTACAAAAAGAGAAAGTCTTTTATGGTCTCTTGCTTGGTCTATTATTTTCTTCCTTGAAATATGTCCAGCAATACACCTTTCTCATTGGGGCCTATACACTGGTGATCCTCTTTAGTTACTTAAAATGGAATCATAAACCTAAGGGAGAGCGTCTCAATTGGAAAGGAATTTTTTGGCCGTTCATGCTTGGGTTCTGCTTATTAGGCATTGTCGTAACCTTCCCGTATCCCATCTATAAAGCACTCGCAGTTTTTATTATTTATGTCAATTTTGGGTTGCTCTTTTTGAATTACCTGTTGTGTCATTCCTCCTGGGGGAAGAGCAACTTGCTGGTGCTCAAAAAACTCTTCCTGATCATTCCCCTATCCGCGATCTTGCTGCACTACGCTTTATTTCAGATCCCAGACTTCTTCTATTATCGGAAGGGAGAAGGGACCTGGCAACTGCAAAAGTATTGGATTGATATCCAAAAATATGTTCATGCCAATACCCCCAAAGATGCCTTAATCCTGGTGCCGCACAATCTGGATATGGCGGGATTTCGAATCTTCTCCGAACGTAAAATTCTGGCGTCCTTTAGAGACTGCGGCCTGATTGGTTTCGATTATAAGACTGCCTTAGAGTGGCATAAACGCATCCAGGATATCGAAGAGTTCAAATTGTGGATCGAAAAACCTTTTGAAAGAACCGTCATCAAGGCTATTTTCGATTATAATGTGAACTACATTGTCTTTCTGCGTTACTATGAACCCGGGAAAAATAGCACAACCTTAAAAAAAATTTATGCCAATAAGATCTTTTCGTTATATCAAGTCTTGCGCAATCCGATATAGTATTTGTCTAAAAACTTACCGAGCGACACTTTAAGTCATGGCTAAAATCCGTTCCATAGCTTTGTTGGGAGACGGGGGCTGGGGAACCACCCTAAGTATGTATCTTTCCCAAAGACAATATTTGGTTAAACTTTGGGGGGCTTTCCCTGATTACATCAAAGAACTTAACCGAACCCGAGAAAATGTGAAATATTTGCCGGGGATTAAAATCCCCCCGGAAATCGATATAACGGATGATCTGGCCTATGCCCTGGAAGGAGTCCAGCTCGTTGTCCTGGCCATTCCTTCGGAATACGTTAAAAGTATCTTGAATAAACTCAAGTCCCTTAACCTTAAAGGCAAGATTCTCTTAAGTGTGATCAAGGGCGTTGACACAAAGACTCTAATGACGATGTCCCAAGTCATCGAAGAGTCTCTTGGAAAAATTCCTTTAGCGATCTTGTCCGGACCCACGATCGCCAGGGAGGTGGCTTTGGGAATTCCCAGCACAGCCGTGATTGCTTCCTCACAACGCCGGATTGCCCAAACCCTGCAGACGGTCTTTAATTCAAATAATTTCCGGATTTATACCAATGCTGATCTCATTGGAGTGGAACTGGGAGGCAGCATTAAAAATATCATTGCCATTGCCTGCGGAATCTGTGACGGGTTAAAATTAGGGACCAATACCAAAGCGGCTATTATGACCCGAGGGCTGGCCGAGATGGCCCGTCTGGGTGTGGTCTTAGGGGCCAAACAAAAAACCTTTATGGGTCTAACTGGACTAGGAGATCTGGTGACAACGTGCATGAGCCACCAAAGCCGCAATCGTTATGTGGGAGAACAATTAGGTCAAGGGAAAAGCATCCCGGAGATCCTTTCCTCCATGCCCATGGTTGCCGAAGGAGTTGTGACGACCAAGGCCGTCTATCGATTAAGTCTTAAACACCGCGTCACGATGCCTATTACGAATGAAATATATAAAATTCTTTATAAAAATAAGCCCCCATCGCAGGCTGTTGCTGACCTCATGAAAAGAGAGGCTAAATCAGAATGAATCCCGTAAAATGGTGGCTTTTAATTTCCAGGGCGAATGACCTCCCCTCAAAATCTTACCAGGACATCCTGAAAACCCGAGACTTTCAAAGACTTTTTCCTTTTCCAAGATAACGATATATAGTATAATCCTTTTTCAATTTAATTTTCCGGAGCGTAGCGCAGTTGGCTAGCGCACTTGAATGGGGTTCAAGAGGTCGTGAGTTCAAATCTCACCGCTCCGATAATACCTCTGCGGTTGAACTATGATTTCCAAAAATCCTTATAAACAATCTGATCCCGAAAGACCTGATCGAAGAAGATATATTCGCATCAAAAAGAATTTCATTCTTACTTATCATGATAAAGCCTGCCCGCAGAGAAAATATGAAATAACTCAATTAAAAAATCTTAGCCTGGGAGGGATGTGTCTTGTGACTACCCAGGCATATGAGCCAAATACCAAACTGTGTCTGGATATGAAGACCCCTTTCATTGCTGATAAGGTCTCCTTTTCCGGAACGGTCTTGGAATCCCATAAAAAGGTTACTAACATCCTGTATGAAACACGGCTCGCGTTTGACGCCTTAGACCAAGAACAAAAATTTCTTTTATCAAGAATCATCGAAATCTTTCAAAAAGAAGAGAATATTCCTGATGACTAAACTGACGATAGGTCTGATTGGTTATGGCAACGTGGGATCCGGCATCATCAAATTGATCCAGAAACGTTTTTCCTTCATTAAAGAAAAATTTCATACGGAACTTATAATTAAAACCATTTGCGACCGGAGCATCCAACAAAAAATCACCCCCGACCTTAAAAATATTCATTGCACCAGCGATATTCAAGGCGTCCTCAGTGATCCTCAGATTCAGGCGGTGATCGAGCTCATTGGGGGATTAAATCCTGCCAGAGAGATCGCGCTGGGCGCGCTCAAAAACGGGAAACATCTGGTGACGGCCAACAAGGAACTCCTCGCCCATCACGGGAGAGAACTTTTCCGTCAGGCGCATCAGTCCAATCGATCTATCTATTTTGAGTCAGCGGTCATGGCGGGAGTGCCGGTGATCAAGACAATATCCGAGGGACTGGTGGGCAATACATTCCGGGCCCTTTATGGCATTATCAACGGGACCTGCAATTTCATTCTTGATTCTATGACGAAAAATCATCTGACCTTCCAGCAGGCCCTCGAAGAGGCTCAAAAGAGGGGATACGCGGAAAGCAATCCTACCCTTGATATCAATGGGATGGATACCGCTCACAAATTAACGATCTTAGTGTATCTCGCTTTAGGGAAAACAGTGAAACTGGAGGATATTTATACCGAGGGGATCAACACGATCTCTCAGGAAGATATCAACTACGCCCAGGAGCTGAATCTCACGATCAAATTGTTGGGGATTGCCAAGCGGGAAGGACAGGAGATCGAGGTCCGCGTTCATCCGACGCTCATTGCTAAAGATCATCCCCTGGCTGCTATCGGCAGCGTCTATAACGCTTTATATCTTAAAACGAGTCCCTTGGGGAATGTCCTTATTTCCGGGGAGGGAGCAGGACAGATGTCCGCTGCCTCCGGGGTCCTCAGTGATTTGATTAATCTTGCTCAGCAGAAAGAAAATACCGAGGCCTCTTGGTTAAGGAATCCTTATGAAGATACTTCTCTGATGACCATACGAAAAATGGATCAAGTCAAAAGCCGATATTACCTCCGCATGACGGCTATTGACAAACCCAAGGTGCTTTCCATCATGGCCGGAATCTTAGGGAAATATGGCATCAGTATCAATTCCGTGACCCAGAAGGCGCATAACCCGGCTGCTCACGTCCCGGTGGTTATGTTGACGGATTTTGCCGTTGAGAAGATGGTCCGCAAGGCCCTGGAAAAGATTCATCAACTTTCGGTAGTCAAAAGCATGCCCATAGCGATTCGTATGGAAAGACTTGAATAGGCTTAATGAGACCAATGACTCAACAATCGATGCAAATCAAGAATCCTCCTGACTCCCCATGATCTGGCAAGGAATCATTCATCGTTATAAAGATTTTCTTCCGGTAAGCAAGAAAACACCTATCGTAACCTTAAAGGAAGGGAATACCCCGCTCATCTTCTCCGAAGATCTATCCCAAAGACTTGGACTTAAGGTCTATCTCAAATGTGAAGGGCTAAATCCCACTAGTTCTTTTAAAGACCGTGGCATGACAATGGCCATCTCCAAAGCCAAAGAAAAAGGAGCGACGGCGGTCATGTGTGCCTCCACGGGAAATACATCGGCCTCGGCGGCCGCTTATGCCGCTTGCTGCGGGATGAGATGCGTCGTCCTGATTCCCGAGGGCCAAATCGCATTAGGGAAATTAGCCCAGGCCATGATTCATCAGGCCCAGGTGATTTCCATCAAAGGAAATTTTGATGCCGCCTTGAATCTGGTCAAAGAGATTACGCAAAAATACCCGGTTGAATTAGTCAATTCCATTAATCCTTTCCGAATCGAAGGACAAAAAACGGCTGCCTTTGAGATCTGTGACCTGTTAGGGAATGCCCCGGATTTCCATGCGATTCCGGTAGGCAATGCTGGAAACATTACCGCTTATTGGAAAGGATACAAGGAATATCAGCACTCCGGACGTACCAAGAACCTCCCCAGGATGTTGGGATTTCAAGCCGCAGGTGCCGCCCCCATTGTCAAAAAACAGATCATTGCGAATCCTGAGACCATCGCCACCGCCATCCGCATTGGAAATCCGGCCAACTGGAAACCTGCCGAACAAGCCCGCGATGAATCCCAAGGACTCATTGATGCGGTTACGGATGAAGAAATCCTAGCGGCTTATAAACAATTAGCCATGAGGAGCGGGGTCTTTGTGGAGCCAGCCTCAGCGGCCAGTGTCGCCGGTATCTTGAAGCTCCATAAAGAATCCTTTTTTAAAGATCATCTTGGGAAAACGATTGTTTGCACCTTAACCGGGCATGGCCTGAAAGATCCCAACTGTGCGATAAGCCAGATTTCTCAGCCGGTGAGTCTTGAGGCAGATATGAAGGTCATCTTGAAGGAGATTGGTCTTTAGGATTCATAAACAAAAAGGATCAAAGAAATTGGGATATGACCATTCTTTTAGAAATAAAAAAATCCTTATCACCTGCGGTCCGACATGGGTACCGATTGATCAGGTCAGAGTCATAAGTAACATATCGACCGGACAATTGGGGCAAAGGTTGGCCCAGACCCTGGGGCAATTAGGCGCACAGGTAACGCTTCTGGAAGGGCCGGTTCAAACTCCCCTCAAAACTCAATCCATCAAGGTCATTAAGTTTCATTATTTTGATGAACTCAGATCTCTGCTTGAGAGAGAATTCAAGAAAACGTATGCTGTTGTCATACAAGCAGCCGCCGTTTCGGACTATCGCTTAGAAAATAAAATCACTCATAAATTAAGCTCTGAATTGAGGTCTCTGCGGTTATCCTTAAAGCCGGCTCCTAAAATCATCCTCAGTATCAAAAGAAGGCAGCCGCAGACGATTTTAGTTGGATTTAAACTCGAATTAACGATTGATGAAGATCTATTAATCCAAAGCTCCCAGAGACTCTTGCGAAAAGGCCAATGCGATCTCGTAGTGGCTAACTGTCTTAGAGAAAGCCAATATCAAGGAATCCTCATCGATCGTAATCAAAAAATAGTTGGAAGAGCGGCTAATCGTGCCCAAATGATCCAGGTCCTGATAAGACAACTCAAAAAAATGCTATGAAATACATCCTGATCGTTCCCGATGGAATGGCTGATTTACCGATAGAGGAGTTGGGAGGGAAGACCCCTCTGCAAGTGGCTCGCACGACCAATATGGATTACCTGGCTCAAAACGGGATGACGGGGCTGGTGCAAACAATTCCCGACAATATGAATCCGGGTTCTGATATTGGGAATCTCGCCCTCCTGGGATATGACCCCAGCAAGAATTATTCGGGACGAGCCCCTTTAGAAGCGGCCAATCTCGGAATTGAATTAACTGCCCAAGAGATTGCCTTTCGCTGTAATCTTATCACGGTTGCCGATGACAAGATGTTCGACTACAGCGCGGGACATATCTCGACCCCGGAAGCGGAAAAACTGATCCTGACTATCAATGAAAAACTGGGGAGGGAAAACATCCGTTTTTATGCGGGAAAAAGCTACCGGCACCTGCTAGTGATGAAAATCGATCCCATTGAGGACTACTTAAAAATCAAGACGATCCCTCCTCACGACATCTTAGGAAAAGACCTGAAAGATTATCTCCCTCAAGGAAAGGGTCAGGAAATCCTGTTAGATTTGATGCAGCGGTCTCAGCAGATCCTCAAAAATCATGAAATCAATCAGGTGCGAATTGACCTGAAAGAAAACCCCGCTAATATGATTTGGCTTTGGGGGCAGGGGATACAACCTGAGCTTCCCACTTTCCAAGAAAAATATGGACTTCAAGGAGCCATTATCTCAGCCGTAGATTTGGTCAATGGTATTGGCCGACTCATCGGATTAGAAATCGTTCAGGTCCCTAACATTACCGGATACTATGATACCAATTATCAAGGCAAGGCTGACTATGCCTTGAAGGCGTTAAAAAAAAATGATTTTGTTTATATCCATATCGAGGCCCCGGATGAGGCAGGACATAATGGTGATCTTAAAGCCAAGATTGAATGTATTGAGAAGATTGACCAGTATATCGTTGGAACCATCATAAATTATTTTGATAAAAATGATGATGTACGTATCTTACTCGTTCCCGATCACCCCACCCCCGTCAAACTCCGGACACATACCCGTGATCCTGTTTGTTATGTGATGCAGGGGAAGGGTATTCCCAAAGACGGGAGCACAGAGTATAATGAACACTCTGTTCAGGATAATCATAGGAAATTTTCCAGCGGTAAAGAATTGGTTGATTTTTTTATCCGAGGGAATATGAGCTAAGCTATCCCTATAACAACATTCAGGAGCACCGGCAAAGGGTAACATGACGAAACCAATTATAATTCAAAAATACGGCGGTTCATCGGTTGCCAATATAGACCGCATCCAGGTGGTGGCGCGGCGGATCCTGAATACCAAGACCAGCCGTGACAATTTGGTTATCGTGGTCTCAGCCTTAGGAGACACAACCGATGAACTGGAGACCTTGGCTTATCAGATTACCAAAACACCTGCTGATCGGGAGATGGATATGTTGATGTCTACGGGAGAGCAGATCTCCTGCGCCCTTCTCGCTATTGCCATTAAATCCATGGGGCATGATGCCATTTCCTTTACTGGTGGCCAGGTCGGCATATGGACTGATCGCACCTACACCAAGGCCCGGATTGAAAGGATTGATGCGCGCCGAATTCAAAGAGCCCTGGCAGAAAATAAGATCGTTATTGTTGCCGGATATCAGGGGGTCACCCGGGATCACGACATCACAACCTTAGGCCGGGGGGGATCGGATCTGACGGCCGTTGCCCTGGCCAAAACACTCAACGCCAAAGCCTGTGAGATCTATACCGATGTCAAAGGGATTTACACCACCGATCCCCGCATTGTTAAAGAAGCCCGCAAAATTAAAACCATTACCTTTGATGAAATGTTAGAGATGGCCTCGCTGGGAGCTCAAGTCATGCAGGCCCGTTCCATTGAGGTGGCCAAACGTTTCAATATCCCCATTCATGTACGATCAAGTTTTTCTAAGGAGGAAGGGACCATGATTGTTAAAGACGACGAAAAATTAGAAAGCATCTCTGTCCGGGGAGTGACGCTGAGTAAATCCGATGCCAAGATCACGATCTGTGCGGTGCCGGATAAACCCGGGATCGCCGCTAAGATCTTTAATGCCATTTCTAAAATCGGCGTCAGTGTCGATATTATCGTGCAAAATGTCAGCCACACCCGGCATACCGATATCTCTTTTACCGTTCCACGGGCCGATTTACCTAAGGCCTTGACAGCCACGAAAAAGATCGCGGCCCAAATCGGCGCAGGGGATGTCCTTCATGATAACACGATTGCCCGTGTCTCTCTTGTCGGATCAGGGATGCGGTCTCATTATGGCATCGCCGCTAAGATGTTTGAAACTTTAGCTGAGAATAAGATCAATATCGAGATGATCTCGACCTCTGAAATCAGCATCTCTTGTATTATTCATCAGGACTCGGCTCACAAGGCCGTTCAGGCGCTCCATAAAAAATTTAAGTTAGAGCATATTTGAAAAACGGGCCGGAAAAAAATTCCCCGAGAGGGAGGAATTTTCCCCTAAACCGGAAAGGCTCATAAAGTTTCCTATGACAAATATCACGATCTACGATACAACCTTACGCGACGGTTCCCAAACCGAAGGGGTCTCCTATACCGTCAATGATAAAGTCAGGATTACTGAAAAATTAGATTCCCTGGGGGTGCATTATATTGAAGGAGGATGGCCGGGTTCAAACCCTAAGGATAAGGAATATTACAATATCATGAAGACCAAAAAGTTGAGGCATGCCCAGGTAACGGCCTTTGGTTCCACCCGGCGGGCCAAAATCAAAACCTCGGTAGACGTCAACTTGCAGGCCCTGATCAAATCCCACGCCCCAACCCTAACGATTTTCGGGAAAAGCTGGGATTTGCATGTGACGGATGTCATTAAGACAACCCGCGAAGAAAACCTCTCCATGATCTCAGAATCGATTGGTTTCCTAAAGAAAAAAGGCCGGGAGGTCTTTTATGATGCGGAACATTTTTTTGACGGATTCAAGAATAATCCCGAATATGCCTTAATGACCATCCTGGCCGCCCAGGAAGCGAATGCGGATGGAATCATCTTATGTGATACCAATGGAGGCACGTTACCGGAAGAGATTCGTAAGATTGTCGCGGAAATCAAGAACAAGATTCAAGTGCCTCTGGGGATTCACACCCATAATGACCTCGATCTAGCGGTAGCCAACAGCATCGCTGCCGTAGAAATGGGCTGCACGCATATCCAGGGGACATTCAATGGACTGGGGGAACGATGCGGGAATGCCGATTTGTGTACCCTCATCGGCATCTTACATACCAAGATGGGTCTGAAATCTATTCCGGAAAATAAACTCAATCTCTTGATGGAAACCGCCTATTTCATTAGTGAAATCAGCAATGTGAAGCTGGCTGACAACCACGCCTTTGTGGGACATTCTTCCTTTGCCCATAAGGGAGGGGTTCATATCGATGCCATGCTCAAGAATCCCAAGGCCTACGAGCATGTCGATCCTGCACTCGTGGGAAATCACCGGCGATTTATCACCTCCGAATTGGCCGGGAAGATGCCCATTGTTTTGACCGCGGAAAAAATGGGAGTCCAGCTCGATAAAAAATCACCGCAGGCGCGTAAGCTTCTGAATGCCCTGCAAAAAAATGAACTCTTAGGTTATCAATATGAAGCCGCGGATGCCTCTTTTGAACTTTTTGTCAATAGAGCTCTCAAGAAATTTAAACCCTTCTTCAAGCTTGAGGGCTTTAAATGTTCTACCGAAAAACGATTTGACGGGGAGATCTTTGCCGAGGCCTCCATCCGCCTTAACGTCCACGGCCAGGAAGAATTCGGGGCATCCCAGGGAGACGGTCCGGTCGACGCGTTGGATCGGGCGCTGAGAGGTGTATTAACCAAATTTTATCCCAGCCTTCAACAGATGCATTTGATTGATTACAAAGTCCGTGTCCTTGATTCTAAAAAAGGCACCGCCGCCAAGGTAAGAGTTCTGATCGAATCCCAGGATGACACCGATTCCTGGACCACGATCGGCGTGCATGAGAATATCATTCAGGCATCGTGGGAAGCCCTCCTGGACAGTATCGAATATAAATTGCTTAAGGATAGCAAGTCCCATAAACCCCATAACCTGGGGTAAAAAATAGTTCCTCATTCGGGTTATGGACAATCAAGAACAAAATCAAATCACCTTACCCAGTCGGTTTAATTTTGCCGAGGTGGAAGAGAAATGGTTAAAATATTGGGAACGGCATCATCTCTTTCACGCGCAGCCCGATGGGCATAAGAAACCCTATTGTATTGTGATCCCTCCGCCCAACATCACCGGGATTCTCCACATGGGGCATGCCCTGAACAATACCCTCCAAGATATTATGATCCGTTATAAAAGGATGCAAGGGTATGTCTCCTGCTGGATGCCGGGGACTGATCACGCTGGGATCGCCACCCAAAACGTGGTGGAGAAAGAGTTGTCTCAAGAAGGGAAGAATCGATTCGATGTCGGACGCGAGGGACTTTTAAAACGGCTCTGGGACTGGAAGAAAAAATATGGGGATACGATCATCCACCAGTTAAAGAAATTAGGATCTTCTTGTGACTGGCCGCGTATGCGTTTCACCTTGGATGAAGCTTACAATGAGACGGTCAAATATGTCTTCGTGCATCTTTACCAAAAAGGATTCATTTATCGGGGAAAATACATTATCAATTGGTGCCCTCGATGTCAGACCGCCCTTTCCGATGAGGAAGCAGAACACCGTGAACTGAAAGGGTCATTGTATTATATTCGTTATCCTTTTAAAGACCATCAACAAGAGGGAGTGGTGGTGGCCACGACTCGTCCGGAAACGATGTTAGGCGATACAGCGGTTGCTGTTCATCCTCAGGATGCACGCTATCGTCATCTGATCGGAAGAAGCCTGCTGTTACCTATCTTGAACCGGGAAATCAAGGTCATTGCAGATGAATTCGTCAATCCTGAATTTGGAACCGGCGCGGTGAAGGTGACTCCCGCTCATGATCCCAACGATTTCGAGATGGGGCAACGGCATAAATTAGAGTCTATTAATATCCTGCATCCCGATGCCCGCCTCAATGACAAGACGGGAACTTTCTCCGGGATGGATCGAGTGGCTGCCCGCCGGGCCGTCTGCAAGACTCTTCAGGACCTGCAACTTCTGGTTAAAACCGAGGATCATCTTCATTCAGTAGGCCACTGTTACCGCTGCCAGACTGTTGTTGAACCTTATCTCTCGGAACAATGGTTTGTCAAGATGAAACCGCTGGCTCAACCGGCCATTGAGGCGGTTCGAAACGGGAAGATCAAATTCTATCCGGAGCGTTGGACAAAGGTTTACTTGAACTGGATGGAGAATATCCGGGATTGGTGTATCTCCCGACAAATCTGGTGGGGGCACCGGATCCCTGTTTGGTATTGCCTTGGCGATGACCGCTGTACCCTCAAGTGTCAAGAACCCATTGTCTCATTAACTCCCCCAGAACAATGCCCCCATTGCGGATCGAAAAACCTCAAACAAGATGAGGATGTCTTAGATACCTGGTTTTCCTCTTGGTTATGGCCATTTGCCACGTTTGGCTGGCCGAAAAAAAATAAGGATCTCGAATATTTCTATCCCACCTCGGCATTATTTACCGCCTCGGAGATTATCTTTTTTTGGGTGGCCAGAATGATTGTGGCAGGATTAGAGTTTACGGGCCAGATTCCTTTCTCAGATGTTTACATTCATGGAACGGTTCGAGATGCCAAGAGAAAAAAAATGTCAAAATCCCTGGGGAATGCGATTGATCCATTGGAGATGATCCGGGAGTATGGCGCGGATTCTTTGCGGTTCAGTCTCATCATGAACTCCGGGCAGGATCTTTACATCTCCAAAGATAAATTTGAGATTGGCCGGAACTTTGCCAATAAAATCTGGAATGCCTCACGATTGATCTTAATGAATATCCCGGATTTCCCGGAGCCCCTTGACTCCTTAAATCAACTCAATTTTAAGTCGCTCGATTTGCCATCCCGCTGGATCGTTTCTCGATTTCATTCCACTTTAAGCGAAGTGAATCAAGCCCTGGAAAGCTACCGATTCTCTGAGGCTGAAATCCTCATCTTTGAATTCTTCTGGAAAACCTATTGTGATTGGTATTTAGAGATTATCAAAAACCGATTCTCCACCTCTGAGGTGAGGATCATTTCCCTTTTTCTCTTAGAACAATCCCTCCGGATGATCCACCCCTTTATGCCTTTTGTCACCGAGGAGATTTGGTCTCATCTTAAGACACACGAAGGTTCCTTAACCTGGCAGCGCTGGCCGGTGGTTCAGGAAGATTTCATTGATAAAAAGGCGGAGGACGAGATGAAGGTGTTGATTGATATCATTACGACCATTCGCCGGATTCGCTCCCACTGGAACATCAAACCTCACCAGACCGTCAATTGTGTCTTAGGGTCCCTTTCCTCCGGAGACCGGTTCTTTTTAGCGGCTCAGGAAGACAGTCTAAAACTGCTCGCCAAGATTCAAGAACTGAAGATTGTCGATCAAAAGTTCTCCCTGAAAAATACGGCTACCGGCCTGATAGGGAGGATCAAGATTTCCATTCCTTTAAACGGAATCATCCAGGTGGAAACAGAAAAAAAACGACTTCAAACCCAATTAGAAGAGATTAAAAAAAGTCGGGTCTCCTTAGGGCAAAGGTTGGCTAGCCAGGAATTCCTCTCCCGAGCCCCTGGAGACATTGTTGAAAAAGAAAAATCTCATCTCAAAGATTTAGAGATCAAAAGACTGGAACTTGAACAGATATTGAATAACCTAGAATATTGACCTTTGTAAATCTAATAATGAGGTCAATATGAGGACTTTTTTTGAGAGGACAAAGGTCGCTATACTGATTAATCTAAAATCAATTTTGGATATCAGTACCAATTACCTTTTTGTCATAAATGAATTGGTATTGGGCTTCCCCATGACTTTTAATAAGGAAATGAACAATAAATATGACCCATAATAATCACCTCAATCATCTGATCCATTTGGCCCTTAAGGAAGATATTGGGAAGCGAGACATCACGACCCATATTCTTTTTGATCAGAACCAAAGATCATTAGGCAAAATAATCTTTAAAGAAGAAGGGATCCTGTGCGGTATGGGGATAGTACGCGAGATCTTTAAAACGCTTGATCCTCATGTCCGGATTCGCCAGATGTTTAAAGACGGCCATCGAATTAAAAAAAATACTGTCATAGCCCTCATTTATGGACGGACTCAATCCCTCTTGACGGCTGAACGGGTGGCATTAAATTTTTTAAGCCGGCTTTCTGGAATCGCAACCCTCACGCATACTTTTGTCCAAAAGATTAAACCTTATCCGGTTCAATTACTGGACACCCGAAAAACAAGCCCGGGATTAAGAATACTGGAAAAATATGCCGTCCGTTGCGGCGGGGGAAGAAATCATCGGGAAAATCTGGAAGGAATGATCCTTATTAAAGATAATCATCTGAGAGTCCTAAAGAAAAAAAAGGACATTCACGATATCATCGGGGACATTCGTCGGCGCACGACAAAGCCCATCGAAATTGAAGTGGAACATTTATCACAGTTTCAACAAATCCTTTTGGCTAGGCCCGACATGATCTTATTGGATAATATGTCACCTCAAGAAATTCGAAAAGCGGTCTATCAGAAGAACCGGCTCATAGGACGCAAACCCATCCTGGAAGTTTCCGGTGGGATCAACCTGAAGAATATCCGTAATTATGCGAAAACAGGTGTTGATCGCATATCGATCGGAGCCTTAACCCATTCGGTTAAGGCCATTGATATATCCTTGGAGATTGTTTGTTAATTGAGAGGATCTATTTATGAGAAGACACCTCATCTTTAGCCTGATCTTATCGCTATCCTTATTTTCCCCTTATCTCTTTGCTCAAGACGAACTCCCGCTCCTTGAGAAAGGTTCGGAACAGCCGATCAGTCGTTCCTCGCCTTATCCCATCTTCGATGACAAAATGCTCCTGGAAGGATATAGCAAGAATTACAATGAAGAGCCTCTGGACATCTTACTTGCCATGATCCAGGATGAGACGCTTTCCCCTTATAAAACGGCTGCCGCTGTTCGTGTTTTTAAACAAAATTTTTCTCAGGAAATCTTTGCGAGGGAAAAAGGAAAGACGGAAAAGGTGCTCCTCAGGCGACTCAACAGGACAGACTCTCCCTTTGTCCAGGTGGAGATCATGCATACCCTTTTGCGGATGGATCGATATAAGTATTTTAAATCCATGGTACCGACCTTGATTCAAAAATTGGAACACTATAATACCACCGTCAATGACTTGGCCTATACAGCCTTAACCGACATTATCGAAAAAAATACCAAACGTTCTCGGGAAGCGCGCATTGTTTTTAATACCCTGCGCAAAATCCTATTTCTTTCTCGCCGAAGACTCACCCAGGTGAAAAATCCTGACCAACGACTCAAGAATAAACTTGAATTGCTCAGATGGTCTATGAAAATCTTAGGGACCGAAGAAATCAAACGACTCCCCAAAGAAGTCATCAATCTCCTTTAATAATCTTCGGTTCAATCTCTTCAATCTTGGATAAAACATAAAAAATGATCGAACGGAAAACAGAGCTCCTTAAATTTAACAAGTCAACTTGGTTTCTTTACATTGTCATGTCCCTCGTGTGTCTAGGCCTATGGTATAAAACAACTTATCCTCTATTTTCGTTTATCAATCTGAATATCAACAGAGAACAGGCTCTCAAGATCGCCAAGGATTATCTTCTGCATGAGAGGGAAGTTGATACAGAAAAATACCATACCGCTGTTGTCTTTGCCTCGGATCTGGCCGCCGATCGTTATCTCCAAAAATCCCTTGGCTTTGAGAAAGAATCTGAATTCATGAAAGAACATCACTATGAACTTTTCTTCTGGATGATACGCTTCTTTCAAGAACTGGAGAGAGAGGAATATACTGTTGTTGTCAGTTCCTCCTCCGGGGAGGTCACTTCCTTTTATCATACGATCAAGGACAGTGAAGCCAGAACAATCCTCGAGGAAGACACTGCTAAGCGGAAGGCCGTTGATTTCCTCAATAGGACATTTGGTTATGATATTGAAAATGATTTTGCTATTCAATCCCACAATACTTTGAGATACGATCATCGTACCGATTATAATTTTAGCTGGAGGAAAAATAGTGTGGAAATCCCTTGGGATCAGGATCCGAACTCGGGAGGGGCGAAGTTATGCACGGCAATTACCATCTCGGGAGAAGAGGTCCTTTCTTTTACCAAAAGCACCCTGGCCATCCCGAAAGAATTCAGTCGCTATATCACCCAACAGATGAATACCGGAAGCAATCTGGGCCGTATCTTCCGTCTCATAGATAGGAAGATCACA
>CAYJUK010000021.1:13258-18895 GCA_964373335.1 uncultured Planctomycetales bacterium | reverse complement strand
TCGCTTCAGCGGCCAAAGCAAAATCCTGCTGTCAATCCAATTGGGACAGCAATGAAGTAGTATATATCTAAAATATTCCGCCTGTCAGATAATAATCAGAAAACTCCTGGGAATCAGAAAACTCCTAATTAGAAAATTCCTACTCATACAAACGCATTAAGTTGAGTGCCATCATGGCTATGCCGGGTCACTGAGGAGCCTAAATTTTTTATTACAGCGACGAAGCGGTCTTTTAAAAAGATGGCCACGCCCTAAAAATCAGGGTTCGCAATGACACAGGATTTAATGCGTTTGTATTAATAACCTAATCTTTCTGAATCGATCTAGAAAGCAGGGATAAGATAAATGAATGGCAGGATATTTTCAACATTTCGTTAAGAGAAAAAGTAATGAAGGAAACGAGGATTCGATTCGGGCTCAGAGTACAAAGCTTACAACTTGTTTGGACGATCAATCAAACATTTTAAGTCTGGTCCTTTTTCCCACAGGACAAATCTCCAGTACCAATTAGATCTTGCCATGTCGCAACATTTCTAACTCTTTGCGAAGCGGCTTCCAGTATTCAATATCCTTTTGGCGCTCCAGCTGTTCCTCTTCATAAAGAGCTTTTGTAAGACCGGGGAGATCGCCCTTGATAACGTAATCAAGTAATGGACGTTGGGAAACCATTTTTCTGACAATATCAGGGTAACTTTCTACTAATCTGCTTAAATGTTCAGGAGTTCTGCTTTCACTCAACCACCATTTGACCTTAATCTGAGAAGGTTTGTCTTTATTTAAAGCAATATCATTTTCGATTAACCGTTTAATCATAAACCAATCTTTATCGCGCTGTGTCTTTTTACTCTGAACAAGGTCATCAAGTCCAATGACCTCAATGCCCATACGACCTGCAATTGTTACCGTTTTTCGGCGTTTCCAAAGTACACTAAAGCCCGCGCAACCACGCAATACTGAAAGAATATCAATTCTCAGTCCCTTGACATCCTTTGCCTCACATCGAAAATGACACGCGTGTCCCCGGCGTAGATAATTGATTTGAAACTCGGGAAAATAAACTAGCTTCGCGTGTAATACCTTTAACGCGTTCTTAAATCGCTTAATATTATCCGTATCCGCCAATAGAATGAAATCTGAGTCGCGGCTGAATTCGACGGCTCCGTATATGATACACGCTTGCCCTCCGATCAGAAGGCATTGAACTTCACAGGTCTTGAAAATAGAAAGGACTTTGAGGATCGGGTTCGGGGTCAAGGCGTCCTCCCAGGGATAAATATAATTGCCAAAGTTTTGTCGTTTCTAATAATCTTTCGGCAGGAGTTAGACGAAGCCATTCTTCCGCTTCATCTTCAGGGGGAACATTTTTTCTTTGATCGTTTTTTTTCTTCATCTTCCCCATGAATTTTGGGATACTTACCGAATTTAAAATAGGCGGTAAATTAATTTAATTTACGTGGTAAGTATATCATCCATCATAAAAATAAAAAAGCGATGATTTTAGATCCTGATTCCTAATTAGAATACTTGTCTCTCCTCGGCACCCCAACGATACAAATTTTTCACCCAATAGATGAGGAATTGAGCGTCCATGAGCGACTTCTAAATAGGAATCAGGGTTAGAAAATACGATTTTGAGCTTCCTGAGGCAGGAAGTTAACCCCATCTTTATGGGGTTGACATAAAAAGTGACATGTCACTTTTCCCTTTTTCATACCTCGTGGTTAAAGAGGAAGGCATAGACCACATCAAAGCCTCTGCCCGCGTCAAAAGCGCCAGACGGTTTTTAAACGGACTAAGGTAGGGAACCGACAATCCATAAAAAGGATGAGTCTGCCTCGTAACACCGGAGTCAAACCTATTCCACCCAATGCAGTTTTTTATAAGTTTGAACACACTCGCGCAAATAAAGATTAATGAGTTTCTGATAGGGGATATCCATCTCTTGTCCCAGGAATTTAAAATAATCAATGATATCCTGTCCTAAACGTATCGTGACCTGTTTCTTAAGGCACTGGGCATAAGGGTTCTTACGAGCCTTCATTTTTGAAAAGTCATATTCCATTCTCATCCATTCCTCCCTTCATAATACTGGCGTTCTTGACGTGTCGCTTTACGGGCTGAGAAAATTCGGATAGTGAATTTCGGGGGACATGTGCCTGATGTCCCCTGAAAATAAATTCTCCCCCCGCTAAAAATCGTTGGTATTTCCTCTCACATGGGGAGGAGATTTTTCCGTCAGGCCTAAAAGTTGAGGCAAATTGGTAATGGGTGAAATATTGATGAGGATGGGTTGAAATCCTTCGAATTGAATGTTTTGTCCGCCTGGTGGCATCAAAGGCATCTGGATCACTGGGCTCGAGCCATCCCTGTGCATCTTAAGCTTCCACGGATCCATATCGATACCCCCAATATCCTTGTTCTCTCTATCAGCTGCGCCCAGCATCAGGTTATCTTCTCCCCTGGACCGCTGAGCAAGAAGGCGTTCAACCTCCCTCTGGGCCCAGGGATATTTCTTTGTGAGGGATAATAAAAACTCTTTATCCTCTGGCTGCGGTCTCCTGAAGGCTTCCAGCAGTTTTAATCCCCTTTTAATATAGTATTGTTTTAGCGCTTCCGCATTTTCCTGATCCGGATCCATCCTGTCATTCACTTGAACCCTGGCCTTCAAATAGGCCATGGCCTCGTCATGATGGTTGCTCAAATCATATTTTTTGGCCAGACCGAATAACGCCTCCTGAATATAAGGAATCCGCTGATCCTCTGGATTGCGCAGGACTTTCAATAATTCCGATAAAGATTCCTCACCCCATGCCACCAGGGCCTCCAGCACTTGAGAAGGATCGGCCCAGGACATCATGTTCAAAGTCTCAATAAGGGCAGGGACAGAAGAGACTTCCAACCCGTAAAAATTCCCAAAATACACAGTATCATTCAAACGGTCAATCCAGACTAACTGTTCAAAGACCTTGGCCTCGTCTTCAGCAGTGAGGATAACCTTTTCACCTTTCACCTGAATCTCTTTACCCTCCAATCCCAGATTGCTAGCTTTATAATGCTCATCAGAAAAATCCGGTCCTCGATATGTGGCATTAGGATGATCGGAGGTAACAAATGCTAGAGCCATTTTATAAATGAAGCCAGCTCCCTCTGGTTTCTTAAAAAACATATCCTTTTCTATAAGGATCTCTAAAATCTGCCTAGATCTTTCAGGTAAAATTCCCTCGAAAGCATTCCAGGGAATAACTCTGATCTGATGGCCAATCCTCAAATTAGTTTTAAAAAGTTCCGAACCGTAAAGTCGGGGAGGCATTAAATCTTCTTCTTTAAGTCCTTCTGGTAATTGAAATGGCAAGGATTCTCTGATGGGATTGAAACTTACCTGGGTCTCACCAGTTTCAGGAAGCAATCTCAGCATCTTCCCGATAATATTTTTTGATATGACCTTGGCTATACCAAACACATCCTCGAGTTTATCGATATTTTGGGCCACCTGATCTGCCTTCAATAAAAGGGCCCGATTATCCCGATTAGCCACAACCAGTCGTAAAATGAAACTAGTTAATGGCGCCCATAAGATCTGGCTGAACTCTTCTGCTAATCCATCCTCGAAGGACTTTAAAATAACATCCAGGCTTTCTTCTCTCTGTCCCAGTTCAACCACCAATAAGCTCACCTCACCCTGCGTATTGGCATTAGGATTATCATAAATTGCGGCTTGAGTCCGGGCATAAAGACTCCGTAAAATCTCACGTGTAGAGATGTTTTTTAGATTTTCAGGGAATTTTTCTGGAGACTTTCCCCCCAGCATCATCTTGTCATCGTTATTCATTCCTACACCCCTCCTTTTTCCTTTTATAATTTCCCTATCTTCTTTAATCAATGCTTCATAAATATCCTCAATTTTAACAGACCTAAGTTCTACCCCTTTAGAGGTATCCTGGAGGGGTGGGACCAACGTCAAATCATCTGTTTCTGCTATAAAGTTTCTGATACCTCGGAATTGAAATGTGGCGTTCAGTCCCTTGTCTCCAATACGTGAAATTTCCATTTTGAGAGGGATTGGGGCAACACGGGTCATATTTTTATTCGTCTTTTTCAACCAGACTCCTCCAGAGACATATTTCTTGGGAACCGTCTCTTTTAAAACAGGGTCATATTCTTCCTTAATAAAATCAAAAACTCCAGTGCGATACGCCTCAAGATATTGTTCATAAATCTCTTTATTGATAGCGGGATCGATGTCAATGCCATTGACCTTTTCCTGATCAGCATAAACTTGTGTAAGAATATTATTTCTCAATGTCCCTTTAAACCACGCAGCTAAGATCATCGCATGATAGATCTGGCGCAAGGGTGCAAACGTCTGGCCTTCGTTAACCTCTTTCTCTATCACCGGCAGGATAATCTCCCGCATCATTTGAGATGAATCCTGGTTCAATTTTTGTCGTTCACCTTCTTTCAGATCTTCTTCTCCATTTGTCTGACTTTTGTATTCCTGCATGGCTAAATAATCCTCTTCCAGTAATACTTTTAAACGGCTTTGAATAATGAATACACCTTGGACATGTTCATAAATGTGGGCTTGATCCGGAACAATCCAGACTTTATTAAAGGTATCCACTGGGACTTCACTGTTTCCAAGGGTTTCATAAGTCTTGGTATTAACCTTTTCCCAGTATGCCTTTCCTGTTTCTTCCTTGGGGGACATCAATGATGCGGTCAACTGCTTGAGTAAGTAATCCTGAGACAAAAGATCCCGGCCCATCGCGGTCTGGCCGAAGACCTCTGGAATAATCCGATCTTTTTCATAAGGGGACAGATTCACCCACATCTGATCCTCAGGAATCGTCAAAGCTGCCATAAAATATTTAATCAGTTTAGTGATCTCTTCAGGAAGGATTTCTTTTGATAGCCGGGCATCTCCTGAATCAATAACAAAATCCAATCTAAATGGATTTTCTGAATAAATGGTAATTCCCTTAAGAGTGGTTGGCTGGTAAGAAGGACTCATTGAAAGGACACTCCCTGGCGCAGGAAGGCTCAGCTTATTTTCCATAGAAGATACCGACTCTTTAGCAAGGACAGGCCTACCAGAGGAAACAATCCATCCCCAGGATGATATGACCATAAGACAAACGATGGCCCTCATACAAAAATATTTTGATTTTTTCTTAAAAATAATCATCATAGTCAATCCTGCCAGGAATATTCTCTGAGAAAGGTGTGAGAAGGATGTGAGTAAGTATAAAATATCTTTATGATTAAATCCAAATTATAATTCAGCTGGCCGGTAAACTTATAACGAAAACTAAAATCAATCTTTTAAGGCATTCCTTACTGAGCTCTAAAGCTTTCTACGAACTCGGGCTTTGTAAATAAAAATTCAGCCGTCCTAAATTTGCCTGGATCTCCCCCGGGCACTAATTTATGTTTAATTACTTCAGTAAAACCAAAATCATCTGCCATTTTTCCTGTAAATGTACCTCTGGCAGCGTCTTCGATCGACAATCCTCTTGTTAATAATTTTTCAAACGTCGTTAAATTATCTCTCAGACCAATTCCATTGTACCATGCACCCCAAATTCCACGAACTTTCCCCTCAGGTTGGCTACTCATCAACCAATTAAACATTTCTGT
>CAYJUK010000021.1:0-13248 GCA_964373335.1 uncultured Planctomycetales bacterium | reverse complement strand
TGTCCCAGTCCACGGAGAATCTGCTCCGGCAACTATGGCAAACTCAAAAGTGTTATCTCCCTTTAATACGGCATAAAGCGCTGCGGGACTTCTCTGGAAGTTCACCCCAAATAGAGGTGGATCTGTTTTTGTTACGGGATTGTGTCTTTGTTCCATAAGGTCTAGCAACGATTCCTTTATATACTGTCGTCTATATAACAAAGCCTCAGGGTAAACATCCCATGGCTGTTCTTTGTCATATCCCTTAAGCCTGATCCATCGTTTAATGAATTCCCCATCTTCTACTTTTTTAGCAAGCATTAAAATATCGACAACATCATGATCTGGCAAGATTTCGGCTAATCGTGGAATTTTAATACCCCCAACAGGAAAAGGTAAACCAGTATATAATGTTGTAGTTCCAAACCGTAAGGGAGGAGAAAATCCTGTATATTTCCACGCCCTGTAGATACCACCCATCCCATGGTTGCCCCAAATCCGAGCCCACCGTCCGATTTTGCCCGTCGCGGCGAGGGCCTTGGCACCCTTATAACCCCATCCGGCAACGGGAAGGGCCGTTAATGCCGCATCCACACCGAGCGAAACATGACCACCCGGCTCCATATGATCCCAGCTCCAGCCGGCATCTTCCCACATACCGGAAATTCCTCTGTCCATGACATAATTTTCGATATCATCTCCCGCCTGGGCAATATTTATAGCTAATCCTTCCGGATCCGTGGCCAGGCCTTTTCCCAGATTGTACATCCCAATCGGGAGATCATGGAAAACCGCCTTATAGGTTGTGTCTAACGCCGCCAGGACATGTCCAATATTCCCTATCCAACTATTTTTCACCCATCCGCCATAGGCGGAATTATGTTCCAGGCCCATATAGATGGTTTCCCCATTAGAAAAATTGATACCGGCAATATTCGGGCCTGAATTTTTAAAGTGAATTTCCATCGCCTGGTTAGTGGCGGAATACTCATTAAGCTGTTTGAGTTTATTGTACTCATAAACATTAATGTCAACGTTACCCCTTGTTTCGGGAGTGAATTCTCTGACGGCAAATATCCCGTTGGGTTTCCCTTCATGATCATTGGCAAAGAGTTTCTCCAAAAACCCATTGGCGGGGATATCCCCCCGATCACGGAGGAGCCAGTCAGTTTGATTCGCGTAAATATTCTGATAATTATATTGAAAGGGTGACAGGGGGCCGGTGGGATTAACACCCAGGTCACTTGTGGTCCTCGCCAGAGTCGTTCCCCCATGCATAAACAGATCATGGTTTTTATAAAAACTGCTTCTGCTTGAAGAGAGGTCTCGGTAAGATTCAAAATAGGGGGCGCCGGATAGATCCACCAGATAATCTTGGGTAACACGCTCCTGTCTTGTTGCAT
Organism: uncultured Planctomycetales bacterium; assembly: GCA_964373335.1. GTDB lineage: Bacteria > Omnitrophota > Gorgyraeia > Zapsychrales > CAYJUK01 > CAYJUK01. The sequence goes on along the minus strand of CAYJUK010000021.1, from coordinate 11,866 downwards.
AACTTGTTCGATTATTCTGGCTGCGTAAATAAACCGTATCACTTTCTTTGTGCCGAAGGGAACCATCAAAGTCATACGCATAGTTTGAACGGCTCAGGGTCGAACACGTATTTTGCGTCTGGCATGCTTTCTCAGCCATAGAAGATTCTTCATTCTTGATCTGACCGTTTAATCCGTATATAAATTCCTGATAGCCTGCCTTCTCAATCCTTCCTGTTCCGCGTTCAAATGTTTCCGTGATATCAGTCCAGGCCCTGTGGTTCAGATTTCCGGCATATTGATGTTCCATTCTCAAGACATCATTCACTCTCATATCCTGATGATCGGGAAAAACCCTGCGGGGATAGGTGATGGTATGTACAAGCAATTGATTGACTCCATTGTAGGTAAATTTCTCTAGATAAGAGTCCGATGAATTTACGTTATTATTTCGGCGATCATGCCATTCGAGTTTTCCACCCTCGGCCTGCTTTTTATAAGAGTAGAGACTGTAAACGGTATCAAGGTTTGTCGTATTAATATGCTTATAATCCTCTCTCGTCAAAAGCAAAGGAAAATTGGGATCATCGTAATGAAAACCCAGATGAACCGGCAGGACTGTTTGATTAGATATTTCCCGGCCATCTTCCGTATACTTATAGGTAACTTCTGTCTTGAAATCAATGAGCCTCCCTTGACTGTCTAAAATCCGATTTTCCCTCAGGACGGGATTACCAGATATCGATGGAAATGGAATTCCCGTGGCCAGGGAAGGTGCTGAGGGAGCGTTAACTCCCAAACCGGTTTGATATCTATAATCCAGGCCTCGGGGAATAGGCAATGTCCCAAAATATGAGAGATTGATGGAATCAATCCTTTTCCAATTCAAGTCCTCTTTAAATCCATTTGTCCAGGATGCTGTTTTACCAAGTCTACCTAAAGAATCATGGGCAGATAGAGTCACCAGAGTTCGTGCTGCTCCCCCAGTGGGAATAACCCTTTTGCGATAATAGGCCTGGTTCCCGGCCCGGTCATAACGAAGATCTTCTACTAAATTGATAATGGGCTGGCCGGTCGAATCTTTAAATAGAGAACTAGTTTCCAAAGGACGTCCGGCCAGATCGTAACTATAAATATCTTCCTGTCGCAGCCGGCCAGCCACATTCATTCTTGCAATTCTTAATTTCCCTTGAGAATCGTATTGATATTGGATCTCCTTATCGGAAACCTCCTTCGTTAAAACAGGCCGGTCTGGATTCGTATAGAAATAGAATTTATCCAAAGGGGCATTTTCATTAGATCTTTGCTCACGTAAAAGTAAACCCGAAGGTTCATACATATAAACAACTTGAGGTCTTGTGGCAGATCCATGCCCAGGCCTTCCTGATTGAATTGTCGGCCAGCCATGACTTTGTAGTCTTCCGGAAGGACTCAAGTACATGAAAGTCTCAATACATTGGTATGAAAGTTGAGGTGTTAAACACGGATATCGAATCTCACCCACAAGACTTGAGTTGGGTTGATAAATATAAGTCGTTGTTTCATTATTCACTCTCTCGGAAACAAGCCGTTCGGCATGATCAATCACGGTCTCGCTGATGCGTTCATCAGTGGAACCAGCCGGGTAACGAGACGTAACAGTTAACCGGCCAACCGTCTCAGCGAATGTATGAGAGGTAGCCTTATTGAATCCATCTTTTTCTTTAATGACGCGGCCCAGATTATCCCGGCCTTCGAATCCGGGAAGGATTTCTCTGATGACAACCGGTGCGGTAGATTCTCCTTGTCCTTGAGGAATCTTCTTTTTTTCTTGTTGAAGGAACCCATAGGGATCGTAAACAAATTCTTCTCTCAAATTGCGGTTTTCGTTAACTCGGATTAACTGGCCAAAATTGTTATAAAAATTCTCAATATTATGAGACTCCGGTTCAACCCCGGCCCCTGTGATTTGAACAACACCGGCCGACACATCTGGGGTTATCACCCAGGGTCCATTTTGGAACCAAAGGAGACCGCTATTATAGTACCAATTCGTAATGGTACTCCTAATACCTAAATTGGCTTTAAGATAGCTATGCTCCCTCCATAGACTTCCATCGGGTTTATATTCAAACTCTTTGGTTTTAATGGGATTAGCCAGTTCACTTTCTGTTACGCCTAGGGCCCCGGCCTGAACCGTCTCTTTAATTTCTTTAAGTAATCTTTTTGCCTGCCCATCTGGATAATAAACAAAATGTTTACTGGGAAAATTCAGGCAGGGTATTGACCGGCTGGGACAGCTACCCCAGATCTCGTGGGTTTGTTGACTGATGCTGTTATAGTAGGAACTTGTTGTCCACACTCTCGGCTGGCCAGTGCCATCATTCCGGGCAAAGAGATGCTCTTTCCAGGTCTCTCCGGTGGGATGATATTCCCAGGCTGTTTTCACCAATGTATTGTTACATGCAGCTCCCACACAATCTGGACAGGATGCGCCCAGGCACTCCAGCAGCGGCCAGCCGTTAGGTGTGTATTTAGTTGTAATGGTCTCACCATATCCCTTGACAGGCTCGGTTCGGATGACCCGATCAGTATCGTCATAGGTGAATCGCGTACGACTGCCATCCGGCTGTTCCAATTCGCTTAATCGTCGGTTGAGATCAAAAACATAAGTCGTTGTTGTCCCTAAAGGACGTTGGGTCTCTTGCTTTAATAATCCGGAATTGGAATCGTAGTTATATGCTGTGACATGATTCAATGGATACGTAATCTTTCCGATCTGATCGCGGGCATTATAGTCTTCATAAGTGATCTTGGCATTCCTTGATTCCAGAAAGGCATCCACCTTTTCCTTGATCCGTCCGTAATCATCATAAGTGTATCTGGTCTTCAGGCGGTTGTTGGCCTTGACTTCCCTGACCAGATGGGCAAAGCCTCCGGCACCATCATCGTAATATGTAAAAGTATACTCCGGAATATGATTGACAATGGATGACGATGATGATGACGATGACGACGAAGTGATGATACTCTGAACCCGTTTTAACGGATCATAGGTATAAGTGGTAACAATGGGACTATTGGGACCGGGATGGGAAACAGTCTTGAGCCTCACATTTTCTTCATAAGTAAAACTTGTTGTCCGTCCCGCAGGATCCACCTCTGAGAGCGGCCTGAACTTATCGTTGTAAGCAAACGTTGATATTCCTCCATCCGCGTGCTTAATTGTATTCACTAGACCGTAGTCATCATACTGGATCTGGGTGATTCGGCCGTTATCATCAATCTGAGTTGGCTTAAAATCTTCGTAGGCCGCCGCTATCCGTCCCATTTTACCGCTTCCGGTATAATCATATTCCGTTACTTGAGTGTTATGACTGAAGAATTTTAGATCTCGCGGCTTGGTTTGATAGGTAATACGAGTTTGATTTCCTTTGGGATCGGTGACAACCGTTGATGCTGCCTCACGGTCAAATCGGTAAAAATTCCGATTGCCGATCTTAAGGCCAGTCAATTCGTTCAATTTGTTGAATTTCCCTTCCGCCTCATTATTCTCCACAGTGGTAAACTCTACACAAATCTGCTGGGTTTCACCCAGACTAACCTCTTTTTTCCCATTACAAAATTGCTTTAAAGCACCCTTCCCTTTTTCTTCACCAGCTGTTCCTTCTCCTCCCTCAACTTGATCCGTATATTGAAAAGAATAATTTTCCAATGGCCCGGTGATTGAGAGAACCCGGCCGCTGTCTTCGTCCAATTCAAAAAATGCTTTTTTAGCGAGCTCATTTGATCCCCTGAAAGTCATCTTGTCAATCCGAAACCGACTCACAGTGGAGTGGTATAATTCCTCCACATGATCGAAGCGTGCGCTTCGATCATTAGGATCCAAAAATTCCAACTGGGATAATTCTATTTCCAGAGTTCGATTCTGTGGATCCATAATCCTTATGTTCCCAGGGGATGCAGTTGTTGGCCAGGTGTATTCAAGATTAACCCTTTGTAATTCATTCTCTGGATATCGAATTTCACTCAACAGGCCCTGCCGATCAAATTCATACTCTATCCCTAACTTTGAACTGAGTGTCAATCGAGAAATACGACTTTGATTAGATTCAACCTCTATTTTTACCTCTGCTTTAGACCCTCCCAAAAAATTTAATGCACTGTTATTAAAATCATTCTCAGGAACAGTATATTGATTGGGAATGAAACTAGTGTTCTTAAAAAACTGATAAATCGACCCCCCCCCGATAAATCTAAAAAAGGGTGAACTTCCAGGGATATCCTGCCCTTCCAGGTTAATAAATTGTCCCTGCGGACCCACCAAACTTATGATTGCTCCCCTATTTGTCCACATCGTTCTCACCGCAGCGCGGAAGTTCAAGTCACCTGCGGAATCATAAAAATAATTGGAACGGTCAACGGCGGCGAAATCTTCATTTCTTGTCCCAACTCCAAAGGCAGGATGCATAAGATATAAAGACCCTAGACCCGGAGGAAGATGCTCAAAGGGATAGAAGTTCAAATGCTCAAGATCTTGTGGAACAAGCCAATAATGGGGAACTATATCATCATATCCCCAGGCATTCATAAAATCCTCTCCCGAACGATAATCTTTCATAAATTCATAAAGATGGGACAACCACAGGCTGCCTTCGGAATAATTCAGATGAAAATTGATCCCATGATCTCCAGTCTCGGTTCCAAATAAGGACTTGGAAAAATAGGGCATTCCATAGGCTAAGTCAATATTGATTCCTTCCGGGAGCTGCATGACATTGACCGATGCAGGATCGTAATTCATTCCATTCTCATTCATAATTATCAAGGGTCGTTTGAGCTCGAGCCTGCGGGTTTCACTGTCTTGATAATAAAATTCTCCCACCACAACTGAATCTATTTGGTTTCGATCAAATGAAAGTCCCGGACCGCCATTTTTATGCGCTAATTCGTGAAAGATCTTGGAAGGATTGATTTGAATCACACCGTACTTCAAATTGCTAATAGAAATAGGGTCACCTGTAGTTGAAGGGATCGTTACCATGCCTGGTTCAACGATGAACTGAAATTCAGTTCTCACAATATCCTTTGCCCCTTGTTGCGTAAGACTCATATTTGTTATCCGCACCCTGGGTGTGGGGATATAATCTAAGATACTTATAATGCCGGTGTCCTCAGGTAGAAAGCAGGCAATAATCTCCGTTAGAGTGGTATAATCTCTCCCCCATTTTATTTCTCTAGACTTAGGCCCTGAATCTGTTGGATAAGTCACTGTCATCCCCATTAATAAATATCCCATATCACCATCGTAAACAATGGGAAGATCACCAGACAAGTCACCATCCCCTGAATCGATTAAACCCTCTCCATGTCCATTTCCTGGTTGAAGTACTTTAACTCCAGCTTGAATATGAATTTCACTAGTCAGAAAGACATCCTCATTTGTAAGCCAAAGGGTTCCATGACGGGAGTTTGGATTTTGACTTCCCGTGAGTGGAATAAGATTAGTAAACAAATCCTGAGGTAAATCTATTGGAAAACTGACACGGCCAGGTCGTAATTGCAGTCCTTGACCAGAATTATAATGCTGTTCCATGATGAAGTGACCGTCTCTTGAGCCATAAGGTTTGCTCAAATAATGAGAGCCTTCCCCTAAGGACGATGCATAAAATGGACTAAAGTCCAGTCTTTCAACCTGATTCTCTGCCCCTACTCTAACAGTTGTTTGATCCTCCGGTTCTAATGACACACGATTGTGAATCACCGGTCCATTACACTCCCGATCAAACATACTTGCTGCCCCAATATCAGGAAAATACAATTCAGGACGACTTGCAAAATCCCATACCAATGGCGGATCAAACCACCTACCTCCACATCCCGCTATACTTTCTGAGACCATAGGAAATCCCTTTAGACCAAGAGCCATTGTCGGGATATTGCCATAACAAGTCTGAGGGACGCTTATCAATTTATCAGTGAAATCAGAAAGAAAAATTGTTTCACTTTCTTCTTCCTCCTCTCCACCCCCGTCTTCTCCCTCATCGTGACAATCGTTCCGTTGGCATGGGGGAATGGGGAAACCATTCACCTGAGTTTGAACGAAATTTCGTGGACAAGCTAATGGAGGTCTTAAGGCAATATCAACAATTGTGTTCCCACCACCAGATAAACATTGCATATTAGTTGTGATCTGTTGCCCAGGTAAAAATCCTTGTTCTAATTTCGGACCTAACCCGAAGTCATAGATTAGATCGAATTGTTGCCCCCCGCAGGGAGGATTAGGATTAGCCTGCACAACCACATTCAATGAATAAGGACACGTTGGACATGGACATTGTCCTTGCCCCGGGCCGACTCCACCCGTGATCAGAAAATTGCAAGCACAGGGATTATTCGCATTATTAGGCTTACACTGTTTATCCTCGCAAGTTCCTCCTTCCATATACGTTGTCTTCTGACATCGATAATCGTCTCCTTTAGAAGTGCATTTATATGCCGCTTCCCAATTGCCGCAATGACAGTTCGTTTTTGAGGAGCCATAACAATCAACATGAGTTCGTCCTTTAAAATTTTTACATTCGACTAGACAACAACCTGAGGAATCGCCGACTAAAGGGTCGCCATTGCAAAGCCCTGTGTACGGATTACAATCCCCTACCATCCAAGCGCCCCCTAATTCTTGACACTTTATTAACCCCGTATTCGCGCATTGCGGCACGTTAGATTTTTGATATTGACAACACATTGAATGAAATGATAGTTCCGGAAGATTACCTTCTGACACCAAAACATCTGTTCGCTGAGATGAATCCGTTAATTCAGTTCCATCTGGAAATTGAGCTTGCTGTATTCCATCCATAACTAAAGACATAGTGACCGAGCTGGAAAAGGTTACATTGTTGGAATTGTAGGCCTTCACTTCCAACGTATGTTCCCCTTCGCTGTACGGATTCAAGGCCAGCGGATATTGCAAGGCCGTCTGCCCTTCGGGTTTCGATTCTCCCAATGGCTGCAGTCCTAATATCCTAGAACTTTGCAGCCGATCATCCACAAAAACATCACAGCATCTTAACCCCTCTGGAACATTGACCGATACATCCAAAATCTGATTTGGATCTGTCACCTGAATGATCCCGGAGGGATTGGTAATTCTGATAATATCGGGAGAAATGCCGTTTGCTTCCGCTGCCTGCATAATGAGATCGGCATTCACTCCGCCGAATTGACTTGCGGGGTCTGAAACAGCCGGAGGGCGATTCAAGAACGTATCCATCAAGAGAAATGTTCCCACCGCAAGCGACGGATTGGGATCGATCGCCTTCTGCGTTGTGGTCAGGAGTTCCTCAAGAATCTTCCGGCCGACTAGCTCACCATAACGCTCCTTCAAGTACGAAGACAAAGTCTTGGTAAATTGAAGTATCGGTCCTTCCGGCAGTGTCTGTGATACTGGACTCCCGAACGAAAAAGCTCCAAAGCTGCCACGATTGGCCTGCCCACTGGAACTAACCATCCAGGCAATAACGGATCCCCAATCCTTGCTCACCTCGGGAGTCCAAAAATCAAATGGATCCTGGCTGATTGTCCGCGGAATCAGGACATTCATTCCGGTTCCCTGATTTTTTCCCGCCTTCCCTGCCCTACTTGTATTGTTAGAATTATAACTGAGTTGGGATCCTGTTGAACTTGCCGAGGACAAGGCCGCACTCAATTGTAACTCTGGTGGGGGTACTTTCTTTTCACTGGAGGTTTCGTGGATGATCTTCTTTATAACAGTCATTGAAGGATCAGTGTATACGATGATCATGAAATAGTTCTTATTAATGGAATCTTCAAACCTCAGAAAATCAATCTGAGCACCCTTCTCTAATAAAGGGAAGGTTGCACTGTAAGCGAGCTGATAGTCTAAAGGGGGATTAGCACCTTCGCCGTTCCAAGGAATCCTATTCAGATAATTCTTAACAGCGGTCTCAAGTTCTGACAAGGATAATCTCTTTGCCGCTAAGATAATATGAACAAACTCGCTATGAATAGGATTTGGTGAAACTGGCATAGAAATTTGCTGAGGAGTTGTTAATGAGGTGGGATTAGCAGCAGATAGAGATAGAGATGTCGGCCATAAAAGGCTCAAAAAAATAAGGACAGCCACTTTTATGAGTTCTCGAGTTCTGCGAATCAGCGAGTTCTCAGAAAAGTAGGCGCTGTCCCTATTTAAATTTTTCTCTTTTCGTTCCATCTTAGTTTCGGCAACACGGCTGCCTTAGGATCTCTCCCTTAGGCCCTGTGGTTTTGCGCCCTGCGCTTTTGCGTAGTTTGCCTCTCCCGCTCTCAGCGGAAGACCCGGGCTGTACCGGGTTTTCGTCTAAATTTCCGAAAGATCAAATCATAAATTTTATCCTCAACAAGTATGTATTATAGATTGACCGCTGGCAAGCCTTCAGGCCATTTTTGTGAAAACGTTTGCTTGGGAGTAAACCGAAACTATAAAAGGTGAGCATTAACGGTTCCGCTAAAAAATGAATTCCCACCTGCCTGCAGTCAGATGGGAATAAGAATACTGACGAGACAACGCCTGCTCAGTCAAACAGAAAATTCCCGGCACCAGCGATCGATCTCGCTTTTCAGTTCCTTCTCTCTTCTCTGGATATCAGCGGAGAACTTAAAAGCCGTTTTTCTTTCTTCAACGGAGGCCTTCAGGAAAAAGAGGGCCGTCCCTTGATCATAGATATCTCTTCTCAAACCGTAATCTGAAAAAGAAATAAATCTGGCTGAATAGACATAACCTTTTTTTAGCTCTTCAATATACCTTTTATCACGCTGACTCTTGGTATACTCCAAGGCCAAGGTCTTCTTGATCGCTTCCTGAATCATTTTGGGTGTGTGTTTTAAAAGATCGATGGGAAGACCCAAGGAAGTCTCTGGCGAGATCTTGCTGATGACTTTCTCATATTCCTGAATGATCTCTGAAAAATTAACATCCATGGCTGTTGCTCTCTTCTTCCCTGGGTAATTTCTCTGTTCCTATTCCGATAACCGCACGATAATCCCCTTTTTTCTCGCCTGGGTCAAGGCGTATCTCATCACCGACAATCCCAGCCACACGTACAGGACCAGCAATCCGAATCCCTTGGCCAGTCCGCCGGACAATCCCGAGGTAAAGCCAAAGCTCTCGCGGAAATATTCCAGGAAATAAGTGATCGGGACCCACTGGGCCAGATAAAAGAAAAATGGCGGCAAGGTCTCGATGGGATAATAGATCCCGCCCAAAAGCATAAAAAGGTAAGCAAACATCCAGGCGGTGATCTCAGCCTTCTGTCCGAAGATAAGGATCAGGACACTCACCAGCAGTCCTAAGATAAAAGCCGATCCAAAGATCCCTAAAAGAAAAATGAGCGTAACCGGAAGCGAAGGGAATTGAAATCCAAAAAGGGCCATGGCGGACAACCCTAGGATGAAAAAGATCACGCTGCCTCTTAAGATCCCGATGAGCCAGGACCCAAACAGATTCTCGCTGATCCCGATGGGGGTCAGCATCGTGTGCTTCATACTCTTGGACCAGACTTCATACAAAAGACTGTAAGCCACGTCCAGCTGGGCGACCTGCAGGATCCCTCCGGTAATTGCGCCGGTCAAGACAAAGGCCAGCGCCTTCTCTTCTAAGTGCAGATAATTCCCAAGCAGTCCGATGGAAATGAGACTCACCACCGGCCAGAAGACCAGCTCCGCGAAGGCAAAAACATTTCGTATGGCGAAAAGATAATTCCGATAAGTAAAGGCCAGACTCCGACGAAACCAGAAAAGAATCGCCGGAAGCAGATGCGTTCTCGTTGCTAACTGTCTGACCGGTAGCGGCGGTTGAGAAACCCCTGGGGATTCTGTTTTTAGGGTAACGATTTCCAAAGGGTTTCCCTCCGACCGGGCTAACTCAATAAACACCTGTTCCAGATCCTTCTTGCCCTGCATCCTTTTTAATTCCTCCGGGGCAGCGAGCCTAAGAATCCGGCCCTGCTTGATAAAAGCAATCCTTTGGCACAAGGCCTCCGCCTCCTGCATGTTGTGGGTTGTCAATAAGACCGTGATCTGAGCCTTCTTCAAGACATCCGCTATCACCCGACGGGTGGAACGGGCCACGTTCGGATCTAATCCGATGGTGGGTTCATCTAAAAAGATAATCTTGGGATCATTCAAAAGGGCCTTGGCCAGGGAGAGTTTTTGTTTCGTGCCGCTGGAGAGCTCCTCAAAGCGTCGCTGGGCGAAATCACCGAGCTCAAAAAGTTCCACAACGGTCTTGATCTTTTGATCCAGGATATTTTTGGGCAGCCCATAAAGCCTGCCATAAAACCGCAGGTTTTCTTCAACGGTCAAGCTCCAGGGGAAATTAGGATAACCTGACGACATGTTGAGGAGGGATCTTAAAAGGGAGAAATTCTTTGGATGATACGGGATCCCTAAAATTTCAATACGTCCGGAATCCGGCAAAAGGAGTGTGGAGAGGATATTCAAAAAGGTTGTCTTCCCCGCCCCATTAGGCCCCAGGATCCCCAGGACCTCTCCTTGATAAACTTCAAGACTCACATCATCCAGGGCGCGGATGATCTTCGGTGAATGAGTGTGACTGGCAAAGGTTTTAGTGAGATGTTCTACCTTAATGACGGTGTTCATAGCCAGCCGCACAGGGCCAGGCCGCAGATCGTCTTGGCATCTTCAATAAGTCCTCGTTTCCACAAACTCTTCACCTGGCCTTTGTTCAAGATCTTGACTTCAATAATTTCATCGGGATCCGGGATGCCGGACCTTCGCGACAACTGTTCTGCCTTGTAAATGGTAATGATCTCATCGGAATAACCAGGGCACGGATAGATCTTTCCCAGCCGTTTCCATTTCTTGGCCGCGAAACCTGTTTCTTCGATCAATTCCCGATGGGCACACTCAAGCATCTTTTCGCCGTGGTTAAGGGTCCCGGCTGGAAGCTCATAAAGGAAGGTTTGGATCACGGCGCGGAATTGCCTTAAAAGGATCACCTTCCCCTCTTCGATAAAAGGGACAATCAATGTCGCGCCGGGGTGCTTGACCATCTCTAAGGTCAGCCGGCGGCCGTCGGGCAAAGCCCTTTTCACCGTCAGAAAATCATATTTCCTTTTCATCTTCCACAACCTCCCATTTCTGTTCCCTGAAGAATCGGATTCAAGTCAATTCATCAGTTTTCTGATGAATTGGAAAAAAGGTGTCCTCTTAAAATTAATTTTCCAAAATTGATTGGACGTCATTCTCCTTTTAGGCTAGGATAACAAAAATTTTTTGATCGTTTCATCATTGAAATCCTTATGAAGATTAAATTCTCATTCTCCACTATAGCAATCCTTATTTTCCTCCTGCCCATGATCCTTTCCGGTATCGTGACGATCAATTCCTGTGCCATTCATTCTCGGGGAATCGTGATCTCCCCGCAAGCGATCATTGATCATCCAGACTGGACTGAAGAAGAAAAAAAGCAAGAGATTGCCCTCCGGCCCATCCGTACCACTTCCGAGGCGGGATATTATCTCCTGCGCTTGAATGAATCAGAAAAACCTCATGTTCATGATCATCATGATATCACCGTTATTCTCCTGTCGGGCCAGGCCTTGATGCACTACGAAGGGAAAAGTCATCTGGTGAATCCCGGAGATATTATCGAAGTCCCCCGCGGCGTTGTCCATTGGGCAGAAAATCTCAATAACCAGCCTTGCGAGGCCTACGCCATCTTCACCCCGCCTTTTGATGAGAAAGACAAACGTCTCGTGGGATCTGATCTCAAAGGATAGACACTTCTCCCCTTATGGAAATCTAAAATCAATGGGAATGACCCATCTTCAATTCCCTTAAGGTCTTCTTCGTCTCAAAAAAATCAATCCCGCGATCCCGATCA
>CAYJUK010000020.1:12558-19385 GCA_964373335.1 uncultured Planctomycetales bacterium | reverse complement strand
ACGGTTGCTGAGCGCTCTGGTTTCCCTGGCTGCATTGTAGTTCGTAATGGAATTGAAGGCAGTATAGCATTTCCCTTGCTGCGGAATTGCAAACTGCTCTGCTCAGTAAAAAACCGGGAGGGGACCTACCTGCGGAAGGAAATAGAATTCAATCCCGAGGCTTATCTGCAGCGAAAATTCACCCTAGAAGAAAAAATCGATCATCCGGCATTTACCGACAACATCCGACTCATTAAAGAATATTCTTCCCAAGGGAAGACGGACAACGATCACTTGAATCATCGAGTCAAAATCACCTGTCTGGGATTAAAAATGGCCTTAGATTGGGTCAATTCACAACTATGAATTGGATCAAGATCGCCAGCTTACTGATGTTTCTGGGAGTCGCACTAGGGGCATTCGGTTCCCATGCGCTAAAAAATAAACTGAGTGATCATTATCAAGAAGTTTATAAAACCGGTGTCTGGTACCATTTCTTCCATGCCCTGGGGTTATTTGTCATTGCCTGGTTAAGCACCCAGACTCAAGATTCCAAGGTGACTTGGGCCGGCTTTTTTATGGTCGCGGGAATTATCCTTTTTTCTGGCAGCCTCTATTTGTTATCCTTGACTGGAATCAAATGGTTCGGGGCCATCACGCCGTTGGGAGGGCTGTCATTCATCATCGCGTGGCTGTTGATCTTTTGCGTCCGCATTTAATCCTAATTCCTTCGGGACACAATATCGGGACACATCCTGTTTTGGGATGTGTCCCGATCAGCGCCATCAGCGCCACGATCAGCGATTCAATCACATGACATTAACTGAAAAATCTCCTGCCATCTCATTTTATACCCTCGGATGCCGGTTGAATCAATCGGAGACCGCGGTGATCCAAAATCAATTTAATGACCAAGGATATCGGATCGTCGATTTTAATGAACCCGCGGACATCACCGTCATCAATACCTGCACGGTTACCGAAAACGGCGATGCCGACACCCGCCATCTCATTAACAAAATCCGCCGTCTGAACCCCGCGGCTCAGATCGCCCTCATCGGATGTCAGGCTCAAGTCCAGAAGGAGAGGTTAGCGGATCTTCCCAACGTGAAATGGATTGTCGGCAATGCCAGGAAGTTTGCTTTAACCCAAATTATTGAAGAATTCCAAAATCCGCTCACGGCTCAAATCATTACCCCGACCATTCCTAAGGACAGCTTCTCGATCCCCTTCGCAGGAATCGATCCCCATCACACCCGAGCGAATCTGAAGATCCAGGATGGCTGTGACTTTTTCTGTTCCTTTTGCGAGATCCCTTATGCCCGGGGAAGGGCCCGCAGCCGACAATTTTCCGACCTTTTGAATGAAGCCCGGATTTTAACCCGATCCGGATATAAGGAGATTATCTTAACCGGGATCAATCTCGGGACATATCAAGATGAGGATCAATTCCTTTTGGATGTCATCTCCGCCCTGGAGGAATTGGAAGGACTTGAGCGGATTCGGCTGTCTTCCATTGAACCAACGACAATCCCCGGGGAGTTAATTGCAAAAATGTCTCAAGGGTTAAAACTGTGCCGTTATCTTCATATCCCCATACAAAGCGCTAACGATTTTATTCTCAACCGCATGAAACGTCGATATACCTTTGCCGAGTTTAAAGATTTTGTGCTTAAGGCTTATCAAGCGGTCCCGGGGATTTGTATCGGAACCGATGTGATTGTTGGCTTCCCCGGAGAAACGGAAGAATATTTTCAAGAGACCTATGATCGTTTAAGGGAATTGCCGGTTCATTATTTTCATGTCTTTAGTTATTCCCGTCGCCAGATGGCAAAATCCCGGGATCTTGGGGACAGTGTTGTTCCCGAAATCATTCGTCAGCGCAGTGAACGGATGCGAAATCTCAGCCTGAGGAAAAAACAACTTTTTTATCAAACACTACTGGGGACAACAACAAAAATCTTGGTAGAACAAAAGAAAAAAGGCTGCTGGAATGGAGTGACCGACAACTATGTCCGGGTCCAACTCCGATCAGAGCAGACATTAACCAATCAACTCGTAACCGTCAGGATCAATGAAGTTCGTGGTCTCGATGTCTTTGGGGAGATGATCTGATGAATGACCCAACGCGTGCAACGCGTGGGATCGGGACACATCCCAAAATAGGATATGTCCCGATCAGCCCGATCAGCCCGATCAAGCCCGATCAGCCCGATCAGCCGATCAGCCAATGCGTGGGCAACGCGTGGGATCGGGACACATCCCAAAATAGGATGTGTCCCGATCCGATCAAGCCCGATCAGCGAATCTGATGAATGACCCAATACCCGCAAAGATTAAAAAACTGCTGGGGATGATTTCCCAATTACCTTACCGGCAAAAAGATCCGTTAGAGGTTTTTTTAAAGGAAATGAAAGACACGGTGAAAGAGGCCTTTGGGGAAAAATCGGAATACGGGAGTGAAATCCAAACCATCCGCTTCACGCCAAAATCTTTTTTCTCCTCTTCTCATGACTATGAAGAATCCTGGAACCAAGGGATGCAAAATGCGATCCATCTTCTTAACAAGATGCTTCAGGATAAAAAGATTCCGGAAGGTTCTCCCGCTATTTTAGACAAGCCAATCACCTCTCCCCTGAACTTACCCCAGGTGGGATCAAATATCCCGGCATCCAGTGATAGGGAATCAGATAAAATTCCCGCCCCTGCTGATCAGTCGGAGTTGCCGCCAGGGGTTAATAAGAGTCTCTCGGAAGCCGGCCCGCCCTCACCCCCTCAGCCAGAAGCCCAGGTGAACCCGCCTGATAATCCCCAAGATTTTTCTTCCTCCCGATGAAAAAAATCCCTAAAGTATTTATTCGATCGATCATCTCCCTGACTGGTTTTTCTCTTTTTTCCCAACTGATTTTGTTGATCCCGGAGATTGACTCCGAAGAAAACACCCCCTTTGCTGTGGTAGAACTTTATACCTCACAAGGATGTTCCAGCTGCCCGCCAGCCGATGCTATACTGAGAAGGATCGCCTCCCGATCCAAAACCGAAAACCTAAGGATATTTCCTCTCAGCTTTCACGTAGATTATTGGAATGATCTGGGATGGGAGGACCCTTACAGCCAGTCCGCCTTTAGTCAACGCCAGCGACTCTATGCGCAAAAATTTCCGCAGACACACATTTACACACCGCAGGTCATTATTAATGGAAAGACGGTGGTGCCCGGCCATGATGAAAATCTTATTCAAAAGACCATCCATAAGGAACTGAAAAGCAAGGGTTGGGAGCACTTTGAGCTGACTCTTCAACCTTCTGAGTATCCCGATCAACTCATTGTCCACTACAAGATTTCCGGCCCTCTTCCCGGCTATTCCTTGAACCTTGCAATTATTGAAAGAGGATTATCCAATCCAGTTCCGAGAGGAGAAAATGGGGGACAGACACTCGCTCACGAAAATGTTGTGCGTCAATTCCAATCGATCTCTCTTAAGGAAGAGGAGGGGAGTCTTACGGTCCCCTGGCCCAAAATGACCAACAGAAAAAATGCCGCTGTCATTGGATTTCTGCAAGATCCTGACAATAGGACCATTCGAGCGGCTGAGGTGGCTGAACTTTAACCGATTGAACTTAGACATTCCGAACTTAGACATTCTTGGAAACACCTCAAAGTTATGGTATAAATCTCTTATGAAAAGGATTATCTTTTCAGTCATCATCTTTATCCTTTATTCCGTACCCTGGGGATTCGGGGAGATGGTATCATTTAAGGATGAAAAGGGTCAGATCCATTACGTCAATACGGATTACTCCAAGGTTCCGGAAAAATATCGTGCCCAGATTGAGGAAGGTAAAAAAGAAAGACAGACCTCAAAAGAGGAAGGGATGGCTGATCAAAACCCCCTCGACCTCTCAGAACTTAAACAATCCAGTGCTGTAGAATACCAAGTTTTCGAAAAGAAAAAAGGCTTAAAAAATTTACCTATCAAGGTCTTCACCTCCACCACCTGTGCAGATTGTCATAAGTTGATCACCCTTTTGAGGGCAAATCACATCCCCTTTGAGACTTATCATGTGGGGCACGATCAGAAGGCGAAGCAATTATTTGAGCAAGTGGGGACCGGTATACTTCCGCTTACTCAAATCGGGCTGGACTGGATTCCAGGCTATGAACCCAAAAAGATCTTGAATCTTATGAAATCCTACGAAGAGCAAACAATGAATCCCTCAGCTATCAATCCAGATGATGATATTCCTAATCTCGAGCAAATCAAAAATTTTCCTTAAAGGACGAAAATGAAAATCCGAAAATCACCTTTTCTTTTCTTTAGATTATGCTATGGTAGTGCCATTATGATTAAAAAATCACCTGGTTTTACTCTTGTCGAAATAATGCTTGTTCTGGTCATTATCATTCTCTTGGCGGCCATGCCATTACAAAATCTATTAAAGCATCGAGTCACTGCCAATGATACCATGACCAAAGCGGTACTAAGGACCATCTCCACCGCCCTGGAGATGTATAGCAGCCAATTTAATTCCTTTCCCCTAGATTACGATGATCTCATTGGTGATACCCCTCCATTTCTTTCAGTCAACTATTTTGAAGGGATCCACAACGGGTTCAGTTATTCATACAATGTCACTCCCGCCACTTATTCGATTATTGCCACTCCTGTTTCTGCCACTGCCGGAACTGCCTCGTTTAAGGTAGAGACCGGTGGGACCATATCTGAATTATAATCGACCCTTCGGGCCAGACTGCTCCAGGTAAAAAAAATTTAAGGATTCATTTTCACAGTCAAATTTTTCTATGTTATACTGAATCTCAGTTTTAGCTAATTATGGGAGGACATTCAAAAATGACTGGGTCTAAAAATGCTTTGAAGCAAATCGACTTTTTAATGATTTCTCTAACTCTGGGTTTATTTCTAGTCGATCCCATCTCTACTTTCAGTCAGATGATCCCGCGTGAGAGGATAGCAGCAAAAGAAAAAAGGGAAGTTTGGCTGGAGATAGATGATAAAAACAATGAAGTCAGGCAAGTCCCGGCACAACAGCGTTCGAATAAAAAGATGAGCTCGGATGGCGTCCCAACCCCTGCGACCCTTCCTGAACATTGCCAACAATTAACCTTTGATGCCTCTCAATCTTATGATCCGGATAATAATGATTTAAAATTTTCCTGGAATTTCGGTGATGGACAAACCAGTAACCAGCCCATTATTCAGCATGTTTATAAAGAACCCGGTGAATATACCGTGACCTTATCTGTTTCTGACGACCGGTCAACATCAGAAACCACCCAAAAAATTAACATCCATATCCCTCCCGAAGCCGATTTTGCATATCCCACTGAAGCCTGTGTAAAGGAGGAATTGTCATTTTCCGCATTCAGTTCTCAAGTTGATCTTGAAAACTACACCTTGACTTGGGATTTTGGGGATGGGACCACACAGACCGGCGGCCAGGTGACGAAAGACTATTCTCAGGGTGGAGATTATACGGTGCGCTTGACCGTTGATGATCAAAGTGCGTCTTCTTGTGGATATTCCACAATAGAGAAGACGATTCATATTAATGAACCGCCGGCGGCCGTTGCCGGCCAGGACGTTATCCAGATGTGTCTCAATCAATCTGAAAATCTAAAGATCACCTTTGACGCCAGTAACTCCAGCGATATCAACAACGATGAATTATCTTACCTTTGGGACTTTGGCGATGGGGCCACGGCTCAGGGTCAGGTGGCATCCCATCAGTATGCTCAGGGCGGGCAATACGAGGTTCAATTAAAAGTCAGTGACAATTCATCGTTGGGCTGCTCTACAGATAAGGATACATTATCAGTTATTTTAACTCGCGAGCCCAAGGCAGATCCGGGAGAAGATGTCAGCACCTGTGTCGGGGATGAGGTGACCTTTGATGGAACCAAATCTTATGTAGATCCCAATGACATCTTGATGGCTCGCTGGGAATTTGGCGATGGTCAATTTGAGCGAGGGCTTAAAGTGCTCCATACCTATCAAAAGCCCGGTCATTATGTCTCCACGCTAACGGTACAAAATGCCCATAATCCCAATTGTCCTGAGTCGAGTAAACGCCGGATGGTCACCATCAACTCTTATCCCGTGGTGAGTTTTGAAGCAGAGGAGAGAACATGCGTGGGGGATACGGTGATGTTCAATGCTTCGCAATCCCGCGATCCGGATGGCGATCCATTGGAATTGACTTGGGATTTCGGTGATGGGACCACATTAACCGGCGGGCCCAGAGTTAGTCATACCTATAAAAAGGGTGGAACTTACTCCGTCGTCCTGACCGCGGATGATCAGCAGGTGTCCGGCTGTTCGCGAGCCTCGTTCAGTCAAAATATTCGCGTGAATACACCGCCTGTGGCCAATGCCGGAGAAAACCAGACCTGCTGTACCGACAAAGAGACCCTCTTTGATGGATCCCAGTCTCAGGACCCTGATGGAGACCCATTAAATTATTACTGGGATTTTGGGGATGGGAGCACCTCAGAGCAAATGACCACCCGGCATACTTACCAAAAAAGCGGCAGCTATCCTGTCTATCTTCTTGTTATTGATGATTCCAACACACATTGCAATTCCTCTCTGGCTGGGTTTTCCGCCTCAATCAATCAAAAACCTGTTCCCGTAATCCAGATCCGCTAAATGGATAACGATCATGCAGACCTTTATTCTGATTATCTACCGAGGTGTTTATTTCTTCGGACAATCTCTGCGGGATATTAATTCGGATCAAAAACTTTTCTACTCAAAGCCTTTTTTGCTTCCTTTTTCAGTTCTTTAATTGCTCAACAATACTGCCTATCTCTTCCTGGTAAAACACCTGA
>CAYJUK010000020.1:1976-12548 GCA_964373335.1 uncultured Planctomycetales bacterium | reverse complement strand
CTGATCTTTCCGACTTTCACGCAAACGCAAAATAGGAGTTAATATCATGATTCCCCATGGCATCATGTTTCATCACTTTCATGATGAAAAAATACACCCCCCGGGGCAGGGATCTATCACTGCAGAAGAACTTAAAGATATCCTGAAATTTTATGGGAAGACGAATACCATCCTATCCGCGGAAGACTGGTATGAGAAGGCTGTGTCAAATAAATTATCTTCTGATGACATCTGTCTAACGTTTGACGATAATCTGCGTTGTCAATTTGACATCGCCTTACCGGTCCTGGAATCTTTAAACCTCAGGGTTTTCTGGTTTATTTATACCTCGCCTTTTGACAATATCATTGAAGGGCTAGAGGTTTACAGATACTTCCGGAGCACGGCGTTTAAAGGTATCGATGAATTCTATGACGCGTTTTATCATTTAATCAGAAGTTCATCCGTGAACAGTAAGGTGGAGAAAGGATTCAAAAGTTTTCCCGAGGATTATCTTATGGAATACGCCTTTTATTCCAAGCCGGACCGCATCTTTAGATATATCAGAGACTGCGTATTAACCAAAAAGGAATATGCTGAGATCATGGAAGGCATGATATCGGCTTCCGGAATGGATATCAAAAGGATCAAAGATAACCTCTGGATGGATAAAGACTGCCTTAGATTGTTAAAGGAGAAAGGGCATTTCATCGGATTGCATAGCCATACACATCCGACTCTGATGAATCAATTAAGTAGAAAAGACCAGGAGTTTGAATATAAAACCAACTATTCTAAGATCAAGGGAATCATTGGGAATGATATCGTCAGCATGTCCCATCCCTGCAATTCCTATAACGCCGTGACCTTAGAGATTCTTAATGAATTGGGAATAAAAATCGCTTTCCGGGCTGACATGCGTTTAAAAAAACATTCCCGGCTGGAATTCGCTCGGATTGATCATGCGTATTTAGTGAAGGAACTACGGAAAAAATGAAGATTACCATTTTCACGAGCAATCAACCGCGGCACCTATCGCTAATAGAAAGCCTTGCCAGTATTGCAAGCGAGGTCTACGCCGTCATAGAGACCAGCACAATTTTTCCCGGACAGGTTGCGGATTTTTATAAGCGCTCGGGGGTCATGCAACGATATTTTTCCTACGTGATTGCTGCCGAAAGACAGATCTTTGGTATTCCTCGGCCGTTACCTAAGAATGTCCATACGTTTGTTCTTAAGATAGGAGACCTTAACTGGCTTCAGCCGCCTATGTTAGACACCTGTCTTAAGTCAAACCAATATATCGTTTTCGGTTCGAGTTATATCAAAGGTCCTCTGGCTGATTTTTTAATCTCCCGAAAGGCCATTAACATTCACATGGGAACGTCCCCTTACTATAGAGGCAGTTCCTGCAATTTCTGGGCCTGCTATGATAAAAATTTTGATTTTGTGGGAGCAACGATCCATTTTCTTTCCCCAGGACTTGATTCCGGTGACATCTTGTTTCATGCGTTTCCACCAATGATAGGAGACGCATTTTTACTGGGGATGTCAGCAGTCAAGAGCGCTCAGCACGGGCTTATCGAATATCTCAAACGAGATACCCTGAAGAGCCTAGGACCGGTTAAGCAGGATAAGAGGTTACAGCTTCGATACACGCGTCATTCGGAGTTTAATGATGAAATGGCCCAATCGTACTTAGATAACTTACCATCGGCGGACCAGGTTGTTTGTACACTCAAAAAAAGGGATTTGTCTCAATTTGTCAGACCGCATCATCTTGTTGAAGGATGAGAATCATCAGCCCCTAAAATTGTGTTGTTTGCTGATTTGTATAACTTAAAGTAAAAGGAAGTGAGGTGATGTATGGATAATATCAAGGGATCCGGCAGCGGAATAACCGGTCAGGAGACTCAAGGGAAGATGACCTGGGATAAAACCACTCAGGATAATTTTCAGATACTCCTGGAGCAGATTCCAGATTTAATACGCGGTATTGCGGAAACCAGGGTATCCAAAAAAGCGGAAAGTATGATCAGGCAAGAAAATCGCTGGATTATTTCTGAAAAAGATATGGTCGCTGCCTTTTTTGCCGAAACCCCGCCTGCATTCTTAAGCACTATGAAGAGCGGCATGCAGGAGCTCGGCATTGATTATACTCAATACGGCTATGAAAAATGAAAATTAATGACCATGCTGATCATTCAACCCCAATTTTGCAACAGAAAAAATTTCTTCCGAGGAGACATCACCGAGCAAACTTTTGCACAAAATTTTCCCGCGACTTAGACGAGAATCAGTTTCTATTGCAAAATTGGGGTTCAATGATATCTCTTTTGACTGCATTAAAAACATTCTTTAAATTTTCCTGTCACCGATAATCAATATGGAAAAAATCGACATATACCGCGTTTCAAAAAATCTGCAATATTTTATTCAGAAAAACGCGGTATTATCCCTCGCTGTTCTAGAATCAAAAGAAAATCTGGATATTGCAATTTTTATGAAGCGAGGGATACATTCATTATGATAAAACATGGACTTTGAAAAAGTATTAATATTTTTACTGGAAAATTTTGAAAAATATGGGATCCGCTATGCCCTGATGGGGGGCTTCGCGCTTCATGCGGCCGGTTATACCCGGGCGACACAGGATCTCAATATCCTTATACTTAAAGAAGATATGCCCAAAATCAAAAAACGGCTTGTCAACCTAGGCTATGATGTGGCCCATGAAAGCGAAGATGTGGTCAACTTCAAAGGGGCGCTGAAAGAATTAGGCCAGGTCGATTTTCTGCTGGCCCATCGGAATTACACAAAAAACATGTTGAAAAGGGCGCGGGAATGTGCAATATTAAAAAATAAATTCAAGATGAAAATCCTGATTCCGGAAGATATTATCGGGCTGAAGGTGCAGGCAACGGCCAACGACCCTCAACGACACAGCCGGGATCTCGCTGATATCCAAGAGCTTTTAAGGCTCCATAAAGAACGCCTGGATATGAATCTTTTAAGAGAATATTTCTCTCTCTTTGGCCGGGAAGCTGAACTGAATGAGATGCTGGGAAAAATTGAAAATGCTTAACCAAAAAGAAAAAAAAGAAATCCTTAAAGATGCCGAAGATTCAGGAAGAAGAGACGTCTTCCGTCAGATCCTGATGAAAGACTCAGTGCTCTCCTTTGATGCCTACCTAAAATTCTTGAACGGTATTCATCGAGTATTCTCCCAAACCCCATCCTCCCAAAAAAGATCCACACTCCGACTTTTTAAATTGTGAAATAGAAGGGGACCAACACTTTTTTTACTTTTTTTAAAGAGACACAGATAGATGATGTTTACGACAAAGTAAAAAAAGTGTACATCGAGACTTACGGCTCTCCGTATGTTACAGTGGCTCGGGACGGTTCTGAGCATCTTGAAGAAGGTGCATGGATATGAATAATTTCTAAAATTTTAATAAATAATATGTTACAACAAAATCACAAAAACTATGCATCACGAAAATCTTCATTTATGGCAGCTTGCTCACACCTTCGGCCAGGAGCATAAACGTTCAGGGGAACGCCGCACGACCCTTGTAATCGCTATTACCGCTACGATGATGGCGGTTGAAATTGTTACGGGTATCGTCTTCGGCTCGATGGCCTTACTGGCCGATGGCCTGCACATGGCTTCTCATACAACTGCTCTTTTCATCAACGTCTTTGCCTACATCTATGCCCGGCGTCATGCCCATGATACACGGTTCAGTTTCGGGACGGGAAAGGTCAATGCTCTGGGAGGATTCACCGGAGCGGTACTGCTTGCAGTTTTTGCTCTGATGATGGCGTGGGGGAGTGTTGAGCGTATTATTCATCCTGTCTCTATTGCCTTCAACCAGGCCATCTTTGTGGCCATTATCGGATTGATTGTCAATGGTGCCTCGGTCTTTATCCTGGGGTACGAAGAAGATCATCATGACACACATGAACAGCCCGGCCATCACCACGATGACCACCACGACCATAATTTAAGATCGGCCTATTTTCATGTTTTGGCCGATGCCCTTACATCCATTCTGGCGATTATTGCTCTTCTGACAGCAAAATACTTTGGTCTTATTTGGATGGATCCTCTGATGGGCATTGTCGGCGCTATCCTGGTATGCCAATGGTCATTGGGACTTTTGCGTACAACGAGCTTCATCTTACTTGATAGACAGGGATCGGACGAACTTAAAACAAAGATCAAGGAGAGCATTGAAAGTGTCGGCGATAACAGGGTTGCCGACCTGCACCTCTGGGCGATAGGCCCGAATATTTATGGTGTGATTATTTCGGTCGTTACTCATAATCCTGAACCACCCGCATACTATAAAAAACTGCTTCCGCCTGATCTCGGTCCTGCGCACGTGACGGTTGAGGTTCATCAATGCCCCGACAGGGAAGATTCCAAATTGTTGAGCCGATAATTGAGGTTAAGCTTATTAACGTGGCTACCTTCCGTCAGTGTATTTGGGAGAAAGAAATGAAGGGCAGAGAAAGCGGGATGCCTCAAAAGGAGATGTGGGAGGGATTTTTCAGCCCGGCAAAGATTCTGGAAACGCTCGGGCTTGATAAGACCGTTAAGGATACTGTGGAGTTTGGATGTGGTTATGGCACTTTTACGATTCCCACAGCAGAAATGGTAAAAGGGACTGTCTATGCCATTGACATTGAGAAAGAGATGACTGCCTTGACGGAAAAGGAAGCCGAAGGGCATAATTTGCATAACATTAAGACAATGCTCCGCGATTTCATGGCAGAGGGCACCGGGTTGAAAGACAAGAGCGTTGATTATGCCATGCTCTTTAATATTCTCCATATTGATCATCCTGAAATTTTGCTTAATGAATCTTACCGGATCCTCAGGCCACAGGGAAAGCTTGGCATCATTCACTGGAATTATGATCCGTCAACTCCGAGAGGTCCTTCCATGAATATCAGGCCAAAGCCTGAACAGTGCATTGCATGGGCAGAAGAAGCGGGGTTTATTAATCCAAAACAATATGATTTAAAACCGTATCATTACGGAATCGTCATGCGCAAGGAAAGAAAATAAAAATAGGAGTTATTATTTCAATCAATGATGACGAGACGTGCTGGAATGCCCTGCGCTACGCGAATTTCTCCCTTGGGCAGAAAGATGACGTGAAAGTATTTCTCACAGGCAAGGGAGTTGGGTATCAGCAGATGAGCACGGATAAATTTAATACCATTGAGCAGGCAGAGAAATTTCTTAGTTCAGGTGGAAAGATTTATGCCTGCGGCACCTGTATCAAGTCCAGAAATCAGGAAAGCTCTGAGATGTGTCCTATCTCAACGATGAAGGACTTGTACGAGATCGTGAAAGAGAGTGATAAGGTTGTAACCTTTTAATGCGAATGAATCGAAGGCTTTAAGGATTTGGAGATAAGATTTTCTGCCAAATTTCTATCTGTTTCTCCCAAGGCATCTCCCGGCTAATATCATCCTGTTATAGAAAGCAGAAGACTTTTATAAAAGTTGATTGACTTTTAATACTATAATGATACAGTGTATCATATGAAGTCCAATCCCAAGACAATTCTTCTCCATGAAAGAGAAAAATTCGATAATTATTTGATCACATCAGGTCTGCGAATGAGTCCTGCTCGGCAGATGATTTTCAATGAAGTAATTAATACCCACGGGCATTTTACCGCAGAAGAATTGGCGAAAGCTTGTCTTAAAAAAAATAAAATTTCTAGAGTAACGGTTTATCGTGCTCTCAAGGAACTGCTTGAGTCAGCGATCATACGGGAAACGGCCTTTGGTGATAAACATCATCATTTTGAACATTTATATGATGAAAAACCACATCACCATGCCCAATGCGTGCGGTGTCATCGTTTTATTGAATTTCCCGATCTGGATGAAGATAAACGATATCATCTCATTTTAGAAAATCAGGGATTTAAGATTCTTGGTCATGAAATGCACTTTTATGGAATTTGCCGAAAGTGCCGAGAAGAAGGGATAAAGTGATAGAAAATTTTTTTGCCACTATAGTGATACAGTGTATCAAGATAGAAGAAGAGGTTAAAAATGAAGAGAGCGTGGGTTGTTGGTGTAGTTTTGTTATCTATGGAAATAGTAACTGGAATTACGCAGGGAGCTATGGCCTCCGAGAAGAGTCAGTATCATCTTTTTAACCCTGTGCCCCGTGAATTGATGCGGGACATGTCAACCGACCGTCCGGATAAAACGGAAAGTGCTTATACGGTCGATGCTGGACATTATCAAATCGAAATGAGTTTTGTCGATTATGCTTATGACCGTCATAATCCTGAAGGAGAGGAAAATAATGTGGACACTTTAAGTTCAGTCCCCGTGAATTTAAAAGCTGGTTTGACAAATAACGTTGATCTTCAGTTAGTGATGAATCCCTATATAAGGGAACGTACTGAGGATGACTCAGGAGTAGAAAGAAAAAATGGTTTTGGTGATATTCAGACCCGGGTAAAAATAAACCTTTGGGGTAATGACGGTGGTTCTACCGCTTTTGCGGTTATGCCTTTTGTTAAGTTTCCAACCAATACCGGTGATCTTGGCAATAGTGCTGTTGAAGGAGGGGTCATCTTACCTTTGGCTGTCTCTTTGCCAGCTGATTGGAATATGGGACTCATGACAGAATTTGATGTTAGTCGTAATGATGCGAAAGATTATTATGCTGATTTTATTAATAGCATAACGTTCGGTCATCAGATTATGGGTAACTTGAACGGATATGTAGAATTCTTTAGTAGTTTTAATCAGGAAGAGGGCTCGCCTTGGATCGGAACTGTTGATATGGGATTAACGTATGCGGTTTCTGAAAATATTCAGCTTGATGGTGGCGTGAATATCGGTGTTACGCGCTCGGCCGATGATTTTAATCCTTTTTGTGGTCTCTCCATGCGTTATTGAGGTGAAATTCTTGACAGTTGATTTCTTAAATTACTAATGAATCAGAAAAGGACGAAGAACATTTTTTTATTCAAAAAGTTATTTTTTACGGGTTTTCTGAGTTTTATTTTTCTTACAACGAATGCGCCACCGGTCAGTCATGCGCACGTCATTAAACCTGAGCAATTCCATCCGGTGGTCGAGAGCTACAGGCGAGTCATGTTTTTCCTCAACCTCAACCCAGTACTCTGGGACGAGGTGCATACCGACAACGAACATATCGCTACCGGATTGGAAAACATTTCCAAGAAGAGTGCCGATGCTTACCGGAAAGCCGTGAACGACGCCATTGCCAAAGTCACAGCGCCGGTGGAGGAGGGCGAAGACCAGCCCGGCCCCGATGTGCGCAAAGAAACCGCACGCGTCGTCTTCGAGTTGTCTACCCGGGCCGTGGCAGATCTGTTAATGAACGAATTACAGGAGTTAAAGGCCTCCACGGGCGACCGTAAAAAGGCCGCCGAATGTCTGAAACTTTCCCGTAAATATTGGGCGGGCTTCGAGTATGAGGTTCAATCCACCGATCAGCCGATGTTTCGCAAAATCGGTCTGTGCTGGTTAAAGATGGTCAATGCCTTGGGTAACGCACCACTGCTGGGGCAGGGAGAAACGCCGGTTGACGCGAAAACCATCCAGCAAGAGTCCGACGAAATTTTGGTCTACGTGAAAACTTCCTATGGTGATTTTCATGCGCCGGGGGATCGCGCTCTTGCACCCGTGCCGGTGGCGAGCAGGACGTTCGATGCACATGCGGTGATCCCGCCAAAACTACCGCCCGGCAGCAATATTAACAAGCAACGTCCGCGTCCGCGCCAGATTCTCAACCTCGTGGCACGGGGTGTGGATGAGACGGAGACGCCGCTGGTAGCCTTCGGCGATATGGCGTTTGATAGTTCGCTGATTTTTGGCGAACCGGCCCGCTCGCTTGGCATCAATTGCAACGTTTGTCATAACAAGAGCATCACCAATCTCCAATTCAAAATCCCCGGTCTGACGAAGCATGCCGGTGGCGTGGATGTCTCCAGCAACTTTTTCGCTCCACACGCGAATAACGGGCATTTCGACCCGGTGGACATTCCGGATCTGCGTGGTATCCGTTTCACTGCGCCTTACGGGCGCAACGGGCGATTTAGTTCACTGCGTGATTTCATCCGCAACGTCATTGTCAACGAATTCAACGGCCCTGAACCCGACCCCATCATCGTGGACGCGATGCTGGCCTACATGATGGAGTTCGATTTTCTGCCGAACCCGATGCTCAATAAGGACGGCACGCTCAACAGCAAAGCGTCGGAAGACGCACGGCAAGGGGAAAAATTGTTCAACAAACCCTTCGCGCAGATGAATGGGATGAGCTGTGCTTCATGCCATATCCCGTCAGCCAATTTCGTGGATGGTAAACGCCATGACATCGGATCGGTGAAAGGGGCTGAAGAGGATTCGATTGACCGCGCAATGGATACCCCCACGCTCTTGAGTGCGAAATATACCGCGCCTTACTTCCACGATGGCAGTTTGGAGACGCTTGGGGACGTGGTGCTGTGGTTCAACAAGAACTACAACCTCAATCTAGCACAAAATCAGGTCGCTCATTTGAGAGCCTATCTCGAAACTATCAGTAGTGGCAAGGAGGCTTACGAGGAAAATCCCGATGTGGCCGCCCCGGCGGAGGTCGAGGAACAGAATTTTTTCATGGCTTCGTGGGAGTTTCTCCGAGACAAAGGCAAATTTGATTTAGCCGACTTGCTCTTCCGTACCGTTGCGCAGGAACTTCGTAACGAAAAATGGGGACTTAAATATCCCGAAGCGACTGAAGTCGTTGAAAAAATGGCGCAAATCGCTGATGCGGCTCGTGTCGCCAATCAGGCTGGGCAGATTGAAACCGTGAATGTTAAAGTCGCGGAGTTTCGCAGGCTCTACGAGGAAAACACTGGCCTCATTGGAGGCGAAGAAGCTCCCGGTGAGACTAAGCCGGACAAAAAAGCAGCCAAAGACGCGCCGTCTGTAAACCAGCACATTGAGGACTATCCCTATATTCGCAAATGAATTTAACCTGTCGAATAGGAGTTTGTATACTATGAAACGATTTATTATTCTTTTTGCCGTTCTGATTGCTGGCTTTATTGTATCTTTGCTGTACGCCGCAGAAGATGCTGAGCTGGCGGTTAAAATTAAACCACCCGAGCGCGCTCTCGATGTTAAAGCTGAACCGCTCAATATCGCTTTTATTTCCTATGCTAACCCGCGGCAGGTTGTACGCGATAGCGAGGGGGTTGTAAATTATTTACAAAAATACCTCGGTGTACCTGTGAAAGGTTTTGTCACGCTCGACTATGGCTCGGCAGTTGAAGCCATGCGCATCGGCAAGGCTGACCTGGCGTTTGTCGACCCGCTTGCGTTCATGATGGCACATGAACTGATCGGCGCCCGTCTTTTACTGCTGGAAGTTTACGCCAACGGAAAACCGGTGTATCATTCCTCTATCTGGGTACGCAAGGACAGCGGCATTAAGAAGCTCGAAGACCTGCGCGGCAAGAGCATTGCCTTTGCCGATCAGGTTGATATGTCCGGTCATATTATGCCGCGCGATGTTTTCGTCAAAGCCGGCCTGCTGTCGCCCAAACGTATTGAAGGTGAGTTCTTCAAACAGGTCTATTTTGCTGGTGGCGATGAGCAAGCCATGCGTGCCATGTTCAATGGCTTTACTGATGCTGCCGGAGTGAGTCAATATTCCCTTAGCTTGCTAGGGATCGAGGAACGCGAGCAGGTTATGGCTTTGGCCAACTCTATCAAAAGCCCATCGCACCTTATTATGGCGAAGAAAGACCTGCCCGAGAAGACTGCTGCCCTCATTAAGCAGGTTTTCTTGGCCTTGGACAGGAACAATCCCGATGATAAGGTGATCCTTGATAAACTCTACGGTGTGCAAGGCTATGCCGAAGCAAGTCTCAGCGATTTCAAAGAGGTCGCGAAGGTTGCTGCCGGTTACGGTTTCGTGAAAAAGCCTGAGCTTTTCACCGGGTCTTTAAAACCTTGAGCTATGGTGTAACCGTATGATTCAACTCGAACACTTAGAAGTTTCTTATAACCGCAGCCATTTTGTCCTCACCGTGGAATCGTTGAGCATAACGTGCGGCGAACGGGTTGCCATTATTGGATCGAGCGGGGCGGGCAAGAGCACATTACTCCGTTGCCTCAAGGGTTTGGTCAAGCCGCGCCGCGGCAAGGTCGAGGTTCTCGGTGTGAATTTGGCCTGCTGTTGTAGCCGGGCTCGGCAGGCGATGAATCGACGCGTGGCGATGATCTATCAGCAATTTAATCTTGTTCATCGTCTTAGCGTGTTGGATAACACCCTTTGCGGACGGCTTGGACGCACTAACCGGTGGCATTCCTTGTTGGGCTGGTTTACGTTTGACGATCTCAAGATGGCGTGGGCTGCTATAGTGGAAGTCGGACTCATGGAGAAAGTCCACCAGCGGGTGGATTCGTTGAGTGGAGGCGAGCAACAGCGCGTTGCCGTGGCTCGCGCAATCACTCAGGAACCGGAACTCATTCTGGCTGATGAACCTATCTCCAGCCTCGACCCCGCTTGGGCTGTCGATGTGCTCGAAC
>CAYJUK010000020.1:0-1966 GCA_964373335.1 uncultured Planctomycetales bacterium | reverse complement strand
TTTTGATTGCTGTTCAAAGGCATCATAAGGCGACTCTGGTCATGACACTGCACCAGCCAGATCTTGCTCGGCGTTTCGCTGATCGTATCGTTGGGTTGCGGGATGGACGAATCGTCTGGGATGGATCGGCAAATGAGATAACTGATGAAATTCTGGGAGCAATTTATGACGACGAACGGAAAGACCTCTATTCCTTCCGCAAGCGTACCACCACCTGACCCTGACCGTATCCTTCGCCGTGCTGGTTGGCTGATACTGTCCGCGCTCGTTTTGACCGCGCTGGTCTGGTCTGCGATTGGTACAGAGACCACATTCGCCACCTTTCGCCGCGCGTGGCCGAATATGAGTGAGTTTCTTCACCGCATGTGGCCACCGGACTTCACATGGGAAACCAGTGAAGCTCGGCCCTTTTCGCCACCTCTTCGACTGGCGGTGACTGCCGTCGCAGTCACACTGCAAATCAGCCTGCTCGGCACGGCGATCGGAGTGGCGGGTTCATTGGTATTCGGCCTGCTTGCCGCGGAAAATCTCACTCCACATTGGGTGCATCATCCGGTGAAAGTGTTTCTTGCCCTTGTTCGCTCGCTGCCTATTATTTTGCTCGCGCTTCTGTTTGTTTCTGCCATCGGGCTCGGGCCGATGCCTGGAGTGCTGGCTGTTGCCGTGCATTCCTTCAGCATGCTGGGTAAGCTTTACGCAGAAGAATTTGAAACCGCCAATCCCGGGACGTGGGAAGCTCTCGATGGCACTGGAGCAAATTGGTTGCAAAAAGTACGCTATGCCCTCTGGCCGCAAGCGGCGCGTCAGATTCTTTCGCACACCCTCTTTCGCTTCGAAATGAACCTGCGCGAATCGGCCGTGCTCGGTCTTGTGGGGGTCGCTGGGCTGGGCCTTTGGATTGAGAACTACCGCCGCGCCTTCGACTACAGCAGCGTGGCCACGATGGTTATTGTCACCATGCTCCTCGTCCTCGCTGTAGATCAGATCGTCTTCCACCTGCGCCGCCGTCTTTAGCGGGAAGATGTCGAATAAATTGTGTAAATTACATTAAAGGGTTCTTCTGCTGTTTGATGTTTAATCTCAGAAAAGAATATTGGCTCAAGGTATAAAAGTAATATCTGAAAATCGTTTAATTCTTGTCTGAAATGACCATTTATTACTCAAGGAAAACATTGAGCACGAGCAGTATAAAGGTGGCAAAAATCTCTTAACCCGCGCCTGATCTTTAATTCCCCTCGAAAATTTGAATGATAGAAATTCGACATGCCATATGTTAATCTTACTATCATGAAACATAGAATCAATCTCAGCATGGGAGTCAAGGCAGTTTGACACCATGCCTTTTTTATTTCTGGAAACTAATATTTTTGATGAGTTTTTGACTTGATGTTATTGTGATATGGTAAGAGATGCTGAGAAGGTTACACAAGTAAATCAAACAACCGTTGTTTATTAAAATCAAAGAGGTGCTTATGGACGATTTTAAAAAAAGATTTTGTTTTTCATAACAAACAAGGCGAAGTAATAGCGGTTTGTCCTTATGGAAGTGAGGAACATCTAAGGGTTGAACAGGTTTTAGAGATTCTGTACGAAGCAGACAGGCGACGTTTAGCGAAGTTGCTGGAAGCAAGGGAACAGAAGAATAAAATAATAGATACCCAGATTGAAGAATGCGACATAAGCGGTTAGAGAAATTAAGCGTCGTATGTGTTCATCGGTTTAGACAGTTTTAGACACTTAGACCAAAAATTATAAGGCATTAAAATGGAAAAGGTTACAAAAAAAGTTTTCATTCAAACTTGGGGATGGCCGTATGTTACAGTGGCTTGCGACGGTCTTGCGAATTTTGAAGAAGGTGTATGGGTATGAATAGTTTTGTTGCAAATAGATCTCTTGTTTACCGCTAAAGAATAGGGAACGGTCAAGTGATCCTTACCCCCTTGAATGAGCGATGTTTTCCAGTTAA
>CAYJUK010000019.1:0-19465 GCA_964373335.1 uncultured Planctomycetales bacterium | reverse complement strand
GGCAGCTCCCAGCAATAAAAAGAAGAAGCGGGTCAGCGAATGAATTCCTTGGCCTCCTAGAAAATATCCTATTGTTGTGGTTACGAGCACCAAAGAGAGGATTCGTGGTTTAGTTAACTCAAGATAAGCCTGCCATTTTTTCATCAAAAATCCCTAAGTTAACATCTGCCTTTTGAATTCATGAAAGGATAATGGACTGCTGCGTAAAAATAAAAGAACACAGACTCCCAAGATGGCGGCCCCATTGACCACATGCCAGCTGGTGATCTGAGGAGATTTTAAACTTAAGACAGTCATGATTCCTAAGATAATCTGGCTTATCACCAGGACATCCAGGAGAAGAAGTGTTTTTAATATGGATTGTTTTTTTCTATAATATTTTATTCCCATAATATTAAAAAGGCAGGTGATTACAGCAAGAATAAAAGCCCCGGATCGATGCAGAAAATGAGTGACGACTTGCGGCATAGAGATAGGATCAAGATTGTTTTCAATACGCCATAAGTTGATTTGATGCAACATTTGATCATTAAATGGCGGCAGCCAATAACCACCCATTTTCGGGAAATCAGGGATGGCCAGGCCTGCCCCGGTATGTCGCATCATAGCGCCAATGATTAATTGGATATAAATCAATGCAATCAAAAAAAGGTTTAATCTTGAAAATGAGGCATAACAGGGGAAACATTTTTCTTGGACTTTTTGCTGGCGTTCCCCAGAGACACTATAAGCAATGACAATAGTGGCGATGAAAAATGTTTGGGCTAAAATGCCATGGGTAATAGAAAGAGGCGGGGGTAAAAAGTTAATGACCGTTAACCCTCCTAGTATTCCTTGAAGAATTATAAGACCAAAAGTGAATAAACCTAAATTTTTTACCCAAGTTCTTCGCTCTTGAAGAAATAAACTAATCAAGAGTATCAACATTAAGAATCCAACACTGGCGGCTACCAGGCGATGACTATGTTCGTAGAAGACTCCACCCACCATAGGGGGAAAGATCATTCCGTAAGATAACGGCCAGTCGGGCACAGCGAGACCGGAGCCGGTACTGGTGACCATGCCTCCTACAAAGATTAAGAAAAGCGTTGCCGTGCAGGTTAATTTAGAGAGGTGTCTTAACCACATGAAAAAGAAATTTCACTACCTCAACTCCGAATTAGAAAATTATCCTCTCCTTGAGAGCTCGATGAGTGAAGTCTTTCACCCGGTGGGTGAGGCACTGCCAGTTGAACCCCAATTTTGTATTTAAAATTGGGGTTGAAAAAACATTTCTAATTTGGAGTTGGGGTCACTAGTTCCAAAAATCGTCTCCCTCATCTCCCTTTCCCCCACTCGCTGCGGACTGTTCTTCAATCCATTTATTATATTCCTCTTCACTGTGGATGGTGAGATACCCTTTCATACGATAGTGACCGAGTCCACATAATTGAGCGCAGGCGATTTCAAAATTGCCTGTTTTGGTAGGTGTAAACCATGTCTGGAAGATCATTCCCGGAATGACATCTTGTTTGACTCGCATGACCGGTAAGGAGAAACTGTGAATGACGTCTTTGGAAGAGAGATAAATTAAAGCGGTTCTCCCGATAGGTAAATGAAGCTGGTTAATAGTAACAATATCATCCCTCCCACTCTGATCCTTAGGATCCAATCCAACGGGGTTGGATTGTTTGTCAAAAAAATCAATAGCTGTTTTCCCAAAGAGGCCATCTTTCCCTGGATAATGGATATTCCAAGCGAACTGTTCCGCAATGACTCTGACCTCCACGAGATCTGGCCGGTTAGGTAACGCATTGACCTGTTTAGCCCAAAAGGGAATGGAAAATCCTAATAATAAAACTGCCTCAGCAATAATAACCGCAATTTCAATCGCACTGGAGGCATGGGAATGCACTCCCTGATAATTGGCTTGAGGATTCTTCTTTTTTCGAAAACGATAGAGGGCAATCACAAAATAGATGCCCCATCCGATAAAAAGGGCCAACATGAGAAAGTGAACCAGATAAATCATCATATCAATCTCGTGTCCATGGGAGGATGCGACCTCAGGTAAGAAGAAGATTTCTCTCATGTTCATGACAGTTCCTTGGGAAGGCTAAGAGGGGCCCATTTTGGTTAATAGACGACTGCGTTTCGCCACGGAATAAAAGAAAAAACTAAACAATATCAATAAAAAAGTCAAGATGAGCAAAAGAGAGATGATCCCAAAACTCAACCCCAACATCTGCGAGGAATCCGTAATTCCATAACAGACCCGGCAAGCTATTGCGTCTTGAATGAAACAAAGGTTTAAGGATATGAGCCCTAAGATGACGAAAGAAAATAACTTGGGGTTTAACATTTTATTTTTTTCATGAAATTGATGCCATAAATCATCAGGCCAATCCCCAGCAGAAATGAGCCCAGCGTCGTTAAAAAATAATTGATGTTATGTTGCCGGGAATATTGGTTCAATGACCATGCTCCAAAGCCAAAAAGAAGCAAGATGGAACAGATGATGAAGATAATATGAAATCCTTTAAGAGACAAATTGCGTACCCACTAAGACATCATGATGTCCTGATAAAGGCAAAAGGAGTAATCCTAAAAAAAAGATGGCTGTAAATATCAGGATCATATAGATTAGTTTCTTTTCGGATATGAGATGCATAAAATAACACGCTACGAGGGAGGCTTTAATGGTAGCTATACTAAGCGCCAGAATGATAGCCCCGGAGAGATTGAGCTTAAGAAAGCTGGCGGTAACGGTCACGACGGTCAAAATGATCAGCCAAGTGAATACTAAAAGATATCCCTTGACTTCCTTTTTGATATCATGAGCATGCTCGGACATGGACTCTCCTTCTTCAATTAAAGTAAATATAAGACTGGGAATAAGAATATCCAGACAAGATCAACGAAGTGCCAATAAAGTCCGCAGACCTCTATGCGATTGGTAAATCGTTCGGGATCTGTCTGCCACATTTTGCTTCCGGGACCTAAAAAATAACTGAAAACGATCACTCCGCCTAAGACATGCAGGCCATGGAGACCGGTCAGGGTAAAATAAATCGCCATGAAAGTACTGTGGCTGGGAAAGAGATGATGTTCAAATTTGGCATTATACTCAAACCCCTTAACAACTAAGAATGTTAATGCACAAAGTAAGGTCAATCCCAGAAAAAGTTTGGCCCGGACAAAATTTTTCATCTTTAGGGAAGCCCAGGCTAAAACGACTGTTACGCTGGAAGAAATCAGTACGATCGTATTAAAGGCCCCAATGGGGACATTAAGTATTGATGACCCTAACGGCCAATGCTCGGCACCTATTCTCAGTAAGATATAGGTAGAGAATAATGCCCCGAAAAGCATTACTTCAGAAGCTAAGAACAACCAGATCCCCATCTTGGCATTATATAAACCAGTATCTGGTCGGGGTTGTACGGTAAAGGGAAGGGTTGCCGATGACATAATTTATTTGGCCTCCTGAAATTGGGGTGAGAAATCTTTTTTGGCTCCCGGGACACTGTATTCATAGGGTCCCCGATAGGCTTGTGGTATGACTGTAAAATTACCGTGAGGCGGTGGCGTTGGAGTAGCCCATTCTAAAGTTGTGGCTTCCCAAGGGTTATCGGAAGTCACCTTTGTTCCCCGGGATAAGCTCCAAATAAAATTGATTATAAATGGGATCTGGGCTAAGGCCAGGCACCAGGCCGCAATGGATATCACTTCATTTAAATAAAGAGTGCCTTGGGCATGAGCATATTGTTCTCCCCCATCATACAAACGACGAGACGCCCCAGCTAAGCCATGAAATAGCATCGGGAAAAAGATAAAGTTCATACAGATGAGACTGGGCCAGAAATGAATCTTCCCAAGAAGATCATTCATTTTTCGTCCAGTGATTTTGGGATACCAATGATAGATCCCCGCAAATAAGGCAAAGATGGTGCCTGGCGCCACGACATAATGAAAATGGCCAATGACATAATAGGTGTCATGAAGATGAATATCCGGTGAGGACAATCCCAACGGTAACCCGGTGAGTCCTCCAATACCAAACATGGGCAAGAACGCTAAGGCAAAAAGCATTTGGGTATTAAACCGAATAGATCCCCCCCACAAAGAGAGGAATAATGAAGTTAAAATGATAACGGAGGGAATAGAGATGATCATGGTCGTTGTTTGGAAAAACGCACTGATAGTTGTTCCCATCCCGGTCAAATACATATGATGTGCCCAGACAATAAATGATAAAAATCCCAACACGATAAGAGAATATACCATAGTTTTATAACCCCAGAGAGGTTTACGGATGTTATTCGGTATAATCTCGCTGACAATCCCCATCGCTGGCAGAATCAAAACATACACCTCGGGGTGGGCCAAAAACCAAAAGAGATGCTGCCAAAGAAGAACACTCCCTCCCCCGCTGACTTTGAGAGGCTCTCCGCTGACTAATAAGCCACTTGGGAGAAAAAAGCTGGTGTGAGCCAGACGATCCATCAATTGTAAAATACCGGCAGCCTCTAGGGGGGGAAAGGCTAACAGCAGTAAAAAGGCTGTAATCAGCTGGGCCCAAACAAAGAAAGGCAGACGCATAAAGGCTAATCCTTCTGCCCTTAATTGGAAGATCGTCACGATAAAATTGACTGCGCCTAATAAGGATGAAGTAATTAAACAAACCATTCCCAATAACCAAAAGGTTTGTCCTACGGTAGCAATATCAGCTAGGGGGGGGTAAGAAGTCCATCCAGAATTAGCCGCTCCGCCAGGCAGGAAAAAGCTTGATAGCATGATCATTCCCCCAAGGAAATAAAACCAATAACTGGCCATGTTTAATTTAGGGAAGGCCATATCCGGAGCACCAATTTGAAGAGGAACGACAAAATTTCCAAAAGCGCCAACGACTAAAGGAACGATGGCCATGAAGACCATAATCGTTCCATGCATAGCCCCCAGTTGATTATAAAACTCCGGGAGCATTACTCCTTGGGGCATCCGATCTTCACCAAAAAGTTGGCCGATAACTGGCAGGGGTTGTCCGGGATACGCTAATTGCCAGCGCATCAAAAGCATGAGACAAAATCCGAAAAAGAGGAAAAACAATGCGGTCAGACCATATTGTATGCCGATCATCTTGTGATCGGTGGAGAAAATGTATTTTCTCCAAAAGGGAAGTTCAGGAGGATGGGAATGTTCGGAAGTCATTATTCTCCTTTTTGTTCGGGCTTGGTAAAGGTAATATTGCTATCTTTTGTTTCCCCCTCGGCAATGGTAATCGTCTGAGTTTGTGCCGGTAATTTTTCATGCCAGGCCTCAATTTCATAGGTCCCGGCAGGAAGCCCATCAAGGGAAAATTTTCCATCCGCATTTGTTACTGAAAAAAATGGGTGGTCCATGACCGTAACCCATGCCCCCATCCAAGGATGGACATCACATTTGATCGAAAACATAAATTCAGGTTTATCAAAGACCTTTTCTGTTTCAGTTCGAAACTTAGGCATGGCCAAGTTAAACTCTGGATTGATTTTACAAAGGGCATGGACGTTATGCAGTGTTCCATCCGGGTTGAGAATTTTAACCTTCTGTCCTGCCCTGACCCCAATGACATGAGGAGTATAAAGGCAGCCTTTTTGATCGAGAACGACTGGATCTGGTGGAACCGGAAAATCCGTTTTAGATATACCGCTCTTAACATAGACAAAGACATTCCCCAGGGTGTTTCCCTCTCCTAAGACTAGTGTCTCGGGATAAATAGGTTCAGTATGATGAGTTAAACAGATGGGATCAGCCTCCATCTTGATTTCTTTAAACTTGGGAATATCCCCTTCATATTTGATGGTTCCGGAGATCGTTGCAGCAGGACTTAAGGTGAGGTAAAAGTGAAAGATTAAAGATAAAATAAAAAAACATGATGTAATCTTTTTCATCGGAAACT
The DNA here is from genome assembly GCA_964373335.1 of uncultured Planctomycetales bacterium. Classification (GTDB taxonomy): domain Bacteria; phylum Omnitrophota; class Gorgyraeia; order Zapsychrales; family CAYJUK01; genus CAYJUK01. The sequence continues at coordinate 13,545 of CAYJUK010000019.1, read as the reverse complement.
CCCCTTTCATCAAGTTATTTAATTAATTGTTAGGTTAAACTACTACATCCATAATCATTTGTCAAGAAAGGGAATGAAAAATTTTATCCAGGGTTCAACGATATTTATCATATTTCAGTCCAATATGATGGAGAAAATGTTTGAGATGATGAGGAACAGGAAATCCCCGGAATTCCGTGTAGCATTTATAGCAGATCACCATAATATTGACCCTTTTGTACAAAAGCCAGTCGAGACCGGCACAGATGGGGAGGCTAAGTCCAAAGGTGAATGGAACGAAAATGATTCCGGTTAAGACGATCCCAACTCCAATGATTTGAGGAAAGTCTTTCTGTTTATAAAACTGCCGGCATTGACAGAATGGACAAGCTTGGGAAAGATTATTGAGATTTTCAATGATTCCCCATGAAGATGAACAATAAGAGCAGATTAAAGGATGATCAGATTCAAATTTGACCCGCACGTATTGATGACACTGGGGACAGGAACGGGCAATGGAGAAACTCATAAGGCTATGCCGAATTTTAAAAGATAAAACTGATAAGTCAGGTCACCGATAAGGATGGCAATCAAGATCACATAGAGAATACCAGTTGCTGATTGGGTATTTTTTATTTTTAAAGTTCCATAGACAAAATAAAGAGAGGCCAAAGGGAAAAGGATTCCAAAAAGGATGCCTAATAAAAGAAATATCCCATCCATTTTTAAAATAAATTGATAAAGTGAGATCAACTCTTCCCGATAATAGAGTTTTCCCAATGTGAAAGATAAGATATTCCAAATCAATCGCAAGATTAATAACATACATAAGACATGAACTGATCGCTTCATATGACTGATGGGAAGGCCATGGACATTGAGGTACCAGTGTCCCAGATTCATGGCGAATAATGAGGCACACAGGATGAATCCAGCCAGGAGACTCGTCAAAGTTTGGATAACATTAGGAGAAATAAGTTCAGAAAATGTTATTTGATAGGCAAAAATCCCCAGAATGAAGGGGAAGCTGAAAATGAGGGGATGCGGAGATCCTTTGTTCCACTGGGAGGCGGATAGGATAATGAAAGTACCAAACCAAACTGATAGCCAGATTTTCGCGATTGAGGAGATATTGAGTGAGCAAAGAATCAGAATAGACATGGCCCCTATGATATTAGGTAAGCCGAGATGAAACTTATGGAAATTTTGCTTTAATGGATCTTGGACACTGATCCAAAAACAAAGAGGGTAAATGATCGCAAATTTAAGAAAGGTCAGGCCTGGGATAAGGGTGAGCATGTTCTCCCAAAGATCATTTAATCTCAGGATTGGATTGTGAAGGTTGCGGGGATTGTTCTGTCGGCTGTATAGTCTGGGTGGAATCGGTCTCTTCAGAGGTGGACTCTTTTTCCAAAGACCCCTCTTTCCCTTTATTGTTAATGTTGTCAATGCTAGTTTCAGAAGATAGCATTAGCAGATAACTTCTGAGAACGCGGATTTGGTAATTTTCATCTCCATTAAGAATATCCTCCGGTCCAGAGTTCTCAAAGCCTGTCGGGTCAAAAAAGGTGGGCATTTTTGTCCCGGGAAGGAGGTCCTGGGGATTTAATAGCCATTGATCGATCCATTGAGGCTTGAGCCTTTCCTTAGACAAGGCAAAGTTAGGTGCCCAGCTTTCCGGAGAACCGGCCGGTAATTGGTTCCCTACGATATGACAAATGGCGCAGTCAAAATAATCTTTGGAAAAAAGTTTTTGGGCAGCGGCTAATTCATCAGCGGTTAAATTCGTATCAATGATATCTGGAAATGGAAACTTTTCATCATCCAGGGCATTGAAGTATTTAACTAAGGCATTGAGATGGGCTGTATTTAAATTGTAAGTGGGCATTCTGACTTTTAACCAAGGCCTGATCTCGGTGGGTTGATGAAGGAAATGGAACAGCCATTCGGCATGAACTTTCTTGCCTTCTCCGATTAGGTTGGGAGGACTGAAACTGGTCGCAATCGCATCGGCTTCACTTTCAGAACGATTATCAAACTTCTTGAACCATTCTTGCATATCCGCACGAATAGTCCCTCCCTCTCCCTGCAGGATATGGCATCCCTGGCAATTGAATTGGCGAACCAGCTTCTCCCCTTCTTGGATAGATTGATTCCTAACTGTTGGTGGATATATTTTAGCGGTGGAAGGTTTTTCCTTCACAAATCCTAAGATCGCGGTGACGATGGCTTCGATTTCTTCATCAGTGAAATGATAATTGGGCATTCGTAATTTTTCATCCGGGGCTTTCAGTTTGTCATGGTCAAAGATTCTCGGATCTTTGAGTTTTTGAGTCAACCAGGCATAATTTGTATGATCAATGTGGATGAATCCAAAATCGAGTTTATCCACCGGCTTACTTCCTTCTTCAGTGAGTTCTGTCCCAATAGGATTTTCCTTTTCCATTCCTTTAATATGATGGCAAGAAAAGCAGCCATAATGACGGACAAGTTTTTCTCCACTCAAGTGAAGCTTTTCATCCAGACTCATTTGAGCCAATCTTTTTTCAGATGTCTTAAGTGTATCGTTACGTGTCAAGTAACTCAGCGCAATGGCATCGATCGTTTTTTCATCGACAGTAGGAATGGGACTCTTTTCAAACTCTGCATTTTTCAAAGTGGTTAAATAACTTGCGGCATCTGCTGCCTCTTGGTCGGATAACCGTAAATTGGGCATTCTGGTACCGGGATGATAGCGGCTGGGTTCTTTGAGCCAGTTAAAAAGCCATTCTTGTGTGGTCTTGGAGCCTAGGCCAATAAGGTTTGGCCCATGTTCTTTCCTGAGATAATCACGAGTCAATGGAATTTTATGTGGTTCTGATTGGATTTGATGACAACCTAAACAGCCTATGGAGCTAATAATGCTCTCTCCTCTTTTGGGATCCCCTGGAAGAGGGATCTGTTTCAGGTCGAAGTCTTCTGTATTATTAAAGAGAAAATGGACGATAGCATGAATTTCTTGCTGGGCCCTTTCGCTAGATGCGGGATCTTCATTGTTAGACTGGCCGAAAAATGACGGCATCCAGGTATTATGCCGGAAACTTTGGGGATCTTGAATCCATCGATAGGTCCAATCTTTGCTAAATTTTTTATGAAGCTTGGCTAAGTCGGGTCCGGACTTGGGCCAATCTTTATATTTTTCAATCATATGACAGTTATAGCAGCCAGATTTTTCAATCAACTGTAATCCCAGATTCAATTTGTCAGCTTGAGGGATCACTGTTTGGCTGGAATGGCATTTAAAGCAGCCTGCTTCCACATAAGGCATCGGAAGCATGGGATCTTCCCAATGATGGAATTTATGCCAATGATATTTTTTTTCCCATTCTTCACCCTGCTCCGGGGTTGAAGGAGTATGCACGGCAGAGACAAAATCGGTACCCCTCCCTCGGCCTCCATGGCATACGGTACATCCAAATTCCTCAAGTGGATGAGCGGAGTCATTACCCAGATAAAGTTCCAGATTAGGATGGGTCGTAAACGGCTGCGGGGCATTTTTATACTCCGGATTCGCTATCCCCAAATGACAGGTGATGCATCGTTCGACTTTAGGGACACGCATGAAATTGACATTATCCGAGAGGTCTTTGAGGACAATTTGTTCAATCTTATTGCTCGGATTAGCCAGGTCAATCACCGGAAGATCCCGAACGAGCTGGGCGATGCGATTGCTAAACTTCATTTGATCGGGATCGATCTTGCTCAATTTAAGCTCTAAGATCCGGATCTGGTTGGCCAGGGAACGTTCTTGGCGCTGAAGTTCTTTGTATTGTTTCCCGCAGTCATTGAGGAGGCTCGTTTTCTCCTTGACCTTTGTAGAAGATTGTTCCAGGGCGGATTTAAAATCAGAGACTTTTTTATCAAGATCTTTAAATTTTTTTTCAGTAATGCTCAAATCTTTAGCCTGATGGGCATTGGCTTCTTCATAGCGGTATTTTGCCGCGTCTAACTCCGCCTTGGCAAATTTATATTCTTGAGTCAGGATATCTTCTTTTGCCTTCAATGTAGCTATTTCTTTTTCTAGATCTTTTGATTGGCAGGAACTTGCATATTTCTCTTTTGCCGCTTCGAGTTCTTTGAGAAGGGTTTGATATTCTTCTTGATCATGGAGCTGGTGAGAGGCAGCATCGTATTTGACCCGAGTCTTTTCAATCTCTAGGGTGCGGAAATCTCTCTGATAATCTTTCCAGGTGCGGAAATAATCATCGATAAAGAGTCCCAGGAGGGCAAGCAAAAGTACTAGGCTGGCAATGGCAAATAATCTATTGAGTTTTTCTATTTTATAATGACGTTCTTGGGGTTCCAAGGGAGCTTTAGGCCTCTCTAAATATTAAAGAAAAATTCCGGGATAGCGACAATGTACTTAATATTAAATGCCCAGCGAAGTAACATCTTAATAGGAAGACTTGCGGCCAGTAAGAGCAAGATGGTAAAAAGACTATATTTGACCTGACCCAAATTGTTATAAATTTTATTAAACAAGGTTTTCGCCAAGATCAAGGGCATAAGGCCGAAATAGATAAATAAGGTTAAGAATCCCCACATCTCCCTCATGAAGATATTCTCCGGGAGCCGTTGTTTAAGCCAGATCATATAGATCAATTCGGAAAGATTAACATTCGTGAGGGCCTCCAATTTATGAGGATCCCAGTATTCAAAAGGTCCAAAGAAGTTCCAGTTAGGTCCTCTTAAGAATGTTCCAACGGAAATAAGAAACACCCAGAGGACAAGCCAGAAGAATAGGAATATCGAAATTGCCATCTTGCGGTCCGCAAAACAAAAATAGCCTTGACCTTTTTTGTTCTTATCTAGGAAGGGAATGGCCATCATCCCTATAATAATGACGGTGGGAAAAAGGACTCCCGCGATCCAGGGATCAAAATAAACTAGCATTTCTTGAAGACCCAAGAAATACCACGGGGCTTTAGAAGGATTGGGCGAGACTGTGGGATTCGCGGGTTCTTCCAAGGGGGCATTTAAGAGAATCGACCATACAATGAGAAGGGCAGAACAAAAGATCAAAGAAATGAATTCTACATAAACAAGATCAGGCCAGACCAATACCTTATCTTTGGCGTCATCGGCTTCCGCTGGTTTCTTCCCTTCTGTTATTCGAGCGTCATTTTCCCAGGCTTGTTTCATGGTAAACCATAGGAAGAAGAAGACAAGGAAAAGCAAGCCAACGATGGGAACATTATCCGGTTTGGAGACAATCTTCCGGAAATTAAAATCCGTTATTCCAAAGGCAAAAAATAAAATAAGAAAACCAAAGATAAATATCCCACCGGTATTGGTCCAAAGTTTATAAATTTTTAGCGACTTGTTCAATCGCAGTAACCGTTCTGTTGGCGGGAAAATAATGAAAAAGAGGAGAAGGATAAATGGGAAAATAATCTGCGGGTTTGTGGCAACATTAATTAAATGTTTCATATCTTCCATAAAATTTTATTCCTTATCATTGAACCTGAATTTTGGGAAAGGGTGATTCTCAACACTATGTTGGTCCTGAAATCCCTCCATCCTTGCGGACGCGCCAAAAATGAACAATCATAAAAATCATGATGACAAATGGAAGTCCAATACAATGCAAGACATAAAACCTCAATAACGCCCCCGCCCCAACAAAACGACCTCCAATCAAGGCAAATCGAGCATCCGAGGTAGAGGTGACAAAATTAATATCTCCAATGGCTAATAACGAAGAACCCGGTCCAGATGTTCCTAAGAAAGGAGTAGCACCAGCCATGTTCGATCCTACCGTGATAGCCCAAATGGCTAATTGATCCCAAGGCAAAAGGTATCCGGTGAAACTTAATAACATTGTCAATACCAGAAGCACAACTCCAACTGCCCAGTTGAATTCTCGCGGGGGTTTGTATGACCCGGTCATAAAGACACGAAACATATGAAGCCAGACCGTAATCACCATCAAATGAGCTCCCCAACGGTGAATCTCTCGCATAATCCCTAAAGGAACTTGTTCCTTGAGATCAATAATATCTCCATACGCATATTCAACAGTGGGACGGTAATAAAACATTAAGAGAATCCCGGTGACGGTGAGGACTAAAAATACGAAGAAGGATAATCCACCCATGCACCACGTGTATTTCACCTTTACAGCATGTTTAGGAAGACGTACGGGATGCAGGTGCAGGAAGACACTGTTGAGAACAATCATCATCCGCTGCCGTCGATTACGGGGAATGCCAGTACGGAAAATGGCCTTTGCTAGAGGCGAATCCGCCAGGGTTTGCCATAAATTTCTTTTATTTGGAGTTTCTTCGGTCATTGAATTTTCCTCATCCCCATTCGTTAAACAACAAGATAGGATTCGGGATCAGCCCATTCTCCCTTTTCTTGCTGAAATTTCCTTGTTTTATCAATGAGAATTTGTCCATCATCGGCTAAAGTGATTTTAAATCGTTCTAAGGGACGCGGGGCCGGACCTTCGAAGTTGATACCGGAGACATAAAAGCCGCTGCCATGGCAGGGACATTTAAATTTGCCTTCATTTTCTAACCAGTTTGGTGTGCATCCCAAATGGGTGCAAACCGTGGATAAGGCATAAATCTTCTCGGAATCCCGGACGATCCAAACGGCATGTTGATCTTTAAATCGTTCGGAAACTTTACCTATTTCATAATCACTGGGAGAGCCGGCCCGAAAATTTTGTTTGGGTTCAAATAAGACATTGGGGAAAAGAAAGCGCATGACCATGGTTCCATATCCGGCCATAACAGCGATAAAGGCTCCCCATCCTATAGCTAGCCATTTGATAAAGGATCGGCGATCCATGGTGGCCTCGGTTCCTGTTGCTGCTGGTACTGAGGGAGAAACTTGCCGGGTGATAGGATGAATGAGAATGTTCATCGGATCTGGGGATGGCTTCGCTGGAGATGGTGTGGCCCCCGGCTGAATCGGTTCGTTACTTCTTATTTCTTCACTCATAGGATTCCATGTCCTGACTTCATGAAAAATAATCTTAAACTATTTTTCTCGAAAAGCCTTTGACACCGCTGAACGAACCTTCATATTTTTTTCTGATTGAGCTAATGATTCCATTTTTTCATTAAGATTGGGGTCATTTAGATAAGAACCTGCCTCAATCGCTGATAACAGCAGATAAACTCGCTCTTCAGAATCGACCTCCGGGAAATTGACTAAATAATGTGGATTTAAAAGTTGACTCAGGATTTCTATCCCGGAAGCGTCCCCCATCTTTGCTAAGGAAATAGCTGCTCCCCACTGCACATTGGGTTCGGGATCATTTAAAACTTTACTCAATTGAGTGACTGCTTGCGGATCATCTAAGTTCCCTAAAGAAGCCACACTGATAGATCGAATTCTTGCATTCGGATGAGAAAGATAGGGATAAAGAAGCTGGGCAGCGCGGTTGTCCTTCAACATCCCTAAGGCGTAAATGAAGGTATAAAGATTTTCTTCTTTCGTATCTTGCAGTTCTTCAGCCAGAGCGGTTAAAAATTTTGAATTTCCGGTTCTTCCCATTGCTAAGGCAAGGTATTGCTGAACACGATGATCATCTTCTCGAGAATGTTTAAAGACATTTATCAACTCTGAGATAAAACGAGGTTCCAGAGGAATGAGTTTGGGATTTGTCAAGATCCGCGATAACTCAAAGGCCGCTTGCCAGCGTTTTGTTGTTCCCCCGGTCTTAACATCCTCTAAGAGATCATAAACAGTCTGTTGCTCACGTGTTAACAGCTGTACAGCGGTGAAAAGAAGAACGCAGGATACAGCAATTAAAAATGGTATGACAAAAAACGAATGAATAATGATCCCGAAAAAGGATTTTTCGTCTTTTTTTGCTTCTGGGTCTTTATTTGACATTGAAGAAATAATTTAATTATACCAATCTATGGGTCACGGGGAAGGGGTTTTTAAAAAATTTTTAATTCAATGAGATTGTCGCAGGCCATTGCTGGACATATTGTTTGATTTCTTCTAATGTCCTGCCTTCCTTGGCCTCATCTGTTAAAACAAGACAGTGATGATCAGCCCCGACTTCAACAATACCCGAGTGGACAGCAAAATATCGTTCTCCCTGTGCGTTTTTAAATTTTAAAATGCCCTTGCTAAGATTGGACAACAGCGGGGCGTGATGTGCTAAAATCCCTAAAGATCCCAACTCCCCGGGAACGACTACCGAGTGAACCTCTCCCTCAAATATCTTGCTGTGCGGTGTTATGATGGCTAAATGGAAATTATATTCCAAAGGTTTCCTTTCCAACTGACTGTTAAAGCTGCTTGGCTTTTTCTAAAACCTCTTCAATCGTCCCAACCATGTAGAAGGCTTGCTCCGGGATTTTGTCATGCCTTCCTTCCAGAACTTCTTTAAAGGTACGAATACTTTCCTGAAGAGGGACATAGCGTCCGGGACGACCAGTGAATTGTTCGGCCACATGAAAAGGCTGCGACAAGAGTTTCTGAATCTTTCGGGCTCGATCAACGATTAAACGATCGGTCTGGGAAAGTTCGTCCATTCCTAAAATGGCAATGATATCCTGTAATTCTTTATAACGCTGCAGAATCTCTTGAACTCGGCGGGCTACGCGATAATGTTCTTCCCCAATGATCTCGGGGGCCAGAATGGTGGAACTGGAGGTTAAAGGGTCAACTGCCGGATAAATACCCAATTCTGAAATTTGACGAGACAATTCGGTTGTGGCATCTAAATGAGCAAAAGTAGTGGCAGGCGCAGGATCAGTATAATCATCGGCAGGCACATAGATCGCTTGAATGGAAGTGATCGAGCCGGCTTTTGTCGATGTGATCCGTTCCTGAAGTTCCCCCATATCCGTTCCCAGAGTCGGTTGATACCCTACGGCTGAGGGGATGCGTCCCAATAAGGCGGAGACCTCGGATCCGGCTTGCGTAAAACGGAAGATATTATCAATAAACAAACGCCCATCTTGATGCATTACGTCCCGGAAATATTCAGCCACTGTTAAAGCAGAAAGGGCAACACGAGCCCGCGCTCCCGAGGGTTCATTCATCTGTCCATAAATCATCGATGTTTTGTTCATAACGCCGGCTTCGATCATTTCTTTATAAAGCGCAGTTCCCTCACGGGTACGTTCTCCAACACCGGCAAAAACGGAATATCCCCCATGTTCCTTTGCGATATTATGAATGAGCTCTTGAATGATCACTGTCTTACCGACCCCGGCTCCGCCAAACAATCCTATCTTCCCCCCTTTACGATAGGGAGCTAATAAATCGATCACTTTAATACCTGTTTCCAGGATTGTGTCGGATGTGTCTTGTTGATCCAGGGGCGGGGCCGTCCTGTGTATGGGTAATTGTTCTGTGACCTTAATAGGTCCGGCCTCATCGATCGGTTCTCCCAGGAGATTCATCACTCTCCCTAATGTTCCTTCTCCTACCGGCATGGTGATGACCTGACCTGTATCAAGGACTGTCATACCTCTGATGAGCCCTTCCGTCGTATCCATGGCAATTGTTCTTACGGTGTTATTCCCCAGATGTTGAGCCACCTCTAGGGTTAAATTCCATTCCTTTTGATTGATCGCAGGGTTGGTAGCTTTTAAGGCCGTGTAAATGTACGGCAGTTGACCGGCAGGAAAAGCGACATCAATGACAACACCTAATACTTGAGTTATTTTTCCTTGTGCTGGAGAGGTTTCTGAATTCATAGGTTTTAAGAATTATTTAAGGGCCTCGGATCCGGAAATGACTTCAATTAATTCCGTCGTAATCTCTGCCTGTCTGGCTCGATTCCGTAATAACGAGATCCTATCGATAAATTCCGATGCATTGCGGGTGGCATTATCCATGGCAGTCATGCGGGCTCCGTGTTCTCCGGCCGCGTTTTCTAAAAGGGCAAAATAAATCCGGTAATAAAGGTAACGAGGGATCAGTTTGTTCAAAAGAGATTCGCGGTCCGGTTCAAAAAGATAATCCGAAGTTCGAAATGATTGAGTGGATAAATTTTCTGTTTGAATAGGAAGGATTTTTTCAAAATGGGATTTTTGCACCAAGGGGCTTTGAAAGACATTATAGTTAATAAAAATTTCATCAAATAGATTGGAGAGAAAGCCTCGCTCTAAATCCTGTCCAATTTTTATGGATTCTGAGAAGCTGGGATTTGTGGTGATTTTATCGTAAAATTGAGATACCTTTGTCCTGCTTTTGAAGAACATATACCCCCGTCTACCGCAAAAACTCAAATGGATGTTTTTGTATCGATGTTGATTCTCTTCCAGCCACCGCAGAACATTTTTATTGATATTATTATTAAAACCTCCACAGAGTCCTTTATCAGAGGTAATCACTAATATCAATGCATTTTGGACACTTTCATGTGGGTTAAGCAGAGGATGGGAACGGTTTTCCATGGAGGAGGTGAGTCTGGAGATCAATTCAATGATTTTATCCTCGTAGAATTTTCCCTGGGCCTGTCTCTGTTGGGCCTTCCTTAATTTACTGGCCGAGACCATCTTCATGGTCCGGGTCATTTTTTCCGTATTTTTTAAGAGTTTGAGTTTGGTGTTATATTCTTTGATGGTTGGCATGGGATTACGTTAAGGATTAATCTTTTCCAAATCTCTCTTTGATCTCTAATATGATTTTATCCAATTCTGATTTTACTTCCGGTGTCATTTCATTTTTGGAAGTGAATAAATTTACGAAGTCCGTATAGCTGGAGTCTAAGGCATCAAAAAGTTTCTCTTCAAATAGACAAATTTTTTCAACCGGGATATCATCCAAAAAGCCATGAACTCCGGCAGAGATCATAGCGACTTGTTTGACAACCGAAACCGGTTTATGAACACCTTGTTTGATCACCTCCATCAGTCGCCGTCCCCTGTCCAGTTGCTTGCGGGTGGCAGGATCCAAGTCCGAGGCAAATTGAGAAAAGGCCGCGAGTTCACGGTATTGGGCCAGATCCAGACGCAAAGAACCCGCCGTCTGCTTCATGGCCTTGATCTGGGCATCTCCTCCGACTCGAGAGACCGAGATCCCCGGATTGATGGCGGGACGTTGACCCGCGTTGAATAAATCTGTCTCCAGAAAGATCTGACCATCGGTAATGGAAATCACGTTGGTGGGTATGTAGGCGGAGACATCCCCCGCTTGAGTTTCGATAATGGGTAAAGCCGTTAAGCTGCCCGCCCCTTTTTGATCACTCATTTTAGCTGACCGTTCCAGAAGCCGGCTGTGAAGGTAAAAGATATCACCTGGAAAGGCCTCCCGTCCCGGAGGCCGGCGCAATAATAAAGAAAGTTGACGGTAGGCTTGGGCTTGTTTGGTTAAATCATCATAGACAATCAGGGCATGGCGTCCAGAATCCCGATAGTATTCCGCCATGGCACAGCCCGCAAAGGGTGCTAAAAACTGCATCGGGGCTGGATCAGAAGCGGTGGCCGCTACGATCGTGGTATAATCCATAGCTCCAAATTTTTTGAGTTTTTCATACACCTGCGCGACTGTGGAGCGTTTTTGTCCAATAGCGACATAAAAGCAAAAAACTCCTTCTTTTTTTTGATTGATAATGGTGTCTATCGCCAGGGAGGTCTTTCCTGTTTTTCGATCTCCGATGATCAGTTCCCTTTGACCGCGGCCGATGGGGGTTAGGGCATCGATCACCTTGATCCCTGTCTGCAGTGGTTCGTGAACATTTTTTCGCGAGATGATCCCGGGGGCTTTAACTTCTATTTGACGATTCTCTTTCGATTGAATCGGCGGACCTCCATCAATGGCTTGCCCTAAGGGATTGACGATACGACCAAGCAGATTTTCTCCTACGGGCACCGAGGCAATTTTTTGAGTTCGTTTTACTTGATCCCCTTCTCTAATATGGTTATCCTCGGCAAAGATCGCCACACCCACATTGTCTTCCTCTAAATTAAGAACCATACCCATAATATGGTGAGGAAATTCGACCAGCTCCCCTGCCATGACATGGGAAAGACCATGCACTCGGGCAATCCCATCCCCAACGCTTAAAACAATCCCCTGTTCGTAACTTTCTGCCTTAAGCTCAAATTCAGAAAGTTGTTTCTTTAAAATAGCCGATATTTCATCTGGTTTAAGATCAATGGTCATGAGGAAGGCCTTGGAGGATTAAGCCCATAGGACTTGATTTTTAAAGCGTTCGATCTGAGAACGAATACTAAGATCATAAATTTCATCCTTGATTTGGAACTTGAATCCTCCGATCATCGAAGAATCCACAAAGATTTCCGCTTGAATATTTTTCTGGAATTTTTCTTTTATTTTGGCAGGAAGCATTTTTTCTTGCTGGGGCAGCAAGGTCTGAGCACTAAAAATTTTTATGCTTAAGATATCCTGACTTTCGGCAAAGAGTTTTTGAAAGGTCTCTTCAATGGGAATGATTAAAGAGAGTCTGTTTTTATGAATTAAGAAAATCAAGAATCGCAATAATAAAGGATGGATTTTATCCTGGAAGAGGGTTTGAAGAATCGATTGACGTTTTTGAAAAGAGATCAGGGGATGGAAGAAAAAATCTTTCAATTGATCTGAGGTTTTCATCAGTTGGTGAAGAGATTGAAAATCAAGATGAATTTCTTTCGCGCAGCTTTCCAGTTCACCTAATTCAAATAAGGCTTGAGCATATCGTTTGGCAATCTTCAATTGGTTCATGGAAAGGAAATTATATTTTAAGGATCAGCCGGTCTATTAGATTTCGGCTTTTTTCATCATCAAGTTTTTCTTGCAGGATTTTTTCTGCCAAACCACAGGCGATCCGGATGCTTTCCTGTCGTAAGGTCGTTATGGCCTTTTCTGTTTCTGTACGAATTTGCCGTTGGGCATTATCCAATAAGATTTGAGCTTCCTCTTTGGTTTTTTGTTCAATGATTTTTCCAGCCTCTGTAGCGGCCATTCTTGATCGTTCGATAATTTCATTGGCTTGCTTATGAGATTCCTCCAGGATTTGTCGGCTTTTTTCATTCAATTGCGCGAGTTCTTGTTTAATCCTTTCAGCGTCTTCTATCGATTGTTGAATCAATTTTTCTCGTTTGGACAAGGCGAGGAGGATTGGCTTCCAGGCAAACTTATAAAGAACTAATAATAATGAAAAAAATGTGATCCAGGTCAAGAGTAACATGTTGACATCCGGATGTATCAGGCCGGTTGGTTGGGGATGAACTTGTTGTTCAGAATAGAGTTCTGGAGTTTGAGGATTTTGATCCATGGTTAAGTTAAGGGAATTATTTCCCTAAGGCTTGTAAACAAATCACCGCGCAAAAGAAGGCAACCCCTTCGATGAGGGCGGCTGCAATAATCATGACGGTTTGAATCTTATTGGCAGCTTCGGGTTGCCGGGCGATTCCTTCCAGAGCAGAGGCCGCCAGGCGTCCAATCCCATAGGCTGCTCCCATGGAAACTAAACCGGCTCCAACGGCAGCAAAGGTTCCTGCTGTCATAGCGAAGTCCTTTCTTTATGATTCTTAAAAGTTTATGGAAACATTTTCATTAGAGACACTCAAATTATAGATAAGAGTCTATAATTTGCAATAT
>CAYJUK010000018.1:0-19931 GCA_964373335.1 uncultured Planctomycetales bacterium | reverse complement strand
ATGAATCATTCCGTTAAGATAGGATTTACTTTTGGTTTCACCTCCGGGGTGATTACCACGCTGGGGTTGATCGTCGGTTTACATTCGGGGACTCACTCCAAGTTGGCTGTAATGGGTGGCATTATCACCATTGCTGTTGCGGATGCCTTTTCTGATGCCCTGGGGATTCATATATCGGAGGAATCCGAAAATAAGCATAGCCCAAAAGAGATTTGGCAGGCCACGTTAGCTACGTTTATTTCAAAATTTGTTTTCGCCTCAATTTTCGTTTTGCCAGTTTTGTTTTTTGAGCTCATGAAGGCCATTGTCATTTGCCTTATATTGGGGTTCGTTATTTTGGGAATAGGCAGTTACCATCTGGCTAAAGAACAGAAAGCCAGCCCCTGGAAGGTGGTCTTTGAGCATCTTTTGATTGCCAGTATCGTAATAGTCTCAACCCACCAAATTGGCGACTGGATCTCAGTCAGGTTTGGGAGTTGACGGTATTGATAGGAACATTGAATGTCTAAAGAAAAAATGCTATCTCATGTTGTATCCATTAACATATCTTCAGGAGGTGTCCCTAAACGCCCTGTCGAATCTGTTTATATAACATTTTCTGGCCTAAAAGGCGACGGGCATAATCATGCCAAGCATTATGATCCTATTCAAGCGGTTTGTTTGCAGGATGTAGAACAGTTGGAGGAGTTAAGCAGAAAGGGGTACTCTTTGTCCCCGGGAGCATCGGGAGAAAATTTAACTGTCTGTAATTTGAATGTCAATGGTTTGCCTTTAGGCACGATTCTTCAATTTTCTGGTGGTGTTGTGATCGAGATATCGAAGGTGAGAAAACCATGTTACGTCATGGATACGATTCATCCGCAGTTAAAAGTCGATGTGTTAGGACGGCATGGGATGTATGCGAAGGTTATCAGGGAGGGATTGTTGACGAAAGAAGAGACAATTGAAGTCATTCAGCCTTCCTGCGCAACGGTTAACTGACACTTTCTTTTTATGTCCTATCATGGGATCTATCCTCTACCCATTTGTGCATAAATGGCGTGCTGCAAAAAAGTATGCAAAGCAAGTTGTCATGGACAATCTATGCACTTTCGCATAGATTGTCCATGATTTTCTTGACAGTTTCGCCGAGTTGGTCTTCCGGGATACATTCTCTCCAAATTGATCAGCCTTGAATAATTAATCAAAATTTATGGTTCTCATTGAAAATGAGAACTATGTATGTTATCCTCTCATTTGGAGTGAGAAGGAGGAAATCAGGATGCAGAAATCTTCATTAAAAGGGATCATTCTCGAACAGGAAAAAGACCGTCAAGAGCTTGATGCCGGCATCCCTAGGGCTGCGCTCAGTGCTGTTTTACGGTATGCGTCTATGCCTCAGGCTGTGGTGGTGTCCGGGGTGCGCCGCTGCGGTAAGTCAACACTCCTTAATCAGGTTATCAATGATCATTATAAAAAGGGCGTTTATTACCTCAACTTCGAAGACGAGCGGCTTGTAGATTTCAGCGTTGAGGATTTTAATGATCTCTATGAAACATTTTTAGAGCTTTATGGGGAGAAGAAAGTTTTCTTCCTTGATGAGGTTCAAAATGTTGCTCAATGGGAAGTCTTTGTACGCCGGATGCAGGGTAAAGGGTGCAAATTTTTTATTACCGGCTCGAATGCCTCTTTGTTGAGTAAGGAACTTGGGACGAAATTATCCGGCAGAAACGTCAATGTTGAATTGTTCCCATTCTCATTCACGGAGTTCCTTTCTTTTAAGGGGTTTAATCTGTCTACGAACGGGCTATCTTTAACAGCAGAGAGGGCTATGGTCAAAAAGCATTTTACCGAATACCTTAAACACGGTGGTATGCCCGAATACTTGAAATATCAAGATCAAACACTTCTTAAAGGGGTCTATGATGATATTCTCTACCGTGATATCGTGGCGAGATACGATATTAAGCAGGTCAAGGCGTTGCGGGAGCTGGGGCTGTATTTTTTAAGCAATATTGGCACGTCGTTTTCTTATAATAATATGAAGAAGGTGCTGGGCTTGGGTAGCATGAATACGATTAAGAGTTACGCGGATTATTTAGAGAACAGCTATCTTCTGTTTTTTGTCAGCAAGTTTTCCTATTCTCTTAAAGAGCAATTTGTGGCACTTAAGAAGATCTATTGTATTGACAACGGACTGGCAGAGTCGATTGTTTTTCAATTCTCTAAAAATAAGGGTAAGTTCTTGGAGAATGTGGTATTCCTTGAGCTGAGGCGGAAGTCTTCGGAGATTTATTATTATAAAACTGCAAATAACCTAGAAGTTGACTTCCTGGTCAAATCTGGCAAGAAAGATCTCATGCTCATCCAGGTTGCTGATCATTTGGACACTGATAAGACGAGGCAAAGGGAGCTCAACTCCCTTGTGAAGGCTATGGATGAGTTAAAGCTTAAAACGGCGCTTATTTTGACTGATGATACTGAGGAAAAAATCACATCAGATGGTAAGGCCATTACGGTTAAGCCCGTTTATAAATGGCTTTTGGAAGCAGGGATTTAAGGATCGATTCAACCATACCAGCACTGTGCTGGCATAATAAGCTGAAACAGGGGCAAAAGCGGATAAGCATTTTCTTAATACGAAATCTTGATTAATGATTAGTATATTTGACGAATGCAGTTGGTGTTCCCGGATGGGACCGGTCAAGGAAAAGAAGCCGGACACCCTCCGCTCCAGAAGTCATGGATAAAAACAGATTGGAAAGATCATGAAACGGAAAACAAAGATTATCTGCACACTGGGTCCGGCAAGCCAGCGTAAAGAGACCATGATCAAAATGGCTCAAAACGGCATGGATGTCGTCCGTCTCAATTTTTCGCATGGAAATTACGAAGAGCACCTGGAATTGATTAAAACAATTCGTGAGGTTAACCGGGAACTGGGATTGAATATTCAGATTCTGCAGGATTTAGAAGGTTATCGTTTACGTCTGGGGCATTTAAGCCATCCCGTTGAGCTTATCAAATACCAGCGGGTGTTAATGAGGGGCGGAACCACGGAGGGACCCGGAATCCCTTTGGACTCTGACATCGCAGTTAATCAATTGAAAAAGGGAATGGATTTGTATATTGACGACGGGAAAGTTCACTTAAAAGTCCTGGGCCGTTCCAAAAAAGGGATTCAGCTGGATGTGGTTCAGGGGGGGATTCTAAAATCAAGAAAAGGGGTGAATATTCCCGCCTTCAAACTCTATGCCGACATCTTGACGGAAAAAGACAAGAGTGACATCGCCTTTGGAATTCATAACCAGATGGATTTTATTGCCCAATCTTTTGTCCGCAACAAACAGGATATCATGCGGGTTGAGAAGCTGGTAAAGCCACTTCTATCTCAGTGTCGTATTATCGCTAAGATCGAAAATCAAGATGGGGTGCGAAATGTCGTTGGCATTATGGATTCCTGCGATGGGATCATGATCGCGCGCGGGGATTTGGGTGTGTCACTGCCGATCTATCAGATCCCTCTCATTCAAAAGAAAATAATCCGAAAGTGTAATAAAAAGAAAAAAATGGTTATCACCGCGACCCAAATGTTAGAGAGCATGACGGATGTTGCCCGACCGACCCGGGCCGAGGTCAGTGATGTTGCCAATGCGATTTTGGACGGGACTGACTATGTGATGCTATCTGCTGAAACAGCCTCTGGATCCTTTCCAGTAAAAAGTGTGCGGATGATGCGCCAGATTATTGAGTATACCGAAAAAGCAAAGACATAAAGAGTTGCCACTGAAAAACTCCCGGAAGGCTAAATTCAGTATGATCTTCCCATATTTACCCCAGATTTTTTCTCGAATTTTCCCGGAAATCAATCCATGGCCTTAATCAGTTTACAGGAAATCTCCGTTGCGTTCGGCGGGCCGCTCATCTTTGACGGTTTAAGCCTGCAGTTGGAAACCGGGGAGAGGGTCGCTTTATTGGGACGTAACGGCACCGGTAAGACGACTCTGATGAGGGTCATTGCCGGACAGATCGGAGTGGACAGGGGGAAGATTATCCGTCAGCAAACAATTGAGATCACCCATCTGCCGCAGGAGATCCCAGCGGATATCAAAGGCAGTATTTTTGATATCGTGGCCTCAGGCTTGGGTAAACGCGGCGAACTTTTACGGGATTACCATCATGTCAGCCATCGCCTGCACTCGGAGCATACCCCGGATTTGCTGCGCCAGCTTGACCGCTTGCAGGCTGAGCTGGATAAAACTCAGAGCTGGGATACCAACAATCAGGTTGAAAACGTGATCTCCCGGATGAAACTGGATCCCGAATCAGATATTGATCATTTATCCGGAGGGCAAAAGAGGCGGGTATTTTTGGCAAAGGCACTGGTCATCAAGCCCGATATCCTATTGCTGGATGAACCGACGAATCACCTGGATATCGATTCGATCAATTGGCTGGAAGGATTTCTTAAGAATTATTCCGGGACACTTCTTTTTGTCACCCATGACCGTATGTTTATGCGTCATCTGGCCACCCGGGTTGTCGAGCTTGACCGCGGGAGGATCTATAGCTGGAGTTGTGATTATGACACTTTCCTAGCCCGTAAACAAATGGCCCTCGACAATGAAGAGGCCCAGCGTGACGAATTTGATAAAAAAATCACCCAGGAAGAAATCTGGATACGGCAAGGGGTCAAGGCCCGTCGCACCCGCAACGAAGGGCGGGTGAGGGCGCTTGAGAGGATGCGCGAGGGAAAAAAGGCCCAGCGTCAAGTTGAGGGACAGGTTAATATGAATGTCCAGGAGGCGGAGATCTCGGGGCATTTGGTTGCCAAGGTTTCAAACTTAGGTTACTGGTACGGGGATCATTGTTTGATTAAAAATTTTTCCACCCAGATTATGCGCGGCGATAAAATCGGCGTGATCGGGCCCAACGGTTCAGGCAAGACAACACTTTTGCGTTTATTATTAGGGAAGATAACGCCGCTCAGAGGCAAGGTGCGGCTCGGGACTAACCTTCAGATCGCCTATTTTGATCAAATGCGTGAGCAGTTGGATGAGGAAAAAACGGTCAGCGAGAATGTGAACGGGGCGAACGATACGGTCATGATTAACGGTAAGCCGCGGCATATCATTGGATACCTGCAGAATTTTCTTTTTTCTCCCCAGCGCGCCCGCACCCCGGTTAAGGTGCTCTCCGGCGGAGAACGCAACCGACTTTTGCTGGCCCGTCTATTTACCAAACCCTTCAATGTTTTAGTGATGGATGAACCGACCAATGATTTGGATATCGAGACTTTGGAGCTTTTGGAAGAGCTGCTGATCGATTATTCCGGTACGTTATTGCTGGTCAGCCATGACCGGGCCATTTTGAACAATGTCGTGACCAGCACGATGGTGCTCGAAGGCGACGGGCTCATCAATGAATTCCCCGGCGGTTATGACGATTGGCTGAATCAGAAAAAACCGCCTGCCCCCAAATCGAAAATAAAGACTGCTGATGACGAACATCTATTCAATCAAAAGGACAATGTCCCCGCGTACAAAAAGCCGCGTCCGCACAAACTTTCCTACAAAGAAGAAAAGGAGCTGGCCGCGCTTCCTGCCAAAATAGAGAAACTGGAAGCTCGGCAGGAGGAGCTTTATACCCTCATGTCTGATCCGGAATTCTTCAGGAAAACCCCTATGGAAATTAATCAGGCTAAAGCCAAATTAGAAAAGATTGAAGATGAGCTGCTGAAAACCTACGGGCGTTGGGAGTTTTTGGAAGATTCGCACCCGGGCGCCAATGAAGTCTGAGCCTCCATCGTTCCGTTACCCGAAGGCTCCGGAAACGGACGAAAGAAACTTCCCATCCTTTTGGAGATCTACAGCTGGCGGATGGTTACGTTATAGGACTGCAATGATAAAAATAGCTAAGGCATTGATAGATAATCGGTTGATATGGATAGTCAGATGTTAATGGCTAGTATTTGAGATTTCAATCGCATCTTCAAATTTAATAAATAATTGACTTGTACCACAAATGAGCTACGCTTTAAATAGAGCGACATTTTAAAGAAAAGAGGTGAATATTATGTCAAAATCGGCCGTGATCAGAGCTAGAACAGAACCAAAATTAAAAAATACGCTTGAGAGAATCTTTCATACGCTAGGACTTAGGGTGTCGGAAGCTATAAATCTTTTTTATCATAAAGTTAAACTTGAGAATGGGCTTCCTTTTGAAGTAAAGATTCCCAACAAAAAGATTTTGCAGGCTATGGAAGATGTAGAGAAGAAACGAAATTTGCATTCCTATCATAATGCTGATGATATGCTGGATGACTTGAAAAGGAACTAGCGGAATGCTAAAACCATTTTACACAACTCAGTTCAGGCGCGATTATAAATTATAAAATAAACGCCGCAAAGACCTAATTCTGCTGGATACCATTATAATTATTAATTTTTTTTGTGTTAAAATGCCGTAGGACAATTGGGGGTGTCCCCGACGGGAGAACCATGTGGTGCGTCTACATCATCGAAACTAAAGACGGGAAATTTTATACCGGCATAACGAAAGATATTGAAAGACGGATCAAAGAACACATAAAAGGGAAAGGATCTCGATTTATGCGGGTCTTTGGCTTTAAGAAACTCCTTTATCAATATCAACTCCTCACCCGCGCTGAGGCCCTCAAACGTGAAGTGCAGATCAAAAGCTGGCCCAAAATCAAAAAACTCGCTTTGATTCAAGGAAGAATCCAGTAAGGGACATCATTATTTCAGGTAACACAGGACATGAGGAGCTATTATGCGAATAAAATGGATTAAGGAGATTCTTTGCGTCATCTTCTGTTTTTCATTTCCTTCCCTGGTTTTGGGGCAGGAGGAAACCACTGCCCCAAAACCAGGCATTCACGGGGTCACCTCGACCCACTTCGAAACGGCTAAAAAGTTGATCGATCTTATCGTCGAATTTTTCGTGAGATACAGTCTTCAGGTGATGGGCGGCATCATCGTCCTTATCCTGGGATGGGTGGCGGCTAAATATGCGGATAATCTTCTTTCAAGATTCCTTCAGAAACATCAGGTCGATCTGACGGTGTCCAAATTTATGGTCGGGGCAGTCAAGCTATCCATCATGGCCTTTGCCGTGATTGTCGCTTTGGGGAAATTCGGGATTGAGATTGCTCCTTTGATTGCCGGCATCAGCGTGGCGGGTTTTGGCTTAAGTTTTGCCCTGCAAGGTCCTTTATCGAATTTTGCCTCCGGCGCCACTTTGATTTTTACCAAGCCGTTTAAGGTTGGAGATATTATTGAGGTGGCGGGAGTCGGGGGAGAGGTGATCGATATTCAACTGTCCTGCACGGAAATCAAGACCGTGGATGGCACGAAGATTGTGGTGCCCAACCGGCATATTATTGGCGAGATCATCCACAATTATTCTTCGGCTAAACGGGTTGATATCAAAGTGGGTGTGAGCTATCAATCCGATCTTAATAAAGCGATCGATATCGTGAAGGATATCATCAAGCAGGATCAGCGCGTAACTAAGGAGGCCAATGTCGGCGTCTTTGAATTTGCCGATTCCAGCGTCAATATTTATGCGCGTCTTTGGTGCAGGCAGGATGATTATTGGAATCTCCTCTTTGACGTCAACAAGAAGATCTTTGATAAGTTTAAGAGAAACGGCATCGAGATCCCCTTCCCGCAGAGAGATGTTCATCTGTTTGAAGAAAAGTAAGCCGGCAGACAAGACAGGTCCCTTGAGAAACCCAGTAGACTGTCAACTCAATTTCTGTATTCCCTCCCCTAACTCCTCCCATCAAAAGGGAATGACGTATTGGATCAAAGATTTTTCTTACAGTCCACTAGAAGTCCCGAGAGGTATGATAAAAGCAGGAGCTGTCCTAACTTAGGTCAATAGAGATAATACTATTCAATCCCCCAATCTTCCCATCATGAACGATGTCTATCTTTCCGCTCCCACTCAGGAGGATCTCCCTGTTTTTGTGAAATATTTGAACGACCCGCAGATTTATCAATTTACCCTTAAATTCCATTATCCCTATACAGAGGAAGACGGCCGTGCCTTTTTAGCAGATGTCAATGCCCGGGAGAAGGAGTGGGGCCGGCGGATGGATTGGGCGATCCGGCGTGAGAGCGGGGAGCTGATGGGCATGATCGGTTTCCACGGGAAATATCCCAAAGAAACGGCTAAGGATGAAATCGGTTTTTGGCTGGCCCGGCGGTACTGGGGAAGAGGGATTATCCTGCGGGTGCTGGACCGTTTAGTCCGGTTCGGTTTTGAGGATTACGGCTACCAGTCTTTCGAGCTGCCGATCTTCTCGGAGAATTCGGCCTCTATTGATGTGGCTGAACGGTGCGGGTTTCGCTACGTCAAATGGATCCGAAAGGTCTTTCAGAGAGACGGTCAGTGGATGGAAGCGATTCTTTATGTCAAAAAGAAAGAAGGGATTGAGGGGAAAAGATCGAAAAGGAAAAAACGTTCTTGAGCCCCCTTTAATAAGCCTTCACTTCGGCAGAGGATCTCATCTCTTTGAGCCATTGAAGCATCATTTTAAATTCCGCGCTCTCTACAACGGCCCGAGCCACGATCTTGTTCCCTTCCGGATTCATGTGCCCATCATGATCAAAGAAAAATTTTTTATTTTGAAAAGACGTTGATTCTGGCGAGGCTTCTGGCAGCGCGCCTTCCCGTATCAGGGGCTGTGAAAATTTTATTTCCAGGAATTTATCCAGGGTATTAATAAAGGGAATGGCGTGATCTCTGGCGAAATACTCCACCAATTTGAAGGGATAACGATCTGTGTATAATTTTCCCGGCTCGAATCCCCAGTGCTTACGGCCTTCGTTCCATTCCTCCGGGCCGACATAAATGCCATGAGGATACATGACAATGATCATCGGGATATGCCGCTGATCCAACAGCTCCTTGATTTTCGTCAAATACCTGGCCGTCCGCACCCAATGTTTATCGATCAGATCTTTTTTCTCTTCACCGCGCAGCATCAGCAATCCATCGAATTCTATCTTTGCCTCTTCAGACTTCACGGTCGGAGAATTGATGATCTCCGCTTTAGCTTTTTTCCCCTGGATCGCCAGGGACAGATATTTTCTAAAACCGATCAAGGCAATTTTCTGGAATGACCGGACGATTTTATTATTAATCCACTGGCAAAAGGCACTGTGAAAGACCGCGGTTCGCCACCAATCCCGTCTGCCGTAAATAAAGAGAGGGTCGAAATGACTGATCTCCCCTTGTTGATTATAAATGGCGCTTCGTTCGCTGTGCCAGTCATCCCAGAGGTCGGTGAGATCAAAGAACAACAAGACTAAATCGGGGTCATATTGAAGATGCAGGTCGCGCAAATTAACGTAATGGGTAATGGGCGAGGCGTGCCCGATACCGGCATTGATCACCTCCACGTTCATCCCCTGTGCGCGAAGATTTTCTTCTATGAGATGAGGGAAAACCTCATTATCCTGCGCCCCTACCCCAAAGGTGAACGAATCTCCCACGGCAAAGACCCGCAACGTCCCTTTCTCTTTAGGTATCAGAAAATCTTTCCCACGATAACCGTGACTGTTGATGGCAGCGGTATGATCAAATTCCCCTTCTACCGAAGATGTGTTGTGAAGGGTGGTGTTGGGCTCAAAAAGATAATTGGCTTTTTTCTGGGTGAGGCTCAGGAGAGGATTATGATGCCCCCCGAAGATTCGAAAGCAAACTTCCCCGATCAGAAAAAAGATGACCACGAAGAGAAACGCCGAACTGATCCCAAATAAAAATTTTTTCATCCCAGGATTCCTTTCATGACAAATTTAGAACAACTTATATTAAGATTCAAGACATTGTTGACAATTTTTCACCTTCCTAATTATTTTTGGTATCTTTTTCACCCCGCAGGAGGGTATCACTATGACATTGGGGTGAAAATCGTTAAAAGTTATCGCCCGCAGGCGATTTTTTTGTGACTCCCGCGGAACGGGGTCTTTTGTATTGGGAAAATGGCGGCGAGGTGATAAAATAACCGCAAATCGATTTGTCTAAGGGTATTTATGACCGATCATTATTATTCCAATTTACTGATTGCGGTTTTTGTTATCGGGTATCTTTTTATCGCTCTGGAGCATATCCTCCGGGTGAACAAGGCTGCCACGGTGCTGTTGATTGCGGTCCTGTGTTGGATATTGAATTTTATGCAGGCGTTTCCTCATTATCAAGGGGTGATGCTTCAGATGAATGAACACTTGGCGGATATCACCCAGGTCATTGTCTTTCTTTTAGGTGCGATGACGATCGTGGAACTGATCGACAGGCATCAGGGATTCAGGTTTATTACCGGTTTTATCCGTACCAATGACAAACGCATTCTTCTCTGGGAAATTTCCCTGATAACGTTTTTTGTCTCTTCGGTGTTGGACAATCTCACCACCTCGATCATTATGGTCACAGTGTTGAGGGGATTCATTAAGGACAAAAAAGAAAGGATGATTTTTGCCAGTATGGTGGTCATCGCGGCTAATGCCGGTGGGGCCTGGACTCCGATCGGAGATGTTACGACCACGATGTTGTGGATTGGGGATCGCATTTCCTCCGGGAAAGTCATGTCACAGCTTTTTTTGCCCAGTATCATCTCGATGCTGGTCCCGCTGGCCTTTTTTTCTTCAACCGTTAAAGGAATTATCTCCTCGGAAGGGCAGTCTGAAAAGGATCAACAAATCTTGTATGGGGCCAAGAGGGTATTAGGGCTGGGGATAGGGGCACTGCTGATGGTGCCTGTCCTTAGAGCCTGCACCGGGCTGCCTCCGTATTTGGGGATTTTATTGGGCTTAGGCTTTATGTGGGTATTAACGGATCGGATTCATCAGCAGAGACATTTTTTAAGAGTGCCCTATGTCTTAACGAAGATTGACATCTCCAGCGTCTTATTTTTCTTGGGAATTCTGCTGGCCGTAGCGGCCCTAGAGAGTGCTGGAATTTTAGCCTGGGTTACGTTAGGGATGGAGCGATATATCGGCAATAAATACGTGATTGTATCCACCCTGGGGGTGATCTCCGCGATCATTGATAATGTGCCGCTCACGGCGGCCGTGATGGGGATGTATCCTTTAAATACTTATCCTCTTGATTCCAAGATTTGGGAAATGACGGCTTACTGCGTCGGAACGGGCGGGAGTCTCTTGATTATTGGTTCCGCGGCAGGGGTGGTGGTGATGGGGATGGAACAGATCGGTTTTGGCTGGTACTTAAAACGGGTGAGTCTGCCGGCGTGTGTCGGTTATTTCCTGGGGATCTTGGTTTTCCTGCTTTTTTACCATTGAGATGAAAAGATCAACGCCAATTCGAATCGGATTCTAAGGATTCTACGCATGAAAAATATGGCTGAATACGAAGAGCGGTTGATCATCAAAGCCGAGGCGGAGAAGATTCTGAAGGATTGTGAGAGGTTCTGGGAGTTCGTGAAAAAACAATTGCCCGTTTAGAATGATTTTAATTTTTCCCCTTAACGAACTGTACAAAGTATTAGTCAAACAATCTTCTTTCTCTATAATAAGGGACGTGTTGTTCATGTTCATTAATAAGGTAATCTTTTTCGGTTACGATCCCAATTTCATCGATGCGATCAATTGGGGATGCAGGGAAAATCGCGATGATTTATGATCCATTTCAACAGCAGGCGATAGATTATATCAATCAGGGGTTTTCGGTG
Source organism: uncultured Planctomycetales bacterium (assembly GCA_964373335.1). Classification (GTDB taxonomy): domain Bacteria; phylum Omnitrophota; class Gorgyraeia; order Zapsychrales; family CAYJUK01; genus CAYJUK01. The sequence continues at coordinate 8,233 of CAYJUK010000018.1, read as the reverse complement.
CTGGTTTCAGCGCCGACCGGTGCCGGCAAGACCGCGATCGCCGAACACGTCATCCATCTTTGCCTGAAGCGCAAGGAAAGTGTCATCTACACCGCGCCCATCAAGGCCCTCTCCAACCAGAAATTCCGCGAATTTCAGGAAGCCACCCAGGGGCATATCGGGATTATGACCGGCGACATCACGCTTAATCCTGACGCGCACGTCCTCATCATGACCACCGAGATCTTCCGCAACAAGATCCTGGAAGCCGAAAAATCTCTCGAGGATTACCGCTGGATCATCTTTGATGAGATTCATTATCTGGATGATTACGAACGCGGCAGTGTCTGGGAAGAATCCCTGATCTTCCTGCCCGAGCATATGCGGTTTTTGGGATTGTCCGCCACTGTCCCGAATATCCAGGAAATGGCGGATTGGCTTAAGTCGATTCACAACCGAGAAGTCAAGGTGGTGGTTGAACACAAGCGGCCGGTCCCGCTTCATTTTTATTTCCAATGCCAGGGCCGCATTTATGATCATTTTGATGAACTGGCCCAAAAAGAATTTAAAGGGTTAAAGAGGAAATATGCTTCCCGCAGAGAAGCCGAACAATCCGGCGCTTTCAAACCCAACCGGCCGGTCGCACTGGTCAAACATCTTTTTGAACGGAATCTTTTACCTTGCATCTATTTTGCCTTCAGCCGGCGGCGGGTCGAGCTTCTGGCGGAGGAAGTGGACGATTTGGACTTTTTGAATAACGATGAGAAGAGAGAAATCAAATTCGTCTTTGAGGAATTGTGCCGGCGTTTCGATCTTCATAGCGAGCCGAGCGTGGAACGTTTGCGTCCGTTCATTGAAAAGGGGATCGGCTATCATCACGCCGGGATGCTGCCGACCTTAAAAGAGGTGATCGAGCGGCTTTTCACCAGCCGGCTTTTAAAGGTGATTTTTACGACCGAGACATTCGCGCTGGGCATCAACATGCCGGCGCGCAGTGTGATCTTTGATGAGATGAGCAAATTCTACGGCCGCTGGTATGCGAATCTGCGGACGCGGGATTTCTATCAGATGGCCGGACGCGCCGGACGGCGTTCCATTGATACCGAGGGCTATGTCTTCTGCCGCATTAACCCGATGGACACCTCGCCTCAGGAACTGGAGAGGATGATCCACGGCGAGACCGAAAAGGTTTCATCCCAATTCAACGCCTCCTATGCCACGATCCTCAATCTTTACCAGCAGTTCCAGGAAAATCTTTATGACATTTATCCGCGGTCGTTCCATCATTATCAAGAGAGGAAGATGTTAAGGAAAGAAGCGGTCGAGCTTTTGCGCGCGAAGGTCAATATCTTAAAAGAGCTCGGCCATATTCGTAAAAACCATTTGACCAGCAAAGGGCATTTTGCCGGCAAGGTCTACGGTTATGAGTTGATTTTATCGGAACTTTATGCGGACGGTGTTCTCGAGCGTCTTTCAACGAGGGATTTAGGGATCTTGTGCCTGGCGGTTGTGTTTGAGCCCCGCAAGGGCGCGCAGAAACCTCCCTTAAGTCCGCATGTGGCCGCGCTGGAAAAGACAACAAAGAAGATCATTCATCGGATTCAGCATCTGGAGAAGATCTGCCGGCTGCGGGATCTGACCAAGCGCTGTTATTTTCATCTGACGCCGGTCATGGAGGGCTGGATCAAGGGAGAGCCGTTCCAGCAGGCGATCCGCGAAAGCGATATCGATGAAGGCGAGATCGTCCGTTATATCCGTATGAGCATTCAGCTTCTGCGGGAAATCCAGGATTCTCCGGTCTCGGATGCCCTGAGAGAAAAGATCCATCACTTGACCGGCCTGATCAACCGCGGTGTTATTGACTCAGAAAAACAGTTGCGCTGTTAAAAGGGACAAACCCCAAGACAACCGCTGAAATAATCATTTAAAATTCAATCACGCGTACCCTATTCTTGCGGCACCGCAAGAATAGGGACACATCCCAAAATAGGATGTGTCCCTATTCTATTTAAACCAGAAGGAAGATTATGAAAAAGATTATTCTAGCTTTATTTTTTTTATTAATAACGTCAGCCCCGCGGGCTGACTTGGTCACAGAAGAGGTGGATTATCAATCCGCTGATGTCGTCATGAAAGGCTATCTGGTCTATGACGATAAGATTGAGGGCAAGCGTCCGGGGATCCTGGTGGTTCATGAGTGGTGGGGGCACAATGAGTATGCCCGCAAAAGGGCGCGGATGCTGGCGGAGTTAGGCTACACGGCATTAGCCGTCGATATGTACGGCGGCGGCAAGGTGGCGGATCATCCGGACACGGCCGGTCAGTTTGCCAAGGCGGTGAGGGAAAGGTTTGAAACAACCGGGAAAGATCGATTCTTAGCGGCCAGGGAGGTGTTAAAAAATCATCCGACCGTGGATCCGGATAAGATCGGGGCGATCGGCTATTGTTTCGGCGGGGCGGCGGTTCTGCAAATGGCGCGATTGGGAGTTGACCTTAAAGGGGTGGTGAGTTTTCACGGCAGCCTGGGGACCACCGCCCCCGCAGAGGCGGGCCAGGTGAAGGCGCGGATCTTGGTCTGCCACGGTGCGGATGATCTTTTTATCCCCCCGGAAGAAATTGAGAATTTTAAAAAGGAAATGGATTCTGCCAAAGCTGAATATCGTTTCATCAGTTACAAAGGAGCCCTCCATAGCTTCACCAATCCCGAAGCCGATGAAATCGCAAAGAAGTTTGGCATGCGCATTGCCTACAATGCCGAGGCTGATCAACAGTCCTGGCTGGATATGAAGGAATTTTTTGCGGAGGTCTTTCAAGAAAAAAATGAGAATACAGACACTGATCCTTAATCGGAAAGATATCGAGAGTCTCGTTGAGATGTCGATGGCCATTGAGTGTATTGAGGGTGCCTTTCGGGAAATGGGCCTGGGCCGGGCCCAAATGCCGCCCAAGGTGTATTTAGACCTGAAGAAATACCACGGAGATTTCCGGGCGATGCCGGCGTATTTGGCCGGGAGCGACAGCTGCGGGATCAAATGGGTGAATGCCCATCCGGACAATCTTCGCCAAGGCCTTCCCTCGGTGATGGCGCTTATTATTTTGAGCGATCCTAAAACTGGATTCCCTTTGTGCATTATGGACGGGACCTATTTGACCAGCATCCGGACCGCGGCGGCCGGGGCTGTCGCCGCAAAATATCTGGCACGGAAAGACGCGTCGATCATCGGACTTGTCGGCTGCGGAGTTCAGGCCCGCTCTCAGCTGACGGCCTTGAGGGAGATTTTTCGTATTCGGAGAGTTAAGGTCTGGGGTCAGGAAAAATCTTTGATTGACAGATTCATTAAAGAAATGAAGGGTTGTGCTCAAGAATTGGCCGGTGTCGGCCGCATCAAAGATTGTGTGCAGGAAGCGGATATTGTCGTTACTACTACGCCGTCGAGAAAACCCCTGGTGAAATTAGAGTGGCTGAAAAAAGGGGTGCATATCAATGCCATCGGAGCCGATGCCCCGGGGAAACAAGAACTCGATCCCGCGATCCTCAAAGAGGCCATCCTGGTTGTGGATGATTGGACCCAGGCCGCTCATGGAGGAGAAATCAATGTCCCTTTTAAAAAAGGCTGGATTTCTCAAAGAGATATTCATGCCACACTGGGAGAAGTGGTGGTGGGAAAGAATACAGCGAGAACAAATCAAGAGGAGATCACCGTTTTCGATTCCACCGGCCTGGCGATTCAAGACGTGGCGATAGGACAACTGATTTACAAAATGGCTCTCAGAAAAAAGATTGGGATTTCTCTGGGGATTATTTGAGGGGTTTATGTTGTAATGAAAAATTGCTTGAAAGTTCTTTTCTTATTCGTTCTATTTACCTTATTAATCTTCAGTGCCTTACTCAATAAAGTCTCCTCTCCCCACACTGGTAAGAATGTTGAGAATTTCTCCCTGTTGGATCACGAAGGGAACTTTCAGGAGCTCTATTATTATTCAGACAAAAAGGCAATCGTCTTGATTGCTCAAGGCAACGGCTGTCCGATTGTCCGGCAGAGCCTGCCTTATTTGCGGACATTAAGGGATCAGTTCGAATCTCAAGGGGTGGTCTTCCTGATGATCAATTCCAATGTACAGGATGATCGCAAGGCCATCGCTGAAGAGGCTAGAGATTTTCAGATTGACTTTCCTATTCTTGAGGATAAATCCCAAGTCATTGCGGAGTCCCTTGGGATCACCCGGACAGCGGAGGCGCTTGTGATCGATCCTCGCCAATGGACGATGGTCTATCAAGGGGCCGTTCATGACCAATGGGGATACGAATCCCAAAGATCCGGGATCAGACATCATTATCTGCGGGAGGCCATTGAGGCCTTGATTAAAGGAACGCGGGTCCCGGTATCAAAAACACCAGTCAAAGGGTGCCTGATTTCTTTCGAAGCCACTCCGCAGGACCGAATTTATACCTATTCCCAGGACGTCGCTCCGATCTTGATGAAGAGTTGTGTCCCTTGTCATTCCCCTCTGGGAGGGGCCCCTTGGACAATGGATAGCTATGAGAAAGTCCGCGGCTGGGGCCGCATGATCCGGGAAGTGGTGAGAACCAAACGGATGCCTCCGTGGCACGCGGATCCTAATTATGGAAAATGGCAGGGAGATTTTTCTTTAGGGCCGCAGGAACTCCGCGCGGTTGTGAAATGGATAGAGCAAGGATTGACCAGAGGGGAAGGTTTCGACCCTTTGATGAAAGTTGCTCAAGAACAGCACGGAGAACGGAGGCTGGGGCCCCCTGACTTGGTTTTCACGATCAAAGAGGTTCAGCAGATTTCCGCCAGCGGTCCTGATGAGTATCGATTTTTGGACATGGAACAGCCGGTTGAAAAAGATTTATGGGTGAGGGCCATTGAATTGAAACCTAGGAATACGAATGTGGTTCATCATGGTAACGTGGTCGTTCTTCCCCCTTTTTCTGGTTCTGGATCAAATCAGAGTGAAGATCCAGGAGAAGCAATTGTAAAGAACAATCTCAACAGAGAAGAATGGTATCGTCTTTCGGGATCAGGGATGGATGACGGCCAAATGATCAGCGGTTATTCTCCGGGGAGCGGTCCTTTTGTATTACCGGAAGGGACCGGGATCTTTATTCCCCGAGGGTCCCAATTACAATTGCGGATGCATTATGTCCCCACCGGAAAGCCAGAATCAGATTTTCCGCAATTGGGTTTATATTTGTATGAGACCCCGCCGCCTCAGGTTCTGTCCATCGACATCATCTCCAACCGATCCATCCATATTCCTGCCGGGGTTAAAGAATATCAGCGGGAGGGTTCCTACCTCTTTGAGAAGGATGTGATTCTCATGGGGCTGACGCCGCATATGCATTATCGAGGGAGACGGATGACCTTTGCGATTCAATATCCCGATGGGAGCACGGAGACAGTCCTTTCAGTCCCCAATTATAAATTCCGCTGGCAGCGGCAATATTTCTTTGAACAACCCCTGAAGCTCGCCGCGGGAACGCGCCTTCAGGTGAGAGGGACCTATGATAATTCAGCCCAAAATTCGGAGAATCCCGATCCTTCCCGAGAAGTTTTTTATGGGCCGGGCAATGATGCGGAGATGTTTACCGCCGTTATTTATTTTTTGGTTCCCGGGGATGGGATGTGATCTCCCGTATTTAAAAATAAAAAAGATAAAGAAAAACATAATGGAAGCTTTTAACGATCCGTCAAAATAAAGAGAGGCGATATGAGGAAAATCTGGATAACCCTGACCGCGATAGGCATCTTGTCTTTTTCTTTGACGGCCAGACTTTTGGCCGCAGATTTTAAAAAAGCGGATGAATTATTCGATCAAGGAACTTTCCAGGCCGCGCTTGAGGAGTATGATCAACTTGTTTCAGAATCGAAAGATCCCCAGGAGATTTTTAAAGCCTTCTACCGTAGTTGTGAGAGAATTTAGAGAAGCTGCGCAATGCCCAGCTTTCTAATGGCGCTTTTCCCTGGTGGCCGGGCGGCCGGGAAGATCCCTACATGACACTTTATGTTCTCAACGGATTTGCGCAGGCGCGCCGATACGGGGTAGAAGTACCGCGTGATATGACTGAGCGGGCGCGTGCCTATGTCAACAAAGAGATACCGCTTCGACTTAACCCCGAGGCTTATGAATTGTCCTTGATATCTATGGCTGCTTATGTCGTGACCTCTTATCCGCAAAATGAATTCCCAGCGGCGCAACAAGGTTTTACCGCCGCTAAATCCTGGGTACAGTTTCTTGAAAACAATATCCATGCCTTAACCCAATTCGGCAAGGCGTATCTGGCTTACACGTATTTACATTTGGGCGATATCAAACGGGCCAATGAGATTCTGGATATGGCCCTCGACGGTAGCCGTGAAGATCCTATTGCTGGTGTCTATTGGACTCCGGAGAAATATTCTTGGGTTTGGTATTCGGATACGCTGGAGATGCACGCGTTTTTATTGCGCACTCTTCAGGAGCTTCGTCCGGAGGATCAACGCATTGACGGCATGGTGCAGTGGCTTTTGTTTAACCGTAAAGGAACGGTTTGGAAGTCGACCAAGGCCTCGGTGGCAGCGGTGTATGCGCTGTTGGATTACATGAACAAAAAAGGTTCTCTTGTCTCCGATGAGAATTTCGAGATCCAATGGGGCAAGACCAGTGATTCTGTCACTGTAGCCGCGGATGATTGGCTGGAGAAACCATTGCGCTGGCAAAAGCAGGGCTTTGAAATTGCTGGCGCGGATGCATCAGCAACGGTGAGTAAGGACGGCCTGGGTGTTTCCTTTGCGAGCCTGACCTGGACGTATTCCACAGATCAGATCCCTCCAGCCTCGCAGGCAGGGATGCTTGAGTTGACAAGAGTCTTTTACCGTCGGGTCAAAGAAGGCGATGACTACCACTTAAAGTCTCTTTCCAGCGGAGATACGGTTAACGTTGGCGATGAAATCGAAGTTCAGCTCAAGATCAATACGCGTTCGCAATTTGAATACGTGCATCTCAAAGACCCCAAAGCCGCCGGGTTTGAAGCGGAAACGCTTTTAAGCGGTTGGAAGTATGACCCGTTGTGGTTTTATGAAGAGCCAAGAGATTCCCTAACCAATTTTTTTATGTCTTGGGTGCCGCAGGGCGAATATATCCTTCGTTATCGTCTGCGTCCGACTAAAGCTGGAACGTATCGCATCGGTGCAGCCACTTTACAGCCGATGTACGCGCCAGAGATGTCCGCCACAGCGGCGGCTTTATGATCAACGTGGTGGGGAATTAGTTCAAGGAGGCCAGGGCTTTTAGGAAGATGGTCCATGCTGGTCACCAAGCATAGGGAAAGGTTGATAGAGAGATAAGACGGAGGAGTAAAACGATAACCGGTTTTAAAAACCGTAATTTTAAAATTTAGAAAAGGTTACAGATAGGGAGGAAACAATGCGGTTTTTAAGAATTTTCTGCTTCTGGAATATCTTTTTCTTGATCCCTGGCCTTCTCCTGGGTAATCCACAGGAAGAGAAGGGGGCCGGGCTGATCAAACCTCCCGAGCAGATTTTTTTGCATCCCAAAAATTATTTATTTGATTATCTCCCGCAGAATGAGGATGGAACAATCAATGCGGTTATTGAGATCCCAGCGGGGACCCAGGAGAAATGGGAGGTCAAAACGGATGGGATTATGAGGCGCGATTTAAAAGATGGGAAACCCCGGAGTATTGAATATCTGGGTTATCCGGTCAATTATGGGATGGTCCCGGGCACGATCTTATCGGAGAGGGCCGGCGGTGATGGGGATCCGTTGGATGTCATTGTCATTGGGGCTCCCCTTGAGAGGGGGCAGGTGGCGGCGGTCAAGATGATCGGAGTCTTGAAACTCATTGATCAAGGGCTCATGGATCATAAGATCATCTCGGTATTGCCGGGGACAGTCTTCGCAGAGATTGATGATATGGAAGAATTGGACAGCGATTATCCGGGGATCAGCAAGATTATCGAAATCTGGTTTGAAAATTACAAATGGCCGGGGAAAATGGAGGCTAAGGGTTATGAGTCCGTGGCAGAAGCCCGGAGATTACTTTCGCAAACGATGGAAGATTTTGTCAAAGATCGCGGTCAAGTGATATTCCCGGCGTTCATTCATTCGGAGGAGGTCTTGCCATGATCATCTGGCGTCATCTTGTTGAGGGGGCCGGCAACCGATGAGATTATTGACGTTTGTACAACCAATAGTCAAAATTTATAGAGAACAAACGTCGAGATATTGG
>CAYJUK010000017.1:0-20121 GCA_964373335.1 uncultured Planctomycetales bacterium | reverse complement strand
TAAGACAAGTCTTCTCCTATTAAATGAGGATCAAGACTGGGACCCTCTGGCGGCGCTCCGCGTAGGGTTAATTCCAAATTCGTTTCATCTAATTTCTTAAGGATATGGGTGAACAATTGATAATATTGATCCTGGATGGATTGATCCAGATCTTCTTGAGACATTAAATACGCGTGGCCATGAAAAAGGATTCGCAAACACAGGTCCCTGGGATACCCCAAAGGACCGCCGATTTCATAATAGGCCAGGGTTAATCCATGATGGACATCCGCGATATCCTTGGGAATGGCCTGGGAGTAACTTTTGTATTTCTTAAGAGCACTGAGCAAATGAGGAACGGCTTGTTCATATTGTCCGGTAACCATTTTGATATTCCCGACCGCCCCATCGAGATACGGGACATCCGGGTATTGCGTCCTTGCTGACTCGAGAGTGGAGATGGCTTCCTCGATCTTTCCTAATGCAAACAACCTGACTCCCTCATAGTAAATGTCCTTTGGGAATTTTTGCTGAGATTCTTCCTTGATTGGCGACGAATCGTTCTTGCCTGTTTGATCGGCATCCCCATCCCCTCTTTCCTGGGCCGGGATTGCTAAGGGATGATAGAAACATAAAAGGAATAACCCCAGGGACAATCTCCATACCCTGGAGAAACCATTCTGGTTCATTCTTGCTCCTTCAGAGCAATGAATATTTCATCTTGAGAATCAATCCCCCGCACTTGGACGATTCGATCCAAACGAAAGACCCGCAAGCCTCGCGTTTGCGGATCTTTCCCTTCGACTGACCAGATCCTCTGACCAAGATTCTCTGTTTCCCCAATACTGCAGGGGAAAAGACAGCAGTGTGTTATCTCTTCATTGGTCTTCCGAAAGATAATCTCTACCGGACGACGATCAACGATGGCCATCTCTAAGAGAGCCCTTTTTTCTACCTCGGATCCGGAATCCTCCTGGAATTGCCCTATCTGTAACCTCGATAAAAATTGACTCACCCGGGGATCCATCCAGATATGTTTCTTTTCAACCGGCTTCTTAAGGATAATTCCATTAAGAGTGGTACAGCGACTCAAGGCCACATATAACTGCCCGAAAGAAAAGGTCCCCCGGCCAAGATCAATGACTATCTTAGCAAATGTCTTCCCCTGACTTTTATGAATAGTCACCGCCCAGGCCAGCCGGATCGGAAGTTGCTTAAATGATCCTATTTTTTCCGATTCAACCTTTTTCGTTTCTTTATTATAGGCGAACCGGAACATCTCCCAGGTGAAAGGTCGGACCTCAACACTCTCCCCCGGGGATAATTCAACAATCAAGACATCTTCGGAATGAGTGTCATGATCCACCGCGGCAATCTTCCCCATTGTTCCATTTCTCCATCGGTCGGCAGGGTCATTATTAAGCAGCATCACCTGGGCACCCGATTTAACCTCCAGCCGTACCGGTGCGGGTAGATACTTTTCATCAAAATTTCCTTCGATCTCTCCCTGAAAATAATAAGACTCTGTCTTCAACTGATCCAACTTGCTTTGATTAATAGTATCCGCTAAATCATTCGTGGTCGTCAAAGAGATATAAAACTCCTGCTCTCCCGGCACAAAGTCCGGAAGATATCTTTCATTTAACCGCTCCAATTGCACTGGGGTGATGGTATTGACCCTGATAGCATTCAGGATCTCAATAAACCCCGGATCCTTCTGCCGATAGATCTCTTTCAATTCCCTCAATTGAATAGGAAAGTCTTGAAACACCCTGGCATCAAAAAAATAAGGACTCGGATAAACGTCTTGAAAGATATTTTTTTCCACCGCCGTCACCACCGGAGGCAGTTGATAAAGATCCCCGACAAAAACCATCTGAATTCCGCCAAAAGGCTGCTGAGCATCCCGGCCATGAATCCTTAAAAAGATATCGATACAATCCAGCAGATCCGAACGCACCATGGAGATTTCATCGATTATCAAGGTGTCGATTTTCTGATAGATAGTCTTCTGTGAGGATCTTAACTTGATGTGAGGAACCTTATCGGGAGTGATATCAGGTTTGAAACGGAAGAAAGAATGAATGGTCTGTCCTTGGACATGAATGGCCGCGATACCCGTTGGTGCCAGGACAGCCAGGGATTTCCGAGAATGATCGCGAAAATACTGAATGAATGTCGATTTACCCGTCCCGGCCCGGCCAATGATGAGGAGATTATCGGCTGTGTTCTCTAAAAGATCAAAGGCCTGGGAAAATTCTTCATTTAACTTCAAGTCATCATCTTGACTGCTCAAGATCCTACTCCCTCCCCCTGCGGCATGGCCATCTCTCCTGGTTTAAAGACTAACTCTGGGACATGAAATTGACCCCCGTTCAGCCGGGTGATTCTTCCCAATCTCTATAAGGATTTTTTTACTAAGTTGAGGATCTGCTCCGATCGGTCACGATCCCCGAAGACACCGACCCGGATCTTTAATTTGGACTTCTTTTCGGTGACGGCTTCAATATGTACGGTGAGATTTTTCCCATCCGCGAACTTCCCCTTGGTGACAGCCGAGAGTCGATCCTTGTCTTCATCCTTAACAGTAATCTCTAATTTTTTCAAGGCCTTCAACACGGCCGCATGAACCTCTTCTACCGGACGATCAAACTCCTTCTCTAAAACCCCTTTTGCCCAAGCGTATCCCCCGGCCCCGGCGGCTGCCCCAAAAAGCAAGGCAACACATCCGTTTGTCGTCATAACCAAGGACAAAAAACAGATCAAAGCCGCCGTATTCTTAAGTTTGCTAAGCATAGGTAGTCTCCTTAGGGATTTGGGATTGATAGGCTTGAGATTGAAAAAAACCCTTTAAAGAATGAATCAGAAAATTCAGATCTGACTTTTTATGCACTCCAGAAATAAAACACGACTCTAAGTCTGCCGGGGGGAAATAAATCCCGGAATCAAGCAGATGATGAAAAAGCTTAGCATACAACATGTCCTGAGCCGCCTTCCGGGCCTCCTGATAATTGCGCACTGGCGCTTTCTGAAACCGAAGGCTCATGATGGAATGGAAATAGGATAAATGGACCGGGATCTGTTGCTCTTCAAAAAACGCATTAAGACTTTTGGCCAATTCCTCGGCCTTTTGATTTAACGTGGCGTAGAAGTCTGCGTTTAAAAATCTCAAGGTTACCAGACCGGCCCGCATCACGACCGGATTCCCGGAAAATGTCCCCGCCTGATAGACCCCACCCAGCGGAGCCAGACATTTCATAATATCTTCCCTCCCGCCGTAGGCTCCAATGGGGAATCCTCCCCCGATGATTTTTCCCAGACACGTCATATCGGGAATGATCCCCACCTCGGCTTGAAAACAGCCAGGATGGCTGCGAAAACCAGTGATGCATTCATCAAAGATCAAGATGATATGATACTTCCTGGTTAAGACCCGCAGTGCCGAAAGAAATCCCCGTGTGGCCGGGATAACCCCCATGTTGCCGGCCACGGGTTCAAGGATAACGCAGGCAATATCCTTATGATACCGTTCCAGGGTTTCTCCCAGGACATCGGTATTATTGTATGGCAGGCTAATGGTATTTTCGATATGAGCGGAAGGAATCCCCTGACTTGATGATTCCGGTAATTGGGCGACCCCGGAACCTGCCTTGATCAAGAAATCATCAACATGACCATGATAGCATCCATCGAATTTGACCACCATCCGACGCCGGGTAAAACCCCGTGCCAGACGCACGGCGCTCATCGAAGCCTCTGTTCCTGAATTGACAAAACGAATCAAATCAGTCGAGGGGACCCGGTGAACAATCTCCTGGGCTAAATCAAGCTCGGCCTGAGTGGGTGTCCCATAACTAATCCCTTTATTGATTGACTTGCGAGTAACCAAGACCACATTGCGATGAGCGTGTCCGAGGATCAATGCCCCCCACGACAGACAGTAATCCGTATAAACATGACCATCCACATCATAGATCTTACTGCCATGCCCCCGGTCGATAAAGATCGGGGTACCCCCGACCGCGCGAAAAGAGCGGACAGGGCTGTTGACCCCGCCGACTAAAACCTTCTGAGCTTGATGAAAATAACTTTTTGATTTGGGAATTTTCATAGAAAGAAGTCTTACTAGACTGTCAACTCAATTTCTGTATTCCCTCCCCTAACCCCTCCCATCCAGGAGGGGAATGACGTATGGAATCAAAAATTTGTCTGACAGTGCACTTACCCTAACCACTTGAGCAAATCTTTTGCATAATAAGTCAGGATCAGATCGGCCCCTGCCCTTTTGATCGCGGTCATGATCTCTAGGACAATCTCTTTCTCAGCAATCCAATCTTTCTTTGAAGCGGCCTTGATCAGGGAGTATTCTCCGCTTACGCTGTAGGCCACGATCGGGACGGTCAGGTCTTTTCTGAGAAGAGAGATCACATCCAGATACGCCAGCGCTGGCTTGACCATAATCAGATCAGCCCCTTCAGCGACATCCTGCCTGGCTTCCTTGAGGGCTTCCCGTGCGTTAGCATAATCCATTTGATAAGTCTTACGATCACCAAAGGCGGGGGCGGATTGGACTGCCTCACGGAAAGGGCCATAAAAGGCAGAGGCATATTTGACCGCATAGGAAAGGATCGGGATATGCTTAAAACCGGATAGATCCAGTTCTTGGCGGATCTGCCTGACCCTGAAATCCATCATGTCCGAGGGAGCGACCATATCGGCGCCGGCCTCAGCATGGGATACCGCGATCTTCCCTAATAAGGAAAGGGTTTCATCATTATCCACTTCACCCTCTTTAATGATGCCGCAATGCCCATGATCTGTATAGCCACACAAACAGATATCGGTGATCAGGAAAAAATCCGGGAAATTCTTCTTTAATGTCTTTAAGGTCTTCTGAATGATCCCCTGGGAAGAATAGGCCTTCTTTCCCCGGGGGTCCTTTTGATTGGGCACCCCGAACAACAGAGCCGCCTGCCCGCCCAAACAGATATAGTCTTCTATCTCTCTCTGCAGGAAATCCAACGAGAAGCGGGATATCCCCGGCATTGACTCGACGGGTTCTTTGCGGTTTTTCCCTTCCCGGACAAAGAAAGGCTGGATAAAGTTATTTTTGGAAAGACGGGTTTCACGGAGCAGATTCCGCAAGACAGGCGACCCTCTTAAACGGCGGAAGCGATATATTTTAAGATTTTCGTCCATAGAAAATTATGCTGTATTATAGCCTAAAATTTTAAAACATTCACAATCTTATTAAAAGAGATTCGAAAGAGATTCCCTCATTCCGTCAGTACGGCTGCTTGGTGAAATCCGGCTTCCTGTAACGCTTCCTGCGTTCTCGGGCCTTTGGCTAAGATATTCCAAAGCGGCGGGATGGTCCCATATTCTTCTAAAAAATTACGTACAGTGGAAGGACTGGTGAAAAGGATTTGATCAATCTTGATTCGCGGGAGCGGCATCTTCTCCGGCTTAAGATTCTGATAAACCACCAGCTCCCAGACATTTGCCCCGGCTTTCGTCAGTTTATCTTTTAAAAATGGATTAGGTAAGGCGGAGCGCGGGAACAGGATTTTCTTCCCCTTGAGCGGGTATTTCTTTTTCATAGACTCAAAGAGCCCCGGACCGGTCTCTGTTTCCGGAATAAGCTCCGGTTCAAAATGATATCTTCTTAAAGTATTCGCGGTCTCCTGGCCGATCGTCATAAAACGGATCGCGGAAGATAACCACGAGATCCCTTCTTCTTTCAATATCTGGAAGAAATACTTCACAGCATGACGGCTGGTCATGAGGATAAAATCAAAATCAGCCAGGGATGCTTTCAATCGATCTTGATCTGCTTGAGAGAGAGCGGCTTTTTGTAATTCTATCATGGGAAGGGGAATAATCTTTCCCATCCTCCGGTATCTTTCCGGGAATGTCCCTAAATATAAGATATTCTTTTCTTCCAGTGTCTTTTCCTGCCGAAATTTAATGGTCTGGCCGGCGATGATTAAAGCCGGGGGTTTAAGAGGGTGTTGGGCATGTCTTTCTTCGATATCTCCTAAGCTGCCGGTCACGATCTCCTCATCAATCCGGGTTCCGTTGGAGATGATCATCATCGGAGTATCTTTTTGCCAGCCGGCCTCAATTAAAGATCGAACGATCATAGAAAGTTTAGTTAGACCCATCAAAAAAACAATGGTATCTGTTCGGGGGATATCGATTTTCTGGGGATCGGTTTCTGTCTCCGACTCTCCGTAGCCGCTCATAAAGGCAACGGTGGCAGATTGACCGCGAGCCGTCAAGGGGATCCCTAAACTCGAAGGGATTCCGGTAGCGGAGCTTATGCCAGGAACCACCTCTACCTCAATGTGATAAGAACGAAGGTATTGAATCTCATCCGCACCCCGGCCAAAGATCAAAGGGTCGCCGCCTTTTAAGCGGACAACGTTGAGGCCTCGCCGGGCTTGATCGCGCAGCTTCCGAGAAAGTTCCGCCTGCGGCATAGCATGGTCCCCTTTCCTCTTGCCGACATAAACCTTTTCCGCTTGCGGACAGTAATCTAAAAGATCCGTATGAATAAGATAGTCATAGAAAACACAATCCGCCTTCTCTAATATCTTGGTGGCCTTAACCGAGATCAGATCAGGATCTCCCGGTCCGGCTCCTACCAGCCAGACCCTGCCATAAGTCTTGCGAATATCTATGGGGGCGAACCTGCTGCCTAATTCCAGATCCGTTCTTCTTCCCACAACCGCGAGCTGTCCTTGCAGCGGAGTCGCCTCCCAGGGAAGTATCTCTCGAATTTGATCGGACAGGCCGAGTCTTTTCAAGGCGCAGGTCGCAGCAATTAAACCTTCGATCTTCCCTTGCTTGATCAACTTCAATCGCTCTTCGATATGACCGCGGACATCCACCAGCTCAACAGCGGGATTGATCTCTTTGACCGCTTGTTTCCTTAAGGCACTACTTGTCCCCACCTTTGCGCCGGGTTTGAGTTCTCTTAATAGACACGGCCCGACAAAGGCATCGGAATCATCCAGGGATCCGGTAAGAGCAAAGATCAGGAGCTCTTTTTGCATCCGCCGCGGCAGATCCTTGGCGCTGTGAATAGCAATATCAATCTCATTGTTCAATAAAGCCTGATCGAGGGAATCGGTGAAAAAATCATCGGCAGGATTGCTGCTGAGAGGTGTTATCTTATCGCGATCACCCCGGGGCAGATAAGTCTTAAGCTCATAAGAAATCTCGGTCCCCTTATTCGCCAGCAGGTCAAAGACTTCCCGAACCTGAATCCGGGCTAACTGGCTGGCTCGAGAACCGACTAGGAATTTTTTATTCATATCTTCAAATCAAAAAGGTGATTTTCTGGAAAGATATACCACTTCATGTAAGTCCAAATTAGCGCGCACCAATGGCAAGCCAATGAAGTGAATCCGAACCCAGTCCCGACGCAGTCGGGACGGTTCGTTGAACGCAATTGGCTTGCCATTGGTGTGTGAGACATGGATTTGGAAAATCCTGGATTTTGCTTTAACCGCTTTCGCTCAGCGAAACAGCTCTTCGAGCTTGGTTTCGAATTCGCTCAGCGGCCAAAGCAAAATCCTGCTGTCAATCCAATTGGGACAGCAATGAAAAACGTTATTTAATTATTGAGTAGTAACAACAGGTCCCTTCTTGAAGAATGAGGCAGAAAATTATTATTTTCCTTTTAATTTTATCTTTTTTGTCCATCATTTATGCCCCTACCTACCTCGTGGCCTACGCCCATCATGATGATATTTTATTCTGGTTAAGACCGCCGGGAACTCACGCGCTTCACGGCCTTCATCAATATTTTGTCTCTATCGGACGGATCGGAGGGGCTTTGCTTTTGACCGGATGGGGGTGGTTTGTTAACCATTTGGCCGATATGAGCGTGATCCATTTTCTCAGTGTCCTCCAACTGAGTGTGGCCGGATGGATTTGTCTGATCTTCTGGGAACGATATCTTCAAAATAGGCTGGAGGCCTTTTTAGCGACCGTTATCATGCTGACCCTGCCTGCTTTTCAAGTGATCATCTCTTGTTCCCTGGCTTGTATATTCTCTTCGGGTTTATTTTTCTCCGCTTTGTCAGCCTATTGGGCGAGTCAGATGCCCCAGGACAAAACTCTCTCGCGAAGATCAATCAGCCGTTATGGGCTCCTGTCATTTTTTTCTTTATTGATCGCTTTAAATATTTATCCTTCCACCGCGACCTTTTATTGGGTCGTCACCGCGCTCATCTTATTATCATTACGAGCCAACCGATTTCAGGAATTAAAACCGCAGTTGGTCAATCTCTTCTGTATCGGGTTTTTGAATCTGGGTTTGTATGCCGTTCTGTTGAGATTGTTAAGCCATCAGTTTGCGCCGGCCCGCGCCGCTCGTTCCGCGATGTATAATCCCTATGTGATGACAACCGATGTTATCGAGAAATTACAGTGGTTCGTGCAAGAACCATTGAACAATGTCATGAATTTGTGGAATATCACACCTCACGTGAGACTGGGAGGAATTATCATGACCTTGATTCTGCTTTTCGGTATCCTCGCTTTAGTCAAGGACTCCTTGTCTTATAATGGGGACGGACGCAGATTAAAGTTTTTTATAAAAAGCGTGACCGCGGTGGGGCTATTTTTCATCTTGACCGTTTTGAGTTTTTTACCTAACCTCATCGCGGTCGGCAACGCCTCATTTTACCGCTGTCTGGCCGGCCTTTCCGGTATGCTGGTGATCCTGATGATCTGGTCAGGGAAGAAGGCCTTGACCTTAATCCCCCATCCTCTCGGCACCAGGTTATGGATGGGAATTTTGCTTATCGGTTGTCTTTTCGGAATGTTTCAGGCCTATCATACCGTGTTTTATTATCGGGTTCTGCCCAGTTATCTGGAATTAACCTATTTGCAAAGAATTTTTCGTGAAAACGATTTAGGGCCATTCAAGCGCTATCATGTCATTCGACCGCGGGAGACCTTTCCCTATCATCGTTATGATGAGTTGGGGGTGTTGACGAGTCAACACTTTCATAATATTATTCCTATCACCGTCTGTGCCTTAAGGGAGATAGGGAAGGAGAACCAATTGAAGACCTTGAGCAGCAGCCGGCACGAGGGGAAGATAGATTTCCAACTGAAAGGAGACAAGATCATGCTTCTGAAAGAAGAGGGCGATTTCCCTTTAGATCAGCAAACCCTCCTCATCGATATGAATCAGCTGGTCCAAAACTCCCGCTATCTTAAAAAGTCAACGCCATAGGAGCGCCACAGGGGACTGTCCCGATTACCCCATTGACTCTCTCTTCATGATCAATCCCAACGAAAGGAGTTAAGACGTTATGAAAAAATTATACCGTTCACAAAAGGAATCCAAACTGGCAGGGATCTGCGGGGGACTGGGAGGATATTTTGAGATAGACCCGGTCATTTTCCGGATTTTATTTCTCTTTTCGATCATTTTTTTGGGTCTGGGATTGTTGGCTTATCTTATTATGTGGATCATGATCCCGGTTGAAGAGACCGGATCCAACGGTCACCCGATCCCCCGGAGACTCTATCTGTCCAATATCGAACGGAAGATTGCCGGGGTCTGCAGCGGGATGGGAGAGTTCTTTGCCATTGATCCCGTCTTCTTCCGGGTGATCTTTCTTATCCTCGTTTTCGCCGGCGGTTTGGGGATCTTACTGTATTTGATATTTTGGCTGATCATTCCCAGGAAAAAATAGGGATCAATCCTTCCTGACCGGGTTTCTCTGAAAAGGATATTGCACAGGAGTTTGTTAAAAAATTTTTTATACACTCGTTTCCAAAATTCTCTTCTCGCTACGAAGCGTTGACATGTTTTGATTCGAAGCTCTGTCAATGCATACCTTATCCGAAATACATTGATATCGGATTAGCTAAAAGACTTAAAGGCTGGCAGGCCGCGCTATTTCCCACAGGTTATTCCGGTTTACATAAAATTCGTGCGGGAGAGTGGCGGTCAGGAGAAATGCAAATTGTCTCAGGTTCTGTTGGCAAAGAGAATGTTCATTTTCAAGCTCCACCCCGTGAAAGGCTTAATAGAGAAATGAAAAATTTTCTTACTTGGTGGGAAAAAAGTTTAGGAGATACAGAGGGATTTTTGCGAGCGGTGATTGCACACTTCTGGTTTGTCACCATTCACCCATTTGAAGATGGTAATGGACGCATTGCCCGCGTGTTGACTGACATGGCGTTAGCTCAGGATGAGAAACTTCCGGTGAGATTTTATAGTCTTTCATCTCAAATCATGGAGGAGCGAAGTGCTTATTACGATATTCTGGAGAGGTCTCAAAAGAGAAGGGACGATATTACCGCATGGATCGAGGGGTTTCTGGGATGTTTAATACGATCAATGGAGAAGTCTGGAAAAATTATTGCGAAGGTATTAACGAAAACAAAAAATTTTGGCAAAGACACAGCCAAACCATTATGAATAGAGTTTTTGCCCTTGTTGACTTTTCGATTTCACGCAAGCCTGTCCTTCAGGACGGGGCAAGTATGAAACGCTTAGAGTCAACCTTGCCTCGCACCGAGTCTTCCCTCTCCGTAGTTATACGCAAGATTCATCGGCTTTCTTCGGATTGATCATGGATAGAGAAATAAGGATAATGATCTTAGATATTTTTGGGGAGAAGAGATCAAGGATCTCGGAAGAAAATTATAAAAAGGAGGAGGAAAATGGTGGATCAAGTCTTAGGAGAAAAATCAACACGACGGACTATTATCGTTGTTCTGGTTATGATGGCCTTGATTGCTCTTCTGGTATTGGCTGTCAGTTCCCCAACGGAGAAGCTGTTGGGGGAGAGTCTTTATGGAGTACGCGCAGCCTTCCATGGTTTTTTTGCCGCGATTTTTATGGTCACAAGTACCATCGGCCTTTATCAGGCCATCCGTTTATGGCGAGGGTCATTGATCAATTTGGGCGATTTGGAGATAGGGAGTGTCATTAATGCCGCGGCGTGTTTTCTGACGGTTTTCTTTGGGAACTGGCTTTATATCCCTTATAGGGCGGACGGAGGGCCGCGGAGTTATTTCGTTCAAAATATACCCGAGATTCATAAAATATTTTTTGAGTTTAAAGAATTCACGGCTCTTTTTACCATCCCTTTGACGGTGGCGGCTGCCTTTATCATTTGTTTTTATGCCGAGAGGTTATTCTCCAATCGTCATTTGAGAGAGGTGGCCGCACTGCTTTTGGTCTTAAGCTTTTTTTATTTTATGGTGGCCTTTGGACTGGGAGCGACGATTACAAAACTCAAAGCGGTCTAAAATAAGGAGATATCCATGAATCATAATATTGATCTGGGGAAAAATGGTGCTGGGCAGGCGGCGATATTATCAGCGATGATTGGCCTTCTGACTCTGGCATTAGTCAATCTAGGGACAGACATCTCCGACTCTTTCAAAGAGACGGTTCATTCCCTGGGGAAGCTTTGGATGCCCGGGGCGCAGGGGATCGGGCCGTATTCTGGGAAAGAAACACTTTCTTTGGCGGCGTGGCTGGTCAGCTGGTGGATTCTGCATCGCCTTTTGAGATGCAGAGAGTGGGACAATCGGCTTGTTCTTATCCTTTTCCTCGTTGGGATAGGGGTGGCTACGACCTTAGTCTGGCCTCCATTTTTTACCGCAATTGCCCATGCGGTCAAGGGGCATTAATAAATTTTTTGTTACACCGAAAGGATTCACGAATTGGTTGATTACGATCTTTTAACACCCATTCGCTGGCTGTTGAAAAAATCGGGTAGTAGACTGTAACAGAAATTTTTGATCCAATACGTCATTCCCCTCCCTTTTGATGGGAGGGGCTAGGGGAGGGTGAAGATAAAGCTCTCATCCCCCCATTTGACCCAGTCTGACGGGGGAGGGAAACCCTATGATCAAAATTATCTGCAAACGCGGCAGATAAACAGATTAAAAGTAAGAATTTTTGACAATACGTTGGGTTTGCTGAGGAGGGTCGTATGATAAAGCAATTCTTCATTGTTATGATTATCCTTTCGCAGGTGACTTTAGCTTTCAGCGAGGAAGAAAGTCAATCAGAGCTAGAGATCATTGGCAAGACGCATACCATTGCCGCGTTTCAGTCTTTTTCCGGGCAGGGCTCAACCGTGATAAGCCTCCCTAACACCTATGATATGTCCATCTTTGAATTTAGTCTGGGAGGGAAACAATCCTTGTTTAATGGCTCCGGAATCACCACCAACAGCAATTATCCTTTAAGTGATGGAGAGGCCGTCACCAATAATACACATCTCGGTTTTTCCAAAATGTTTTCCAAGGAGATCAAGGCAGGGATATTGGGAGAATTTTATACGCTGGGCGGGGATCGCACGGTTGGCCGCGTTTTTGGGGAGGAACTGCCCTGGGATGACTTTCCCCGCGATGTCAATGGCGCTATTCAACCCCATCATGTCTATGCTGATTTTTATCATGCCTTTTTAGAAGGGAGACATGATCAATTCAGTTACAAGATTGTTGGCGGGAACCTTTCCCCCAGAGAGCTGCCGGAATTGACCCGCAAGGAATCGAATCAGGTGAAATTGGGGAGTCTTATTTTTCGGGCCCCGATTTCTAATACGACATTCTTTGAAAAGGGAGACCGGAAGATAGAGGAGGGCCGGCATCCGATGCGTGGATTTGATGTGATCGGGAACTATGAGTATCAGGACAAGAAGTCCGTTCATTGGGAAATCTTTGGCGGGGGAAGTCAACCCACGCCAATCTCAGATATTGAACGTGATTCGTATGGCGGACGAGTCGCGATGGATGTCGCGGAAGGGAATGTGGGAGCGAGTTACGTTTATCAACAGGGACAGAGACATACCAGCCGGATCGAAGAAAACCAGGGTGTGTGGGCGGTTGATTCTTCGTATCGTCTGTGGGATTGGCTGATCCCCTATTTGACCTTTGCGCGGACAGATTATGAACGGGAAACGACAATGGAATCTCACCGCGGGAATGCTTACGTCGGCGGGGTATTATTCAAATTACCGAAGAAGTACGAGGTCAAGGTTCAATATCAACGACTGGAAGAGAATTATGATCTGATTGCGGTTCATAAGACAGAACATTATCCCGGGAATACTCAGGGGGTGAATCTTCAAGCCGTCTTGCCTTTAACCGACACCTTAAAATTGAAAGGCAGTTATTATTATCTCACGCAGCTTGAGACGGTGACCTCATCCGGGGACACCTTATTTGGTGATTCTTTCTTTCCTTCGTCAGCCAATTCCCAAAAGGGGAGAATCGATATCCAAAGAATCGGTGTCGAATGGAAGGCGGCTCCCCAAATCTTGGTTAATAATTATATCGAACATGCTGGATTCAATAAAAAGGCCACTACGATCTCAACGAGTATTGATAAGGATGTTTATAATTTTTATATAGGATCGACCCTGGCGGTCACCGATAAGATCAATCTGGAAACTGGTTTCCGTCGATTCTTGTCTCTGGGCGACTGGCAGACCATGGCCTTTGAATCGTACCAAGATGTCCCTGAGGCCGCCCTGATGTATAAGTTTAATCAGGACAGCCGGGCTTATTTGATCTATCATTATTATAATTTCGAGGATCATAATGCCGGTTCCCAAGGCCGGAATGATTATTACGGGCATCAGCTGATCTTGGAAGTCAAGGTGCCGTTGTAAAGGAAAGCGAGTATAGTTTAGGGACACATCCTATTTTATAGTTTAGGGACACATCCTATTTTGGGATGTGTCCCTAAACTAGGGACAAGGGACACATCCTATTTTGGGATGTGTCCCTAAACTGGGACAAGGGACACATCCTATTTTGGGATGTGTCCCTAAACTGGGGACAAGGGACACATCCTATTTTGGGATGTGTCCCTAAACTATAATGAACTTATTAGTCCGCATCAAACAGTCGGGATGGTTTCTCTACGAGAAATTGGTCAAGATTAATGATTCTCCATCAAAAGTAGCCGCGGGTTTTGGCTTAGGGGTTTTTACTGGCATCTTTCCTGGGATTGGGCCCATGGTTTCCCTGGGGTTGGCCTTTCTTTTTAAGGTCAATCGGGGCGCCGCGGTTCTGGGAAGTCTTTTGACGAATACCTGGGTGAGCGTGGTGACCTTTGTGGGGGCGGTCAAGATAGGCTCTGTTATCACGGGAAGCGATGGGAGACAGGTGTATGAGTCCAGCCGTCAATTGATTAAGGATTTTTCCTGGAAGGATTTGTTAGATGTCTCCTTATTGAATATCATCCTGCCGATATTCCTGGGATATTTATTGATCGGCATGATTATGGGTTTAATATCCTACGGAGTGATTTTCTTAATACTCTGCAGAAAGGGGTCAGACCCCGGGGTTTAACCCCCGTTACTATCCTACCTACCCTATCCACATCCACTCCCCAATTCTCGTCCCAGGGCGGGAATTGTAGTGTAAACCCTTCCAATGGTCTCCTTGCGCGTGCCATCACACCAGTTGTCTAAGCATTACGCGAAAAGAATGTTGGAAAGGGCCGTGGCGCTTGATATTCTAGGTGGCCAATATAAGGTCAGGGTCATTATCCCTGATGACCTGATTGGCCTCAAGGTTCAATCAAGTTCCAATGATGCTACTCGGCATCATCAGGATATGGCAGATATCGAAGCGATTTTACGTCTCCATCAGG
The DNA here is from genome assembly GCA_964373335.1 of uncultured Planctomycetales bacterium. Lineage (GTDB taxonomy): Bacteria > Omnitrophota > Gorgyraeia > Zapsychrales > CAYJUK01 > CAYJUK01. The sequence continues at coordinate 5,489 of CAYJUK010000017.1, read as the reverse complement.
GTAAGCTGAACATGGCTGTCATTCGAGAATATTTCGCACTCTTTGAGAGAGAGAAAGAATTAAATAGCGCTCTAAGACGGGTGGGTTATGCTGAGTCCAATTGAACGAAAAGAGATGTTTGAGGATAGTCTGAGCTCAAAAAGGGCTGAGGATTTTCGAAAGATAATGGATTTTATTCCATCCTATGCTGTTCAATCAATAGTTGATTATCCCGTCAGCAGAAGACCACGCCTGTCAAGGCGTGGAGGAATGGTCTTCTTGCCTGCACTCCGTACGAACACTCGGTGCGAGGCACAGGTGGGCGGGATTCCGCCCAGACTTCGCCAAGCGGCGGGAGTCTAGAGAGGGACTACGGCTGTTAAGCCGTGGGGCTCCATATCCGATTCTTGATGGATATTGAGAAGGTTTTCTCGTCTATTGTTCCGTCCCGCCGAAAAGTTCCAACAGATTTTTATAAGTTATAATACCTCCAAATTCCCGGGATATTCGTTGACACCAATGCTATTTTTGTTATGATTTTTCTTGAATTAGAGCCGAGGGTTTTATTTTACTGCCAATTGAGGGTCATCTCCTGTAAGTTGAAAACGTGATTATGAGAAGGGGATTTTTATCCCGTCAGCAGAAGACCACGCCCGTCAAGGCGTGGAGGAATGGTCTTCTGCCTGCACTCCGTACGAACACTCGGTGCGAGGCACAGGTGGGCGGGATTCCGCCCAGACTTCGCCAAGCGGCGGAGTCTAGAGAGGGACTACGGCTGTTAAGCCGTGGGTCTCCATTTTCCCCATCAGGAATGATGAGAAAGACGCTTTTGGGCGATCGGGTCTTTGGGAAATATTAAAAAAGACTTTATGACCTAAAGGCGTTTTTTATTTCGAGCGTTCGAAGGCATTTTGAGGGATATGATGGAAAAAGGTAAGGCTGTTCTCATTCGCCGGAGAGAAAAATGGTCTTCACAAATGGGGATCATATTGGCTGTAGCCGGCTCGGCTATTGGTCTGGGAAATTTTTTGAGATTTCCAGCCAAGGCCGTAGAAAACGGCGGAGGGGCCTTTATGATCCCGTATTTTATTTCTTTGATTCTTCTGGGGATTCCTCTGATGTGGATTGAATGGGGTTTAGGCCGTTATGGAGGAAGTCTAGGAAGTGGTACTGCCCCCGGGATCTTTCATCATCTCTGTCCGAAAAACCGCTGGTTGAAATATGCCGGGGTTTTAGGCATCTTAGGCCCATTGATCATCTTTATTTATTATACGTACATTCAATCCTGGACCCTGGCTTATAGTTTTTTTGCCTTAACCGGTCAATACAACCAGTTGACGGATTATTCACAGATGCAGAGTTTCTTAAGAGGATTTCAAGGGCTGGAGAAAAATCAATTCTTCCAAGGGATGGATTGGGCCTATGTGTTTTTCCTGATAACATTTTCGGCTAATATAGCTGTTCTTATTTTTGGTGTCCGGCACGGGATCGAGGTCATGTCCAAATGGGCTCTGCCTATTTTATTTTTTTGCGGAGTGGTTTTGTTTATCCGCGTTTTGACTTTGGGGGCGCCTCATCCAGCTCATCCCGATTGGAACGTCAACAATGGTTTAGGATTTCTTTGGAATCCGGATTTTTCATCCCTTAAATCTGCCAAAGTTTGGCTGGAGGCCTCGGGACAGATCTTCTTTACTCTAAGTGTCGGGATCGGAGTGATCCTGACCTATGCCAGTTATTTGTCCAAAAAAGATGATGTCACCCTCTCCGGATTAACCTCCGTCGCTACAAATGAATTTGCGGAAGTGATCTTAGGAGGAAGCATCGTCATTACTGCTGCCTTTATGTTCTTTGGTCCATTAGAGATGAAGAATATTGTCCATTCCGGGCTCTTTAATCTGGGGTTTGTCACCATGCCCATTGTCTTAAATCAATTGCCTTTAAGCCAGATTTTTAGTTTTTTTTGGTTTTTTCTTTTATTCCTGGCCGGTTTAACTTCTTCGGTGTCATTGGCCCAGCCGTTTATTTGCTTTCTGGAAGATGACTTTGGAATGACGAAGAAAAAGGCCGTTGGGCTTTTTGCTATCATCAGTTTTATTTTATGTCAGCCGGCGATTTTCTTTCTCAAAAACGGTGTCGTTGATGAATTGGATTTTTGGGGAGGATCGTTTTTTCTAGTCGTCTTTGCTACGATTGAGACGATTTTATTCACCTGGGTATTCGGGATTGATAAGGCATGGGAGGAGATGCACCAGGGAGCCAGATTAAAAATTCCAAAATTCTTCAAATTTATCATGAAGTATGTTACCCCAACGTATCTTATTACCATTTTGATTGTTTGGTTTTGGCAGGATTGGCGGTCAGTCATCTGGATGAAGGGGGTCCCCGAGGAAAATCAAATCTATATCTTACTGACTCGATTAGGGCTCCTGGCGATGTTTTTCATTCTAGTCATTATGGTGAGAAACTCTTTCAGCAAAAGAAGGTGGGAGGCGGAAAATATATGACCCTGGGGGGATGGCTTTTCTTGTTATGTTCTTGGGGGTTCATTTTAGGTTTAACTATTTTGTGTTTTTATAAACTTTTTGGGGGGCGTCAGTAAAATTCCACCCCATCGAGGTAACCCGTATGGATGAACCGAAGGATTCGAATAAAGAAGGGCAGGACATTGCCATCATTCATAAACTAATGACGAAGGAGGCAATTTCATTATCAGTCCTGGTGAATCGTATGTATTTTCTTTCCAAGGATCAATATTCCGCGACTATGAATGATAATTTTTGGGCCACGGCGATTGCTGTTCGGGATCGTATCGTCGAACGGTGGATCCAGACTCAACAGCAATATCATATCAATAACGTCAGACGGGTTTATTATTTATCCATGGAGTTTTTGATCGGCCGTTTGATGGGAAATTTTATTTATAACCTTGGGATTGACAAGCAGGTCCAAGAAGCGTTAAAGGAGTTAGGTCTGGATATGGAGAAAGTCCGGGATCAGGAAGTCGATGCTGGTTTAGGCAACGGCGGGCTGGGGCGTCTGGCCGCTTGTTTTTTGGATTCTCTGGCGACCCTCGGCATTCCGGCGCATGGATACGGGATTCATTATGATTATGGGATCTTCAATCAAAAAATCGTTAATGGGTATCAACTGGAACTCCCGGAAGAATGGCTGCGTCATGGAAGCCCCTGGGAATTTGCCCGTCCGGAATATACGGTTAATGTTAAGTTTTATGGCAAGGTTCATATGTTCAATGATGCTCAGGGGAAGATTTTTGTCCGTTGGGAGGATACTCAGGATGTCTTAGCGGTCCCTTATGATTTCCCGATCCCAGGATTCAAAAATAATGTGGTCAATACCCTGCGTTTGTGGTCAGCCCGAAGCACCGAGAGTTTCGATCTGGACTATTTTAACAGCGGTGACTATGAACAGGCGGTCTATCAGAAGATTTATACAGAGAATATCTCAAAGGTACTCTATCCGAACGACGCGGTCAGCCAGGGGAAGGAGCTGCGGCTGAAGCAAGAATATTTTTTCACCGCGGCAACCATCTCTGATATTATCCGCCGGTTTAAGTCAGAAAATTCTGAGATTCGGGATCTCTGCAAGATGATTGTCATTCAGTTGAATGATACGCATCCGACCTTAGCCATCCTGGAATTGATGCGGATCCTCATCGATGAATACCAGCTTGATTGGGAAAACGCCTGGGATATCACCACCAGAATTTTTGCTTATACGAATCATACCTTGATGCCGGAGGCCTTGGAATCGTGGCCGGTCCCGTTGATGGAGAAACTTTTGCCCCGGCATTTGCATATCGTTTATGAGATTAACGCGAGGCTGTTAAAGCAGGTTGAAAGCCGGTTCCCTCAAGATCATGAGCGGGTCAGGCGGATGTCCCTCATCGAAGAAGGGGAGACCAAGAAAATCCGCATGGCCCATTTGGCCATAGTTGGGAGTTTTTCCGTGAATGGGGTCTCAAGGCTTCATTCGGAGCTGGTTAAAAAGTATCTTTTCCGGGATTTTTACGAGCTTTCGCCGGAGAAATTCAATAATAAGACCAATGGCATCACCCAGCGCCGGTGGCTGTTGAAAGCGAATCCCCAATTATCAGAGGTGATTACCCAGGCCATCGGAGATCAATGGGTCATGGATCTGGACCACATTGAAAAGCTGCTGCCGTTCGCCCAGGATAAGGCCTTCCGTGAGAAGTGGCGGGCCGTGAAGATTGAAAATAAACGATCCCTGGGCGATTATATCTTTAAAACCACCGGACTTCGGGTCGATCCGCTAACGCTTTTTGACGTTCAAGTCAAACGAATCCATGAATACAAAAGACAACTCCTATTTACCTTTTATATCATCGCACAATATCTTCGGATCAAGCAGGAGCCATCAAAGTTTATCCAGCCGCGGACATTTTTGATCGGCGGCAAGGCCGCCCCGGGTTATTATATGGCCAAATTGATCATTAAATTCATTAATAATGTCGCTCAGACCATCAATAATGACTCTGCGATTAAAGATAAACTGAAACTGATTTTTCTGGAGAATTACCGAGTTTCCCTGGCGGAGAAGATCTTTCCGGCCAGCGAATTATCCGAGCAGATCTCAACCGCAGGGACCGAGGCCTCGGGGACGGGAAATATGAAGTTTATGCTCAACGGGGCCTTGACCATTGGGACGCTGGATGGGGCCAATATCGAGATCGCGGAGCAGGTAGGAAAAGAAAACATCTTCATCTTTGGTCTTCAATCCGATCAGGTGGAGGCCTTAAAGAACCGAGGTTATCATCCGCAGGAATTTGTTCAAAAGTCGCCGACCCTTAAGCAGATTTTTCAGTTAATCACCAATGGCTTATTCTCGACTCACGAATCGGGAATCTTCGATCCCTTGATCGATGCCGTCTTTTATAAAGACCATTTCCTGGTCTGTGCCGATTTTGATTCTTATTGTGAAACGCAGGACCATATTTCTCTCATGTATCAGGATCAAGAGGATTGGAACCGCAAATCCATCCTTAATGTCGCTAAGTCCGGATACTTCTCCTCTGACCGCACGATCAAGGAATATGCTGACGAGATCTGGAAGGTCAGTTACGGAGCCGGTCTCAATAATCCTCTCCTCAAACAGACCACGCCGATTAAGAAGTGAATCCCAAAAAGTAACTTATCTCCATAACTCAGCCCATTTATACCGATTTCTTCTTCAGCGGAAAAAAGAGGGAAAATTGAGATCCTTGATGAGGCTGGCTTTCAACGCTGACTTTTCCCTGATGGGCTTGCAGGACATGTTTGACGATGGCGAGTCCCAATCCCGTTCCCCCCAGTTCCCGGGAGCGGTCCTTATTCACGCGGTAGAATCGTTCAAAGATGCGAGGGAGGTGTTCCGGGGGGATGCCGGTGCCGGTGTCGCTTAAGTCCAAGCGGATATGATCATCTTTTTCCGAGGCCTTGAGGGTGATCTGCCCTCCGGTCGGTGTGTATTTCATCGCGTTATCCAGCAGGTTG
>CAYJUK010000016.1:0-20423 GCA_964373335.1 uncultured Planctomycetales bacterium | reverse complement strand
AAGGTAGATAAAAACGGAATTCGCCCTGGTCATCTCATTAACAATCTGAACCACCTCTTTCAAGATCCGGGACAGATCCAGGTCAGAGCAGGTCAGATCCACGATCTTTCTCAGGATCTTGAGTTCCTTGTCCTGGCTGATATTTAACCCTAAGATTGCGGTTGGCATTTAATAGCCCCTCTGCTCGGAATTGATTCTGGTCATTGCAAATCTTCCAGTATTATTTTATAATCAAGCTATGAATTATCTGCTTGCCATCCTCATTGTTTCAGCCAGTTTTGCCGCTATGGCCGTTGGGGTCATATTCGCGAGAAAAGTCTTAAGGAAAGGCTGCTCGGCAGACCCCAATGATCCCAACGCCATTTGTGCCTGTAAGGCCCAAGAGGAAACGGCTCTCAAGGAAAAGATTGATGATGACCTTCTCAAAATCCATCCTAGGCTGAAAAGAAAAGAATAATAAAATAGGGGCACAAGATTTTGTGCCCCTGCGTTTTCCCGCTTTAAGCCATTCCTAGAATATATCAAAGGCGATCATCTCTTTCGGCACCCCCAGAGTGTCCAGCATCTTCTGGACTGCCGAGATCATCATAGGCGGTCCGCACAAATAATATTCGATCTCCTCAGGTTCAGGATGGTTATTCAAATAATGCTGATAAACCACATCATGAATAAAACCTTTATAGCCTGCCCAATGATCCTCCGGCATAGCCGCTGACAAAGCGACATTAAACTTAAAATTGGGGAAGTTCTTCTCAATATGCTCAAAATCTTCGGTATAAAACATCTCTCTTTTGGAACGCGCGCCGTACCAGAAACTGACCTTTCTGTCTCGTGTCTGTAAGGTATGGAAGAGATGGAACAAGTGGCTGCGTAACGGCGCCATACCGGCCCCGCCGCCAATATAGATCATTTCCCGCTTGGTCTCTTTGATGAAAAATTCCCCATAAGGGCCGCTGATCGTGACCTTATCGCCAGATTTAAGGCCAAAGATATAAGAAGAAGATTTCCCCGGCGGCAACCCCATATCATTCGGCGGCGGAGTAGCGACACGAACATTCAACATCACGACTCCCTTTTCTCCGGGATGATTCGCCATAGAATAGGCCCTAAAGATTGGTTCATCGTTCAGTGCCTTCAAATCCCAGAGGTTAAACTTATCCCAATCCGCATGAAATTCCTTTTCTATATTAAAATCCTTATAACTTAACTTATAGGTTGGGATGTCGATTTGAATATATCCTCCCGCTTTAAAGTCCAGGATCTGCCCTTTGGGTAATTCCAAAACCAGCTCCTTAATAAAGGTGGCCACATTACGGTTGGATTTCACCATGCAGTCAAATTTTTGGATATGAAAGACCTCCTGCGGGATGCGAATCTTCATATCATTGCGGACCTTCACCTGGCAGGCGAGACGGTAATGTTCCTTTTGTTGCCGGCGGTTCAGGTGTCCGGTCTCGGTCGGAAGGATACTGCCGCCGCCCTCTAACACTTGACACTTGCACATGGCGCAAGACCCGCCGCCGCCGCAAGCAGAAGGTAAAAAGATCTTTTGGTTGGCCAGGGTTAATAAGAGGTTGGCGCCGGAAGAAACAACCAGCGGTTTAGTCTCCTCGTTGACGAAGACTTTACAATCGGCGCTGGTAACGACCTTCTCTTTGATAAAGGTAAGAATAGCGACAAGAAGAACAATGATAAGGGTAAAAACGGTGGTACTCACTATCACAAAAAAGACCAGTTCCACAGATTTTTCCTTTGTTTAATGATCCAATATCTTTATAAACGGATCCCGGCAAAACACATGAAGCCAATGGACATCAAGCCGCTGATAAGCATCGTGATCCCTAATCCCCTTAACGGAGCCGGGATATTGGAATAAGCCAGTTTCTTTCTGATGGCTGCTAGAGCAATAATCGCCAGTGCCCAGCCAATCCCCCCGCCCAGACCAAAAACGACTGACTCCAGAAAATTATAGTTGCGCTGATCCAGGAACAATGCTGCCCCTAAGATCGAGCAGTTAACCGCGATGAGAGGAAGAAAGATCCCTAAGGCGCTGTACAAAGCCGGTGCGAACTTTTCAACCAGCATCTCCACGATCTGGGTCATGGCGGCGATCACCGCGATAAAACTAATAAAGATAAGAAAACTCAAATCCAGATTGGCCAAGGCCGGTACACCCGTCCAGGCCAACGCCCCTTTTTTCAAAAAAAAGGCCTTAATGGCCCAGCAAGCGGGCGTACAAATCACCATGACAAAAATGACCGCTGTTCCTAGCCCGATCGCGGTATCGATCTTTTTCGAACAGGCAATATAAGAGCAGTTGCCCAGGAAGAATGCCAGAAGGATATTTTCAACAAAGATGCTTTTAATAGCTAAATTAACATACGGGATAACAGCACTATCCATTGCTTTTCTCCTATTTTTCCGTATAACCTGAAGTGGCTCGCTGCAACCAGACAATAATCCCCAGCAAAAAAAATGCGCCCGGGGCCAAAACCATTAAACCATTATTCACATAACCATGAGCATAGAACCAGTCCGGGATCACTTTAAATCCCAACAGTGTCCCGGAACCAAATATTTCCCGGATAATCCCAATAACGATCAACACCACACTGTATCCTATCCCATTGCCTAACCCGTCAAGAAATGACTTCCAGGGAGGGTTCGCCATGGCATAGGCCTCCAAACGTCCCATGACAATACAGTTGGTGATGATCAGACCCACAAAGACGCTTAACTGTTTACTCGCGTCATACATGTAGGCCTTCAGGAGTTGATCGATAGTAATGACCAGGGTGGAGACAACGGTCAATTGAACAATGATACGAATCTGCGGAGGGATAAAATTTCTAATCAAGGAGATAACGACATTCGACATTGCCGTGACAAAAGTCAGGCCAAAGGACATAATCAGAGCTGTTTTCAGCTGTGTGGTGACGGCCAACGCGGAGCAGATCCCCAGAATCTGAAAGGTTATCGGATTGGCATCCCACAATCCATCTTTGATGATTTTCTTATTTTTTTTGGATAATAATGCTTCCGGCATATCACACCTCCCAATTTATCTATTCAATTCTCTCAACAGCAAATCGTGTGGGTCTATGATGACAAATAAGAACTTTCCCCCGCGCTCTTCATCAATAAGCGCAGACCTCATATCTTCCTGAGCCTGCTGAAATAGGGCTCGTAAATCTCCAGCGTGCGGGCAATCATCTCGGTTACGCCCGCCCCCGTGAGAGTGGCGGCCGTGATCCCGTCCACAGAATGATCCAAACGTTCATCCCTAAACAGATCCCCTGCCTTACCCTTGACCACGACAATCGGGGTTAACTTATTCTCTTTAAGGGAATAAATCTTCTTGCCCTTAAAATTATTCTGAAACCATTCTTTCTCAATCTCTCCCCCCAGCCCCGGGGTCTCCCCATGTTTATAATAAGTAATCCCGCGCACCGTTGTCGCGTCACTCTCCATGGCTAAATATCCGTAAAGCGTGGACCACAATCCTTGCCCTACAATGGGAAAAGCATAAGAGATGGTTTTGTCTCCTTCTTTATAGATATACAAAGGATATATCCCCTTCTCTTTTTCTTTAATCTCGGATGGCTTCTTCCCTTCAACGACTTTCCCTTGATCATCAATCACCAATTCCTGGATCTTTGTATCGTAGATCTTGAGAACCTCCTGACCTTGCGCCTTAGGAGGGATGGATTCTTTTAAGACAACAGCCTTGAGGATATTCTTTTTAATATCTAAATCTAAATTCAACTCCTGCTGTTTACGGAGTCCTTCCGAAACCGCCGAAAGCAGCAGGCCGCAGACCACACAGACAATGATGGCAAAAACAAATGTATAAGTATTCCCTTTCACAACCTCAACTCCTTAAGGGCTCTTCAGGCCGCCCGCGATCCCAAAATGATTCTATGCCTTCTTGAACTCCCCAACGGGTTTGAATCTTTTGACCCTTTGCTTGATGTGATGCTCAATAATAAAATAATCAATCAAAGGCGCAAACATGTTCATGAAAAGGATAGAAAGCATCACGCCCTCGGGATAAGCCGGATTGACGACCCGGATAAGAACCGTCAAAACCCCGATTAAAAATCCGTAGATCCATCGCCCCAGATCGGTGGCTGAACACGAAACCGGATCGGTGGCCATAAACACAGCGCCAAACGCAAATCCCCCTAAGACCAGGTGCCAGTGCGGCGGAAGGGCAAAGATAGCCAATTTATCGGACCCTTGAATAAGATAAAAAATCCCGCTCATGGTTAAAAGCCCGAGGACACATCCCGCCACGGTGCGCCAGCTGGCGACGCGCGTTATTAACAAAAAGACCAGTCCAATAAGACAGGCCAGGGCCGATGTCTCTCCAATAGAGCCGGGGATAAAGCCAAGAAACATATTATGAAAATTGTATCCGGCATCCTGCAGCGCTTGAATGACCGATGTCCCTTTTGCCGCATCCTTCGCGACGGCAAGCGGTGTAGCCCGCGTAAACCCATCAACAGCAATCCACACATTGGATCCGGACATCTGGGCCGGATAAGCAAAAAACACAAAGCCCCTCGCTACCAACGCGGGATTAAACACATTCATCCCGGTGCCTCCAAAGATCTCCTTGCCAAAGACCACTCCAAAAGAGATCCCAACCGCCACCTGCCATAACGGGATATCCGGCGGTAAGGTTAAGGCAAAAAGGATTCCAGTAACTAAAAATCCCTCATTAATTTCATGCTTCCTCATCACCGCGAAAAGGACTTCCCAAAAACCCCCGGCCATATAGGAAACCAAAATAATAGGCAAGACCTTCGATAATCCCAAAAACCAACACTGCCCAAAATCATAAGCCTGTCCCTGAGCAAAAAGGATCTGATATCCAACATTGAAAATCCCAAATAAAGTCGCGGGGATGAGGCCGATCACCACAAACATCATGGCCCTCTTCATATCAATCGCGTCACGAACAAAAGGGGCTTTTTTATTAACGGTTCCGGGTGTTAATATAAAGGTATCTAAGGCCTCATAAAGGGGATAAAATTTTGCCAGGGGCTTGCCTTGTTCAAACATCGTCCCCATCTTCTTGATCGTCTTCTCTAATAATTGCATCAATATCCCCTGATCAGCTTCGTTAACTTCCTAAAAGATCCAACCGGCGATCTTCCCTATCCTTCCTTCTCTATGAGATCTAATCCTTGCCGAATGATTCCCCCAATGTCTGTCTTGGAAGGACAGGCAAAAGAACACAAGGCAAAATCTTCTTCATCACATTCCAAGATCCCCAGTTTTTCTGCTTCCTCAATATCCCCGGCCAGGACAGCTCGAATTAAAAAAAATGTCATAATGTCTAAAGACACATATTGATCATAAATATGATTAAAGACAATGGCTCGGTCGCTGCCGTTTTTATCAGTATCCAATGAGGATACCTTTTCCGGCAGGAAGGAGGAAACAAATGTCTTTGAAAAACTATATTTGCTTAATCCTGGAGAGAGCCATCCTAAAAATTCTCTTTTCCCCCCTTGCGGGAGAACCGAAACCTGCGAGTCATAAAAAGACAAAAATCCGTCCGACCCCACATCTTCCCCGGCCAAGACACTGCCGGAAATAAACCGCAGGCCAGAAGGAATTTGATTATCTAATAAGTGAGCCATCGGCACCCCTATAGTGGTCTTCTTATAAACTCGATTTCGCGCCCCTTCACCGGTTATGGCGACAATCTGCTCGGGGAAAAATGTCCCTCTTAAAAAAAGATGGGCAATCCTCAAGACATCCATCGCCTCAAGGTACCAAACAATATCTCCTTTTTGAACCGGATCAATAGAGTGGATATGGGTGCTAACGTTTCCCGCTGGATGAGGCCCGGAGAATCGATGGGTCTGAATATTTTTCGATTGAGTCAAGGCCTTTGAGGCCGCCTTGTCAGAGCAACAAAGATGAATCTGTCCCTGTGTCAGACGCCGAAGGATATCTAAGCCAACCTGAAAATCGGCCTCTCGATTTTGCAAAACAAAATCCACATCCAGTGCCAGCGGCTCTGTATTCATGGCTTGGATAAAGACAGCCTTGGGAGCATCCTTAGGATTGGCCACCTTAGAAAATGGTCTCTGCCGAATAAAAGGCCAAAGCCCCGCCTCTAAAAGACGCTGAATGATCTGTTCTCTTGACCAGGTCTCGGTTTGTTCCGGAACGATTTTAGAGAAAGGAACTCCCTGTTGCCGGCCATCCGTTTGAATAACGATTTTGAGCAGGATTCTTTTATCCCCACGGATGATCGCAAGGACTTTGCCGCTGGCGGGTGAGACGATCTTGATCTCGGGATGGGATTTATCTTCTAGGATTGGCGTGCCAACAAGAACAGAATCCTGTTCTTTGACTAGTAGACGTGTTTTGAGACCGGGGAAATTTAAAGGCTGAATTGCGACTTGCACCGGAAGAGCGGAGTCGACGACCCGTTTTTCGGCCGCGCCTTTGATTTTTATATCACGACCTTTTCGAATTTGAAATATAGCCATTCCAAATAGAAATTTTAATAACGATCTTCCTGATCATTAAACAATTTTGATTAATGGAAAGCTGAAGATGGTATTTTATAAAAATATATTCTAGTGGAGTTTAGAGGCCAATAGTAGCATAAGCATTTTACCTGCGCAATCAATATTTTGGTTTTCACTACTACATGCTATCAATAACGATAGCGACAGCCCCTCCTCCCCCAAAGCAAACACAAGCCAGCCCTCTTTTTTTCTTTTGATTCTCCAGGGCATGAAGCAAAGTGACCATAATCCGTGCCCCCGCGGCTCCAAAAGGATGACCTAAGGCCACATCCCCTCCCCACACATTCATTTTATGGGGGAGAATCTTTAAGACACGTTGAGTATAGATGGCTTGAACAGCAAAGGCCTCGCTGATCTCAAAGAGATCAATACTGTTGAAGGATACCGACGCTCGCTTTAAACAATCATTAACCGCCTTGACCCCTGCCGTAAAAGTCAATGCCGGATCAATCATGATGGAGGTGTAGGCTCGAATCGCTGCCCTGGGGATTAGTTGATATTTCTTTAAGCCGCGGGCCGATGACAGCAGCACAACAGCCGCCCCATTGCTGGGGATGGAAGAATTCCCGGCAGTGATTGTCCCTCTCTTTTGAAAGGCCGGGGGAAATAATCTCAGTTTATCCATTGTCATGCTCCCGGGCAAATGTTCATCCTTATTAATCCGCCGTTTTTTAAAGATCACCGGGACAATTTCCTTGGAATATCGCCCCTGTTGCTGAGATTGTAAGGCCTTTTGATAACTTTGCAGGGCATACTCATCCTGCTGAGCACGTGAAATGCCAAACTTTTTAGCCATGAGTTCAGCCAATTCTCCCATATGTTTGTTGGTCATTGAACACCATAACCCATCATATATGAGGCTGCTTTCTTCCGTATTGTCTCCCTTTACCGATGGGAATTTGAGCATCGGGCATTGAGAAGCACTTTCCGTGCCCCCAGCCAAGACTATATCCGAATCCCCGCAGCGGATGGATTGGACCGCCTGAATGATGGATTGAAGCCCTGAACCACAGACATTACTGATCGTCCAGGCAGGGATAGAGACCGGCAGTCCGGCCAAGAGCGCCGCCTGCCGAGAAAGATTCTGTCCTGTTCCAGCGAGCACGGTATTCCCTAAGACAACATGAGAGATGAATCTCTTATTGATTTTATGACGATGTAAAATCTCCCGAATCACCCGGGCCGCTAATCGGGCGGCGGACAGATCGGCAAACCCGCCGCGTGAACGTCCGATCGGCGTTCTTAAGGCCTCCACAATGTAAACTGGCTCGTTAAGTCTCCGCATACCCTTTGTCCTCAACTACAAATTTTTCAAAATCATATCCACATTCACATACTGCCTGACCAGCTGCCGGGCCTCCAGGATTTTATCTTTGTCCGTCTTTTGAATCTTACAGATCAAATGTTCTATCTTTGCGGCTACGGTATAGGTATCCTCCGGGGCAATTAAGACCGGCACCTTGCTTTTTTTAAGAAGATCGATAATCTGAGGATTCGGCATCAGATTTCCCGTTAAGATCATCCCCGACACCTGACATCTTCTGCCCTGCCTCATCAAATGAGCGCTGACCGCGACCATGATATTGTCCACACGATCCCCCGAAGTCAGAACAAGGGTCTCATCTCTTATGTAGCCAATCATATTGTGAGGCTCCATGGCCGCGACAATGGTATTGCGAACATGCCGTCGCAGGTTTTTCCGTCCGCAAAGGAGTTTATAGTTTAATCGGCCCATGATCTCTTCCATGGTCGGAGCGCTCAAAATAGGATTACTAGGGATCACTCCCAACAACCGCAGCCCCTTATTTTTTAATCCCTGACCTACAATCGTTTTGATCTTCTTAAATTTTTCCGGGATCACCTTGTTGACAATCACTCCCAGGACTTCCACATTCTTATTATCAAAAAGGGCTTTATTCAGCATGATCTCATCAATGCTCTTGCCGATACCGCCTTCACTAATAATAATGACCTTCGCTCTTAACATTTGAGCCACATCCGCGTTAGAAAGATCGATGACCGAACCCACCCCCGCGTGTCCTGTCCCCTCAATGATGATGGTATCCATCCCAGCACTTAACTTTTGATAAGAATCCATAATGGCCTTCCGCAAAACCTCTTTTTGAGGATTCAGAATATATTTCTCGGTAAATCCCTTTCCCACGGTAATGGGGCTCATCTCCTTGGACATCCGGTGGAAATGATAAACCTCACTGATCAGATAACTGTCTTTGTCCACATGGATACGATTCACCGTTAAGAATTGCTGACCAACCGGCTTCATAAAGGTGGTCTTGAGTCTCCGCTCCTTAAAGATCTTGCACAACCCTAAGGCCATCGTTGTCTTGCCGGCGTTTTGATAGATCGAGGAGAGAAAAACACTTTTGATTTTTTGATCAGTCATGTTGGCTTAAGAGATTTGCGATTGAAGCCGTGAGAACAGGGCACAAAATTTTTTGCCCCTGCTGAGCCATTATTTACCTCGAGTATTATATTATCTTTGCTTGAAAAGGGGAATGAATTTGGCAGGTTTTTACACCTAGCGAGAAACAAGAGCGCTGAAGGCAGCAGGAATTTCATCCGGGAAATCAACAAGAGTCACCCCCGCTGCCTTTAAGACTTGAATCTTGGCCTCAGCAGTGCTGTCTCCCGAGGAAATGATTGCCCCGGCATGCCCCATCCGCTTTCCCTTGGGAGCCGTCTTGCCGGCAATGAATCCCACAATGGGTTTAGTGGCTTTCTTCTTAATATACTCAGCGGCGGTCTGTTCGTCTTCGCCGCCGATCTCTCCCACCATAACAATTCCTTTAGTCTGATCGTCTTTCATAAACATCTCTAAAACATCAACAAATCGGGTGCCGATGATGGGATCGCCGCCTAAGCCCACACAGCTGGATTGTCCAATGCCATTCAAGGTCAAATGATAGACAACCTCGTAGGTTAATGTCCCGCTTCGGGAAACCACCCCAATGGATCCAGGTTTATGAATGTGGCCTGGCATAATCCCAACCTTGCACTTCCCCGGCGTGATCACCCCGGGGCAATTCGGGCCAATGAAGCGAGTTGAACTCTTCTGCAAGAACCCTTGGACCTCCCAAATATCTTGTACCGGAATCCCCTCGGTAATACAGATCACTAACGGAATCCCGGCTTTGATGTCTTCAATAATCGCATCTTTGGCAAACTTGGCAGGGACATAAATGACTGCGACGTTGGACTGGGTTTTCTCCTTGGCCTCAGCAACGGAGTTAAAGACAGGAACCCCTTCAACAACTTGCCCGCCCTTTCCGGGAGTGACACCCGCCACGACTTGAGTTCCATACTCCACCATCCGAGCCGTATGAAAAGACCCATCGCGTCCAGTAATGCCTTGAACTAATAATCTCGTATTTTCATTAATAAGGATACTCATATATCACCTTCGCGAGACACAAGACACACGTCGGAGGGACACAATGGAATAAAATTTCCAATATCCAATTTACAAATCACAAACAATAGACAAAACCAAAATTACAAAAAAAGTTAAAAGTCTGGCCCGCTCTTCTAAATTAAAAGGCTTGCCTCTGTTCTAATTTTGTTCCACTTGGCATTGTTTGTTATTTGTCTATTGTAATTTGTGTATTCCCACACCGGCGCATATTGTGACTTGTGCTCTTGTGTCCTTGTGTCTTGTTCTCCTGTGCTCTTTTATTTCACTAAATCCACAACCCTTTTCACGGCTTCCCGCATCGTAGGATAGGTATTGATCTTTTCCTTGGCTAAAAGTTCTTTGGCCTTTTCTTCATTGGTCCCGGTCAGGCGGACCACCAAAGACGCCCTGATCTCTAATTGTTTGCGTGCCTCTAAGATGCCTAAGGCGATATCATCACAGCGCGTGATCCCGCCAAAAATATTAATCAAGATTGCCCTAACTCTCGGATTTCTTAAAATAATCTTTAAAGCCCATAATACCTTTTCCGGTGAGGAACTTCCTCCGACATCCAAAAAATTCGCCGGCCGGCCGCCGACCAATTGAATGATATCGACCGTGGCCATAGCCAGACCTGCCCCATTAACAATGCAGCCGATATCCCCCTCCAATTTGACGAAACTCAGATCGTGCTGTTTGGCCTCGATCTCATCGGGATCCTCATATTGAAAATCTTGCAGTGGGGCCAATTCGGGATGCCGGAAAAGCGCGTTATCATCAACGTTGATCTTGGCATCCGCGGCAAACCATTTCCCCTGTTTATCAATAACCAGCGGATTGATCTCTGCTAAAGAACAATCGTTGGCAAAAAAGGCATTCAATAACTTCTTCATGATTTGAGTGGCATTCTCTGAGTCGGGATCGCTGGGGAAGACAGCTTGAATAAATGATTTCCATCGGCCGGGATCAATATCTTTTTTCCTTTGGAGGTAATATTTTTGAATTTTTTCCGGGTGGGTCCTGGCGGTCTCTTCTATATCGATACCGCCTGCTGCTGAGGCAATCAGCACGGCATCATTGTGGGCTGGATCTATAGTAACCGCGGAGTAAAATTCCTTATCGATCTCAATCGCGCGGGTGACCAGGATGCGGTCAACCGCATACCCTTTGATTTTAAGATTCTTTAATTCTTTAAAGGTCTTCTCAAGTTCTTCTTGATTTTTAACGACCTTAATCCCGCCTGCCTTGCCGCGTCCGCCGACCAAAACCTGCGACTTGAGCACTGCGGGATAGCCGATTTCCCTGGCAATGGTGACCGCTTCGCTGACCTCAGTGGTCACCCGGCCGCCCGCAACGGGGATGCCGGCCTTTTTAAACAACTCCATCGCTTGGTATTCGTGAATCTTCATAATGATTCCCTAGCATATCTGCCGAACTCTGGCTGGTCAAGAAGAAAAATTTTTTGTCAATATTACAAAAATCTTCCCCCTCCACTTGCATAATAAAAGGCAATACCCGTTTTGGATATTGCCTTTTATTTATTTGATTCACAGAATACTTAACTTTAAAAATCTCTCGATTCTTAACGCCCGTAAGCCTGGATACTGGTATTGCTGTTGTCGGTTTCATCAACGACAAAGACAGCTACATCAGGAACATTATCTTGAACGGTAATAGGATCAAGGCCGGTAATCTCAGAAAGAGTCCCTGGGACACTGATCTCATCAATAATCTGGCCGTTCATTGAATTGATAACAAGGATTTTCCCATCCCCCGCAGCCAGGATGTCTGTTGTTCCATCCCCGCTCATATCCCCGTTAGCAGGCGCTACTTCAAAGAATTCATTTGAAGCTAAAGGATATGAAGCTAAATCTATTCCCATTTGGCCGCTGATCAACTTAATAACATTCGACTGGCCTGCCGGGCACCCTGTATTATTGAACGCCGCGCCAAAGGCTAAGATATCCTCCCAGCCATCGTTATCAATGTCGGGAAAGAGACTAACAGAATAAAGATCATAGCAAGAATCATACTGCCATTGGACGGAGCTGCCATCGCTGCCGTTAACACGATAAAAAGATGTTCCATTTTTGACCAGGATATCGCGGAAGGGCACTCCCGAATACTGGCCGATTGTTTTGATCATACTGCCGATAGCGGGAACATGGTTGTAAACAACTCTGCCTCCATTACTAAGCGCTACTAAATACGGCGCACCGCTATTGTTTTCTCCAGATGCGACTAAATAAGCATTGGTCGCGGTATTAAACAAAACATCAATATTTTTGATATTCCCCTGGATAACTAGTCTGCGGGTCCATATTGATTGGCCGTTATGACCTAAACGGGCAGTTACTTTCGTATTGGCTCCGTCATTAAAACCAATAGCAATGTCTAATATTCCATCGCCATTTAAATCGCCGATAGTCTTCACTGCCGCCGGCTTTCCTGTTATCTTTTTAGACCAACTTTCACTGCCGTTATTTCCAATGAGTAGTTTGACATAATAGGATGCCGTTCCCTGAATTTCTTTGGCCACAATCACATTTTTTTTGACTGCTGCGGGGATGGTTCCATCAATGACGCTCACAAAGTGATCGGCAGAATTAGACCAAATCGGCGCGACGGTTTTTGTATTTAGCATAAATACTTTTCCAAACGGTTCGCCGACGATCAAGTCACTAGCGCCGTCACGATTGGCATCGCTGCCAAGCACTAACTGTGCCTGGCTGATCTGAGGATTGAAACTCCAGAGTAACTTTAAGCCGGTGTCTTGGCTTAATGTTGTGGCGGATACAGGATCGGATGGCTGAGACTCATTATTGGCAGCATCAAAGGCACTCACTTTATGGATGTAAGTTGTATTAGGGATTAAGCCTATAGCGGAATAAGAGTTCGTGTTAGTAATCTTCACAACAGCGAAAACAGCGGTGCCTGTATTTAAGCTGCGGAATACGCGATAGCCTGTCACCCCGACATTATCAACGGAAGGATTCCACTGTAAATTAATTTGAGAGGAGGAAATAACATCGGCCTTCAGGCTGGTTGGAACAGAGGGAGATACGGTATCGGTCACTGTTGTGGTGTTGACGTTTGAGATATTTAAATTCGAAAACTGTCCGAAGGCTTGCTGCTTGCTGCTTATGAAAAACATTATGCTGACAACCATGCTGATCCATATAAAAAAGCTCAATGCCGTTTTTTTCTTCATTTTCTTCTCCACTTTTTTAGTCCAATGGTTGAGAAAGTTAAATTGGGTCGAACCTAAGTATAAAAGAACTTCTTTTTCTGTCAATGGAAAGTTATAAACCCCAATCCTAAAAGTTATCCGAGAAATTCACATTTATCATAAGTTTTTACTATCGGCGAATTATCGAGATAGCTTCTAAGCACAAAAAGTATTTCAAATAAACTAAAAAATTTGAGGCAAGAATTTGCGAGGAGTACCCTGCGGCGATAAATTTTTTAAATAATCCCTGCATAACCCGAGCAGCTGTTTACTTTGCAAGTAGCCTTCGTGCAAACTTTTCTGAAGGATAATATCGGCGTTAGAGATATTTTTTAGAATCATGCGGTACACGATGGGTGACAAACGAACCGCATCAAGTGTCGCTTGAGGCGAAAGCGCCGTCGCTTTCTCAAGCAGCCTAGCCGCCTCTTGGTAGCGCCGGTTCTCAAAATAAATGATGCTTAGATTATAATACGACCAGAAAAAATTTGGATTAAGACCAATGGCCTTCTTATAAAAAGAGACAGCCCTTTTTTGATCGCCTAAATAATAATAACAAAAGCCGAGCAACTGATAACTATCGGCCTGCCCGGGGAAATATTCGGTCATTTGGCTATAAAAGTAGACGTATTCTTTTAACCGCTTTTGATCGATGGGCCCTTCGTTTTGCCTGATCTGCGCTAAATATTCAAAGGAGGTCGGGGAAAGGCTGCCGATCACCCTTGTTTCTATTCCTGATCTTATTTTTTCATAATCAATAAGCATATTCGAGAGCCAGTACATCGCGATAAAAAAAACTACCGGCCGCTTCAAAAACATGAACAACAATCGAATACTGCCGCGTCCGATTGATTCTAAATTTATCCCTTGTTTCATAACATTTGTCATCATGGTTCGCTGCTAAAGCGGGTCTGCCACCACAAAAATATAAGAAAAGTGAATACAGCCATGAAAATTCCCAGAAGAACAATATGCAATCCATAAAACCATGGACTCCCGAATCTAAAATCAACGATGTGCTCTCCTGCCGGAATCCATAATCCTTTAAACGCGACATTAGCGCGGTAAAGCGTGGTTTTATTATCATCAATAAAGGCGTTCCATTGACTATAAAACAAGCTGTTATAAACCAAAAATCTCGGCTGAAGGAAATTTGTTTTCACTTTTATCCAATTGACATCAAATGATAAAAGTTTAAATTCCTTTGAATTTTCCGTAATCACGCGGGCAAAAGAGTCGGTATCTTTCAATTCCGGCAGCTTCAATGGTTCTTGTGCGGTTACCAAAGCCATATTTTGATTCTCAGCCATATTTTTTCGAACCCATGACCAATCAATCTCTTGATCGCTCTTGATCCATTTTATATGATCAAAAACAACAAATTTAAAACGCAGATATTCATCTAAAATTTCAGGATCCACATGACTCCTGAGATCCTTTCCCCACGGCGTATTTAAATACTGGACATCGAAAAGATAAGGGTCTTTGTCTAAATTCGTCGTATCAACCATTAAACGTTTAGAACGCTGGCCTTGCGAAAGCGGAGCAATTAAATACGGAACATCATATCGGTACTCACCTCTGGCTTTGATTGTATTCTTATCCAGATAGCCATAAACCTCCAGGGGCTGAATCACGACCAACAGTAAAATAAACCATAAAAGCCTTGTTTCATGCCTTTTGTTCAACCCTGTCTCTTGGCTTAATCCTTTCATGACCAAAAAAATCAAACTTAACCCCAGAACAATATAGGAAGACACAATAATTAACTTGCCTCTACTCAACAAAAAACAGGTAAAAACGATACCGCCCAGCACCAAAACAGTCAAAACAACGTTTCGGCCAAATCGAGTCAGAGTTCGGGCAGATAAAAAAAGACGGAATTGTTCAACGCAGATCAGTATGTACAGAGGCAGTAAAACCAGCCAGAGGAAAAACTGAAAATTTCTGACATAGCGAAAGATGAAAATGTGCTTGTATAAAAATTCATACAATGGCCCCGCATCATATAAACCCATTAGATAAGTCATAAAAGCCCACGTGGTCAACAGGATTATTCTCTTATTATTGACGACAACGCATCCAAGCAACAAAAGAACGTGAACAAAGATGGGGAAATATAATGTCCCCGGCTGAAACTCATTTAAATTAAAAAAAAGTTCATTGATAAAGTTGACGGAAACAATCCCTCCCCTGATCGTTGTTTGAGGAGCGACCTGCAAAGAATTATCCGTATCTTTCTGGCCATCCAACATAGAGACTTTATTATGAAAATCTGAGGCCACATGCCTGCCCGGTAAAATAAATTCTCCTTGCCGGGCCTGGTTATACAGTATCCATCCAGGCATAATCGACAAAATTACCAAAAAAAGGCAAAGGATTAAAAAAGTTTTATTTTGGGAGAAAAATTCCATTAGGTTTTTAATGTAAATTTTTAGTGCCGGGAAATAGAAAACGGAAAAGAGGATCAAAAATGACAAGAGAATAATTAAAAAATAAAACGGGACATACATTGCAAAGATGAGCATAAGACAGTATGTCATTCCCAGAAAAGATAATTCTGTCGGCTTGAAACCAAAAGTTATCAAAAAATAAAAAAACCAGACAATGGGCGTAAATTCCAGAATAATAAACGA
Source organism: uncultured Planctomycetales bacterium (assembly GCA_964373335.1). Taxonomy (GTDB): domain Bacteria; phylum Omnitrophota; class Gorgyraeia; order Zapsychrales; family CAYJUK01; genus CAYJUK01. The sequence goes on along the minus strand of CAYJUK010000016.1, from coordinate 4,592 downwards.
ATTAATCAGAAGCGTTGAAAAGGAAGAAAACATCAAAAGCAGGTAGGCGGTAAAGGCCGCAAGCTTATCTTGAAAGACAGCCTTAGCCAGTAAATAAAAACCCATCATACCCAAAAGATAATAACCCCCCAAAAAGAAAAAATACGATTGCCCATAAGACAGGCCGATTTTATTCAAAAGAGGAATAACGAAGATTAAAGGATTAAACGGTCCGAAACGCAGTAAAAAAAATTCGTTGGGCACGCCCCATTCACGCGATGGATCCCACAAAGGGTAAACACCGCGGCTTATTTGATCAATGTAAAATTTAACATGTTCGTAGTAAACAACAGCATCGTCTAAAAGGGCGTATTGGCCCAAGAGAAAATGGCGAAACAAAAACAGCCACAAAATGGAAGAAGATAAAATTAAGGAAGGAACAGTAGAAATACCCGAGGGGAAAAATTTAGATTTCATAAGGCGTATTAATAACTATTATGGAATGAGTAGAAATGGCGGTAATTTCAAGGAATTTTTAATGGGTTGTCCACCAGTTTCGAAAGCGTCTTGTAGCCGATCTTGCCGTCCGCTTTAAGTCCATTTGCTTTCTGGAATTGAATCACCGCATGAGCCGTCCTTTTCCCCATATTGCCGTCCACTGGCCCGGGATCAAAGCCAGCCTCTTTTAACGCAAACTGAATGGACTCCCAATTCAATTCCCCTTGATTGAGTAATCCATATTCCTCAAAAACTGTTAACCTCTCCCACGTTGCCAGATCGACAAAGCGAGTCACTGGCAATCCATTGTCTTCTTGAAAGCCGGCAATCGCCTGACGGGTCTTGCCCCCCAAAAGACCGTCTATTTTCCCCGGGGCGTATCCAAAAAGCTTGAGCAGTTTTTGGATCTCTTCGACCTTGGGGTTTTTCTCCAGGGCAAAGACTCCTCCCAAAAGCTGTTTTTCCTCCGCGCCCTCTTTATGCAAAAGCCGATAAAGAAAATCACACCCGGGCAGAACCAAAAAACAAGTTCCCAAAATCAAAAAAAGAAAACAAATCTGTTTTTTACCCCTTAAGAAATGATATCGATTGTTTGGGGCTGAAGATCGTATCCCGTCATCACCGAAGGCGGTTTTATTGCCATATCCTGGTATCATGTTATTTCTTCCAGTCAACCAAGGGGACTAAGGAGTTCCCCATCCGGCCAAATAACCTTATTATTGTTTGAACTTCGCAGTTCCTTTGATTATTATAATGAAGTCTCATTTGAACACTGTCTATCGTTCTCCCCTATGATCAATAAAGATAACAAATTTCTCATCATTGGTCTTGTTCTTTTTCTTATCATCTATAATTTCTTCTTTATCCCTTTTCTCCACAAAAGAGAGATTCAATCCATCGCCAAAAGCGTCTTAGGATATTGGGCCAGCGGCGAATACGCCTTGGGCCGGAAATACTGGGAAGACCCTGAGCAATACCCGGCAATCTATGATGTGGCCTCTTTTGAAATCCAAAGGATAAGACTCTTTAAACAAGAAGGGAAACTCGGCGCCGAACTTCCGGTGATCCTTCAATTCAAATCCGACGAATTATTTTCCTCCGGCCACATTTGGATGTTTGAATTAAGAAGAGACACTCGCAAGTGGAACATCACAAAATTCTATCCCACCCAGGTGGAGACCACCAAATTCTAACCATAATATTGCCTGGGCAAATGAGGGATTAAGGATCTCCCTCACCATTTCCTAAAAACAAAAAAGACCGCCCCGATCATCAACAAAAATCCAACAAGATAGTTCCATTTCAACTCTTCTTTCAAATAAAGAGTTGAAAAAACGCAAAAGACAATCAGAGTAATGACCTCCTGGATTGTCTTTAACTGAGCCGCGGTAAACTGATAATGCCCAATACGATTCGCCGGCACCTGGAAACAATACTCAACAAACGCAATCAGCCAGCTGATGAGGATCGCCATAAATAAAGGCGCCTGTTTATATTTCAAATGCCCGTACCAGGCGATCGTCATAAAAATATTTGATATCGTTAAAAGCACAACTGTTGTCATTCCCTTACCTCCTCTATATTCTCCGGTAACACGTGTCCCCGGAGTTCTGTCCCCGGGATTCAAAAGCCTTATCGATACAGCAATTTTTTGGATATGAATACGGCCAGGAGACCGGTCAGGCTCAACTGCAGCAAGGGGGATATCCCAACTCCGAAGATCGTTGGCATGTGAGGGTTGTACTGCCACCATTCCCAGACAAAGACCATCAGGTATTCAATCCCATAGGCCAAGACAATCCCAATCACAAAAAATAACCCGATGTTGTGTTTAGTCATCACCTTAAACCAGGCAAAATCCTTGACGATAACCGCCGTGATGCCATAAATAACATAAACCATAAGGACATCCATGATAGAAACAAAGGTCATCATTTTGATATAATCGACAGCGTGAATATTGTGATCTTGATAGAGCCCGGCCGCATGGTAGGACTCCCAGACAAAATTGAGAAGGAAGGAGAAGACTCCTAACCAGAAAATAATCATTAAGGTTCCCCTCAAGGACTGCGGCTTAATAACTAAAGACAAAATGTTTTGTTATTCTCTTAAATATTTCCGGCATAGGCCGGTGATAAAAATCGGGAAGAGGAAAACACCTCCGAAGGCCTCAAAGATGGCGATAATTTTGTTGAATCCGATGGGATAAAGGTCGCCGTACCCGACCGTTATAAACGTCACCACGCTAAAATAAATGCCTTCACCTAAATCGGGATGAATGGGCTGACCATCCTTAATGAGATAGCCCTGCGTATACAGGACCGCTGAGAGAAGTATAAAGAATCCCCCGAACGCAACGGTTCGATGCGGACGCTCGCCGTGCCCCCACAACAGAGAGGAAAACGAAAGTGTCAGCCAAAGCATGACCCGTCCTAAAAATTCCCGGAATCCCCCCTTCCGTGCATCCCGGAATTTTTGCGGATTAAACCCCAATCTTGCAATGCAAAATATGGGGTTAAAAATACTCTTCCCTATGGATTTGCGGAAACATTCCTTAGACCGATAATAACATTCCGAGAATTCCAGGTAATCCTTATCCTTTTCATGACAGACCGCCGCGTGCTTATAAAGGAGGGCGGTGTATTCCAGATCCCCGGTCTTCTCTGCCTCTTTGGCCGCCCTTTCATAGTCCCGGGCGGCATAGTAAAAGGTTTGTTCTCCTGCCCTTAACGCCCAGCAGCTTGCCGCGGACGCCAGACACATGGCCGCGGGATGGTGCTTCTCGAACTTCAAGTAAGCATTGGCCACCCGATAAAACATCTCGGCGGCTTCCGGGTACTTGTGTTCTTCCAGAAGCCGATGGGCTTCCTTCTCGATTGATTTAACTTCCTGTTCCATCTCTAAAAATCTCCCAGGGCCGCGCTGCGGTTATCATAAATGTTGATCAATTTATGAATCTTGACAATCTCAAAAATGCCCCTGATTTTTCTATTGACGTTACACAGACGCAGGTTTCCGTTTACTTTTTGTAAGCGCTGCACCAAGTCGATTAAAACGGCCAGCCCCGAGCTGTCGATGAAGATGACCCGGTCAAAATCGACCAGGATCTTTTTCTCTCCGTTCTGCAGTAATTTCGTGAACGTGTTTCTTACCTCGTTCGCATTGCTGACGTTGATTTCTCCTTCTAACGTTACTGTCATGACATCTTTTATTTTTTCCATGTTCATATCCACCTTAACCCTCCTTCCCTTTTTCAATATCTTAACCATTCTTATGGTTCGTCCCTTATTATGAAATGAGACCTTATTCATGAGATTCCGGATTAAAAAAACACCCCGCCCTTCCGCCTTCCACAAATTCTCCGGGGTGGTAGGATTGGGGATTTTCTTGTAATCAAATCCTTCCCCCTGATCCGTCACCTCGATCATCAGCTGATTTTTATCAAAGACAATCTCCATCCTGACGGTTAAGCGGCTGTCCAGTTTATTGCCATGCTCAACCGCATTGATCACCGCCTCATGGAGACAGAGCTTAACCGTAAAGATCACGTCTTCATCCAGAGGGAGGAAAAGCAGTCTTTCGATAATATTAGAGATAAAGTCTGGAATAATTTCCAGACGAGAAGGGATGCTTTCAGTAATTCGCATGGATTAAAAGATTCCTTTCCTCACGCATGTCCGAACCGTTAAGCCGGCGCCAACCCTGGTTCCGCAGTTTGAATCAGGCTCGCGGGAGATGATATTGGCTGTAGTGAAAAATTCGGTCTTAAAAAACTCTTAACCTATTGCAAAATAAAAAAATCTTTCTGCCATACTGCGGAACTAGGGCTAACAATCAGGGGGGATTATATCACGCACTCCGAATTAGAAATACTTTTTCGATGAGTAGTGCCTCACTCCCTGGGTGAAAAATTTCGCTCCTCGATCTCTCGAGGAGAGGTTTCTGTTCTAATTCGAAGTTGGGGTCAGATGTCTCCGGCAGAGTAAATCCCGCACAAAGGAGTCTCCCCGGCTAAACAACCGTATTGTCAAAAATTTTTAATCTTAATCTGCCTATCTTTAGTCATTGCTGTCCCAATTGGATTGACAGCAGGATTTTGCTTTGGCCGCTGAAGC
>CAYJUK010000015.1:11694-20519 GCA_964373335.1 uncultured Planctomycetales bacterium | reverse complement strand
TCTTGTTTTGATCTTGGGCCTCGGTTGCCTTCTTCAAATCTTCTTCCTTTGCCTTTTGCTCCACTTCCGCCTTGGCAATGCTGGCATCAAGAACACGGATCTCTCTAACTACCTCTGTCCCTGTCATTAAGTACTTCTCTATCTCTTGCGGCTGCTTCTTATCAAGCACCTTTTTCGCTTCGGCCTTATTGGCATCGCTCAAGGCTTTGTATAACGCTTCTTTCGCCTTGCCTGCATTGTTGTCATTCATGTCTTCCAACGCGTTACGCACATCGTCACTGATCTCCACAGCACTCCAGATACTAGTTACCTTATTCTGACGATCTGCCTTGAGCTGATCTGCCGCCTGCTTCTTCTGCGTAACTTCTGTCTTTAAGACGTCAACCTTGCTTTGTTCTTTGGCCTCTTCTGCCTTCTTTAACTCTTCTTCCTTCGCCTTTTGTTCTCCTTCCGCCTTCGCTATGCCGGCATCCAATACGCGGATATCTCTCACTACCGCTACTCCCACCTTTAAGAACTTCTCAACCTCTCCCGCCAACTTCTTATCAAGCACCTTCTTCGCTTCGGCTTTATTGACATCGCTCAAGGCTTTAAAGAGCGTTTCCTTGGCTTTAAGAACAACGTTGTCATTGGTATCAAGCAAAGCATCTCTATAATATTCGGGTAAGCTTCCCCACAATACGTCAGTAATCACAAGAGTAATTTCCTTCTTGGAACGCGCACTCCTAAGCACAGCTATATCAACGGTTGAGAAAAGATATCCCATGTACGCTCCGTCAAGCGCTTCTGACAGATTATTCAGGATATCTTTCTTGGCCGCATTTTCAACCTCCATGTTTCTCTTAATCTCATCCCAACCTTCCCATTCAGGCTTGGCAGACAAGACATCCCTTGTTTTCTTCAAAATGGCTTTTTTATCTTCCTCAGGCATCTTCTGCCACACGCTGTCCCATAACGTCTCAAGGGCGGCCTTCCATTCAGCAACAAGCTTGACAAGAATCTTCTTGATATCTTCCGCAAATTTCTTCGCCAAAGCCTTTGCCTGATCAGAAGGTTTCAAAAATCTTTCGACAACTTTATTCTGGGAAGCCTTGTTAGCGTCGTTGAAGGCTTTGAAGAATGCTCCCTGTGCCCTAGCAGTGTTGTTGTCATTGATATCTTCAACAGCCTGGCGAAAATCTGCCGGAATACTTCCCCAAAGAGGTTCAATGAAAGAACCAATCCGCTCAGACACCTTTTTCTCCAACGCAGCCTTAAGGCTCAACCTCCCAGCTTTGGCTTCGACTTTGACCTTCTGTTTTTCAATAGACAATTTTGGAAACTCTTTGTCCTTATCAAGTTCTGATTTGGCAACATAACGATACTTTTGCTTATCGGTTTCTCCTTCCCAATTGGCCATAAGATCAGCATCATTATCAGCGATCTTATCTTTGCTCAAATCGTCAAGCTTGGCCCAGAGGAGACTCAAATCGGGCCTGGCCTGGCGCAGATTCGTAAGATTTGCTGCAACGCCAAGAAGGGCTTTCACCTTATCAGAAAGATTCTTATCCACCGCTTTCTGCGCCTCGGCCTTATTGGCGTCGCTCATGGCTTTGAATAATGCTTCTTCTACCTTTGTGATGTTGTTGTCATTCACGTCTTCCAGAATTTTCCGCAAATCATCCGGAACATTTGCCCAAAGCGTTGCAATGAAGGTATGTATTCGTTCAGCGACCTTTTTCTCCAGTGCATCCTTAAGACTCAGCCCCTTGGCCCTGGATTCGACTTTGACATTTTGCTGATCTTGAGGCAATTTCTGGAATTCTTTGTCTTTATCAAATTTTGTTTTGGCTTTATCGAAATGCTTTTTCTGGTTGGTTTCTGTTGCCCAATTGGCAATAAGATCGGCGTCATTATCCGCAACCTTGTCTTTACCCAAATCGTCGAGCTTCGCCCAGAAAGGATTCAAGTCTTGTCTGGCCAGACGCAAATTCACGAGATTGGCCGCAACACCAAGAAGGGATTTCACTACATCAGCAAGTTTCTTGCCAACAACCTTCTGCGCCTCGGTCTTATTGATATCACTCATCGTCTTAAAGAATACCGCATTGGCTTTCTCTAAATTCTGATCATTAATATCCAATAAGGCCTGGCGCAAATCTGCGTTGAGACCGTCCCACATCTTCGTGGTTATAAACAAAGAGGGGTTTTTCTGTGCTCTAGCCTTACGGAATACACTCAAATCAGCAGAATGAGCCAGGATAACTCTGCTGGCCTCCGCAATAATCTTATCATCACCAACCTTCTGCTGAGCAGCCTTCTTAACATCACTCATCATATTGAACAACGCCGCTTTGGCCTTATCGATATTATTATCATTCGCGTCTTCCAATGCCTGTCTCACGTCGGCATCCAGGCCATTCCATAACGCATCGGTTATGACACCCAAGGGATCATTCTGAGCTCTGGCTGCACGCAATTGAACAATATGATCAGCGGCTAACTTACGGACAGTTTCAGCAAGTTTATTCTCTAGAATCGACCCCCCTGATTCGTCAGCAACGCTCATCGGCAAAAGGCCGATTTCTGCATCATAAGTGTGGAATCTGCCCCCAGCATTCTTTAACCCCGGCGAGAGCTTAATATGTTCTGTGAACGGCACGCCATTGTCATCAACCTGCGCCACGCGGACCCAGATAAACTGGTTGACCCAGGCGGCGATTTCAGCACCGATCTTGTCCTGACGTTTTTCGACAGGAGAAAGATCTTTACGCTCCCGAACCTTATTAATCGTCGCGATCAACGCCTTGATGTCTGCGAGCGTCCCATCAGTATTGAAAATGTCGATAAGTTTCAGCGCTTCTTCAGGCGCCAACTCCAAATCTTTATCACCAGCCAACATATCGGTCTGAACCGCCAGCTTCTCGATCAGCTCTCGCCATTCTTCCGGATGCGTTTTAACCACATCTTCAAAGACAGAAGTCGTGAGCCCAAGATCCTTGGCCAGAGCCGAACCCGCCTCCGTCAAAGAAACAAAATCATAGTGATAAACGCCTCTTAAAAACCTTAAATGCGGATAATGCGAATACATAATCAGGGCATTTCTTAAAGCGAGGCGCTCAACCACATTCATCTTCTGACCGTGCGGTTTATTGCCGGACTCCCAGGCGAGTTGTTCTTCGGTAAAGATGCCGTGTTTATTCGCCCGATCAGAGGCCAGATATTGTTTTAATTTATCAACAGCTGTTTTTGTCTTCGGTCCCGAAATTTCTTCAAAGCGTATCATGTTGAAGAAATGCCAAACCATAAATACTGTCATTGCTCCAAAAATCCACCAAACGTTGCCTGACACAAATCCTGCCAGGGCCGCAACGCTGGAGAGCGTCCCCACAATACCCAACTTCTTCCACGCGAGCTTGAAAATATCGACAAATCCATGCCCCAAAGAATAACCACCGCCGCCAACCACGTCTTTGGCGGTCTGGCGTTTGTTGAAATCAACAAGCATCCACACCACCATCGGGGCAACGATACCCACAGTCGCCAAAAATGAGCCGGACACCGACAAAAGGACGAAAATGCCGGTCATAGCCAACAACAGATTCTCCATCACCTTACGGGCCGGTGAGACCGTACTGCGAGACTGATCCACAACACCCCATCCAAATAAAACCAACTGGAAGGCGGCTACAATTGCCAACACCGCGATATCCTCAATGGTCGGAACCACAAGCGTCCAGTCAATGATCGGAACCTCGACAATGGGCAGTCCCCCAAGCGTCCAAGAGATCCCCAAGATCACCGCTGTCATGATAAAGCTGGTCAGTGCCGCGCCCCAGCTCGTTGTTCCGTCGTATTTAAGCGCGCGGTTATTGAAAAGATGCGGGGAGATCACATAAGAGAAGATAAGCATAAAGTAGAGAACAGCCGACACCAGCCAAAGAGCTGGGTAATACGGCGCGATCAAGAAGATCAATGGCAGAAGCGCCGCGGAGATCATGGCGCCGAGCTTGTTCGTCGTGTAAACATCTCTCCAGGTCAAGCGAGTCGCAGGGGTCACGCGGGCGCTCGCGTCAAAGGAGTCATTTCTCTTGAGGAGGCGGTTGAGGATCGCATTGGCATAATGCGGATGCGCCATGGTCGCGCCCCAACCCAAACCAGGTTTAAAGAACTGGGCGTAAAGGAATTTAAAGAAACCAAACGGTGTCCCATATTTCATATTAAACAGGAGAATCGTCGTGCGCACAATCGACAAGGCCAAACTCAAACCAAGTAAGGCGAAGGCTATGGCAAACGGCAAGGAGTGTGCCGGGTTAAAGAAACCAACCACATTAAAGACCAAGACCCACGCAGCGGTCAAAACAACCAATGGCTTCAAGCTCCAGAATGCGGCGATATTGAAGTCATGCACCCACTTGACATTCTTACCGACATAGGGGCTCAAATTGAACATCAAGCCCAAACTGTCTGTCATCATTTCGTAGCTGTCCCCGCAGTATTTAATCTCGGGCGTTAAGTCTGTTTTAACGGAGTTGGTCTTGGCCCAGCCGATGATCATCGAATGGTTATAGGCCATGCGGATACCCAAACTAAAACCATACAAGGTCAAGCTCAAGTCTTCGGCGTTGCGCGACAGTGGCGCCAGGCCATATACCTGCTCATACTCTTCCTTGTGCATATACTTCCCGTACTCACCATCCTCAGCGACCTCAGACATATAAAGCTGGGTCATCATTGTCCAGGAGGATTCAATCAAATTCTTAACCGCCGCGTAGGGGCTCAGCGCCGCGTCAGAGACGTAAACCGGATATTCAAAGCCCATCGTATTCGGCCGCGACAACTCATCCATATTGTTCACGATCCAGAGAGCCTCTTCAGCGCGCGGATCCATAACCGCGTCCAAACGCATGGACAAATCTGTACGGTAACGGCCCATCAATGCGATGATGCACGCCTTGGCACTAACGAGTACTTCCGGCATACCTATCAACCCTTGGATAATGCCTGTATGGGTCCCGCTTGTCCCTAAACGCGAAATATAGAAAGCATTCTCCGGAGAGTTATCAATATACTCTTTGGCGAGCGCCCCGCCTTCGCCAAAACTTTTATAGACTGTATAAACATTGAATTTATCACCGACCAATCTGTCATAATAATAGTCGAACCTGAGATATTCATTTTGATTATCCGTCAAGGAACTGCTGTTAAATAGATAACTTCTCTCTTGTTCGGTCAAAGCAATCATCGGCAGCCACCCTCTTCTGTTGATCACCGCCTGAAGTTGATTCTTTCTATCAACAGCGATCCCTCGCCGGCCCAACGCATCCAAAACGTCATTGGCAAGCGCAAACTTTTGCTTGTCTGTACCGAACTCCCTCTTGAGCGCTTCATATATCGGATTATAGAAATCCCATTCCACGACTTTGCGGAACGATGTGTACATGGCGATATAGCCTTCGATGGTTCTCATAACCACCGGCAGGCGCATATTCGCCCAATGCACGATCAGTTCACGAATACGTTCACGTTTCTTCTCATTTTTTATCTTTTCAAGAACCTTTTCTGCCTCAACAGGTCCTTCGAATTTCGCCGCAAGCAATGCAAGGCGTTCTGCATCATCGATCAATCCCTGCGATTCCCAATTCAAAACCACATTTTTCCATTCCTGCGGATACGCTTCTACAACCAAATGATAAAGCTCAGTAGGATATGCCCCTTTTTTTGTTGCGTCAAAATTACCTTGTTCATCTGTGTAAGTATAGTTAACCAATCCTTTCCTCGCGCCTGCTTCCGTATTCGCTTTGTCATTGGACAGTAATTGGCCATTATCTCCGCGCTTTTTGTGATTCCAAACATACTCTAAGTCTTCTTCAAACGCCGAATTATACCCGGTCACCAGCGGCCGCGCGGTCCACTGATGGATGATCGGCGGCGTGTCGCGGCGGAAGAAGGTGTTGAGTATCCTCTTAACACGTTCCACCGCTTTGGCATTATTTAATGCCACCGGCTCAAATGCCAACAGCTTCTCATACTGATCAACGGTCAATGAGCCGTCCAAGAGCCGGCTTAACTGATATTGGTACAGATCGCAGGCTCTTTTCTTTAGTTGCCCTTCAGTAAGTCCACCTGACACCTGATAATTATCAAGATGCACATTCTTCAAGAATGAGACCTTCCGTACAAGCCGCCAGAAAATATAACCGATTACTATAACTAACCCTATCAGGGCTGCCGGAAGCAGAATTTCTGTTGCGCTTAACGTTGTGGCGCCGCCGAACCAAACTTTAATAGTTTCGCTGATCAGCACACCGTCTCTAATGCGCCAGAATAAATAACTCAAAGCCGCGATAGTCGCAATTCCAGTACTTGTGGCAGCTGCTTTGAGCGACTGGTGCTTCGATTCGTTGCCTCCCACCTTAACCTTAATCGCGGCTAATGCTCGAGCCATATCCGTTCGATAGCGGACATCAAACATATGCTTTTCTTTAATGGCCTTATGGTTCACGGGCTTCATACCGAAATAGACACCGCTGCGGATCATGAATGCAAAGAACAAAGCGTGGGTGAAATGCAAAAGCAGATTAATAAGAATAAAGGTCAGGATTGCCGTGACAGAGGTCAGGCCCGCGACACCGGCAATCATGGAAACTATCGGTACCGCGTACAACCAGGACAGGATCGTCATCACCAAATTGAGGAACGCCGGATACGAAAAGGCCAGGCGGGTTGTCCGGGCTACTACTTCCTGCCACAGCCACAGAACCGCCAGCGAAGATAAAGCCGCAAACCACAACGGCAAGCCAAGTATATAGCTCAAACCATAGAAGATTCCCGCGACCGCTATCAGAGCCAATCCTTCTTTCCATGACGGGAAAATGCGGCCCCATTTCATAGGATGGGCCACGCCGCGTAAGGCCTTTTCCCTCTCGTCTTGCGAAAGCCTGTCCCACGCTTGCTTAGACATACCCGCATATTTATCTTCGCCAACCGCCGACCCTCTCTGCAAAACCTCGATCTCTGTATCCAAAAGGCCTCTGGGGCCTTTATTCCACTTGTTAAGAAGCTTCCTAAAATTGTCCTTCTTTGAATCAAACCCATCAACCACTAACTGCCACATCTTTAAGGCAAAGAGAGAACCGGTGACGACTAACGCCGGGATCGCTGAGAGCGCTGTTATAAAGTCAAACAACCACAACAGCCCGGCTGCCGCCAAGCCGGCCGCCAGGATCACCACATCAAAATACTTAATCCCCATCAGCATTCTCTTGGGCGCTAAATAACGCGCGTCTGCCGTAAAGTATGTGAACTCCGGCTCTCCAAAGCTTGCAAATACGGCCGGCAAAAGCCCCTGATCAACGATCTTCTGAACTATATAAGCATGCACCGGTTCAGCATGGAGCCTTGTCAATTTAAAGAGGGAAGTCAACAGCTCATACCCGGGGAATTCGGTATGATTCAGCGCCTGGATCTTTTGAACCAATTCCTTTGCTTCGCTGAGGGCTGCTTCAAACCCCGCTTTTTTTACGGCATCGGTTTCTGCATTCACTTTTCTTTGCAAATCATTGACCATCCCGGTCAGCCGCTGGGCATTTTCTGTCCAAAGCTTGATCATCCCACCCGTCAACCCAAAGGCCATCAAAGTCTCCTCATAGTCTTTAATCACCATTAAGCGTGACAAGAATACCTCTTCAAGATACGGACGCCACTTCCACGCCTTCTGGCCCTTTCGGAGTTTAATAAAAAGTTTAAGGAATTGGTCTCCGAGGATGAACGACATGGTGGAGGAACGATAATGGATCTGCGGGATCAGATCTTCACTCTTGTTATTTCTATCGAGGGTCTCGGTCAATTTCAATAAATGCCGCGTCCAGGCCACCTGGTCCTGCAAGTCACCGATAAAGAACTGATACAATTCTCTTAAGAATTCCTCTTCCAGGGGAATCTCAAACCAGCCCGTATACCCTTCTTTATCTTTAAATTCTGGATGCTCAGCTTTAATCTTACTTATACTGTTATCAATCTCTGTCTGACGTCTTCCAAGTTTCTTCCTCTCCTTATTGCTTAATGTGGAATGTGATAACGCATACTCAATGTTTTCTTTTTCCAGCATCAGGTTACCGAGATTAGCCTCCAACTCCGTTGCCTGGATACGGGCGCGCTCGACCTTAATCCACCCCCCGTCATTCCAAGGATGATCAGGGGGCATTTCCTTATCTCTAAGCTCATGATAGCCGAATATCCGGGCTGTCGGTTCTTTATCATTGGCAAGTCGCGTGACCAACTCGAAAATCTTCTTGTCATAGAGGAACTCCAAGAAATTCGGATTTCTTTGGTCCTTTAACCTTAGATGCATCGGATCTTTGATCTTCACCTTAATGCCGCCAATCTCATAAACGTCGCCCTTGATATTTTCAGGCCTGAGTCCGCGCTTGGCGGCATATTGCTGTAGCTTTGGTCTATAAACTTTATTCACCACCGCAGAGAAGATCTCGTGGGCGATCTTATCGAGGAGAATATTCTTAGGCAATTCCTTCTCGAAGCGCGCCTCGACGCTCCCAACCGCCGCCTTGAACAGAGCGATCGCCTGCTCCTCACCATGGAAAATAACCGCATCATCCATAATCTTTTTCATACCAGCCTTAAGATTCTTGACGCTCTGAGGGAAGGTCGCCTCCACAGCAGCCTCCAACTCGTTACGTGAAGTTACGCCCTCAAAAACTATGAAAAAATTCTTGCGACCCGCTGGTGTCATCGCTGCTGTCGTTGGCTCAGTCCCGATCGCCGCAACCTTCTTACGGCCCATGAGATTTACCAACTTCCAGATCACCCATCCTATAGCGGCAAGG
>CAYJUK010000015.1:0-11684 GCA_964373335.1 uncultured Planctomycetales bacterium | reverse complement strand
CCGGCATCGACGCCAGCAAAAAGCGTGATCTGTAATGCCCATCTCAGGAGAGTGTGCTCTTGTTCAAGACCGGGGTTATAATTATTTTTGATATCCTCTCTGATCCTCTCAAGCTGTTCGAAATGATTCGACTTAAGTTCGTATCGTGCGGAAATAAGTTTCTCTTTAAATAACTGGGCAATAAAACTGTTGTTCAAGAGGCGGTCTTTGGCATCGGCGTTGAACCAGCCGTTCTTCTCCTGCGACTGCACACGGTACTTATTCCAATAAATTTTCTTCAGGATCCCATTGCGGTATTCTCTGGCCATCGAACTATTGGCAAAAATGTTGTCCTGATGCTGCTCCGCCCACTGCTGGTAAAGCGTCGGTGTTGCCTCAAACTCGAACATCCACAAGTTCTCCGGTTCGGAGGGCAGGTAGACCGGTACGAGAATCTTATAGGGCCATTCATGCTCAAGACGCTTGCCGATGGCATTAACCGTAACCGTGGCATGGCTCGCCAGCAATGTCGCCGGATCAAAGTACAGCGCGATCTCGCGCGGACCAAATCCGACACCCTTCAGAATATTCTTATAAATACGGCCATCCATATGCAAATAAACCTGCTTGAGCTCATTATCTAAAGTATCTTCTATATCGTAGACAATATATAAATTGTACCCTTCCTGGACAAGATGGCGGTTGTTGTTTACGCCAACCGGTTGAGCGCTAATGTAATCCTCCTTATTAAATCTCCCATTAAAGATATATTTCACACCGTCATCACTATAACCTAACAGGGTCATAGCTGAATTCTCCACATCCATAGCGTAATGATTAAAGGAAATAAAGGCAAATTTGGCTGCAAATTGATCGATGGCAATCGAATTTGCCCGAACCTTAGCAATCAACTCATCCAACTCAGCCCTTGTGCCTTGATAACCGCTGAGGGTCATTTTCATGCGGCCTTCACCATCCCGGAATTCCATTAGAATTTCCTTTACAGCCAAAAGCTTGGGTTCATACCCCGAAAGCTTTTCATAATCAGCGTGCCATGCGGGGGCGGGATCTTTCGGAGTTTCGAATATCCCCTGCATCGTCAAGAAAACGAACATACCGTTGGCTTTGCTTAATCCTAACAAAGATGCTGTGGCATTGATTCTCCACTGGCCTTCCCTGTCTTTGGCAATGTTCATAGACTTGTCACCCACATCATACAATCCATGCTGTTCAGGGAAGTAGAATGTGTTGGCTATTTGTTCTGGAACAAATTCTTCTCTGCCTGTTGCATCCTTTTTCACATATCCCGATTGCTTCTGTACGCTATTGCCTTTGGCATTGCGGATCTCGCGGTAATCAATAACCGCCATTAAGCGATCAGATTCGTCATAATGATACTGCCGGCCAAGATAACTGAAGCGGTTGTTCTTGAAGATATCTTCTTCACGAATTTCACGGGATTCTACAACTTCATGATTGAAGTTGCGTCTAACAATGATCTCGTTATTACGATCTAACAAATAACTAACATCGATCGGCTCTCCGACAGCCTTAAAATCAGTATCAGTACGATAGGCGAGAGAGCTGTCAGCAATATCAATAAGTCCAGGAATCCCATCATAAGTGGATTTGATCACCAGATTCGGCACAAAGACCTTTCGAGAACCAAGATCAGCGAGATACCCTTTAAAATACTCAACGATCCGGCCCCGAGCATCCTTGACTTCCTGCCAGACCAAACCTGTCTTCATATTTTTGATCTGGACGCGGATATGGCCATTCATAATCTCTTCCAGAGTGGAGAGTGTCTCGGAGACCGTATAATTTTCTAATCTTCCATTTTCCATAACTTTTGTTAACGCTTTATGAGCGACATCAACAATATCGAAATCTTCGTAAGAGGTAATTCTATCTTGGATAAATGTGCTTGCGGCATCAAGATGTCCTTCAATCTTATTAATAATTCGTCCACGCCCGTCCTTGATCTCGCGCCAGATTTCTCCATTCAGCAGGATTCTGATCTCAATCGTCACTAAGCCAGTGTTGACGAATTCTTCCGGTGTTGAGATGGTCCGGGATTCAGTAAAGGCGATGCGATTCGGACCAAAGATGATAAAACTGCGGACCGTCTGCGGCACATCAAAGACATCAAAGTTCTCATACGTCGTTTCCAAATAAATCTGGTCGCTGATGATATTTTCGCGCTTCATGACCACCCGGCCAAGTCCGTCCTTGACCTCCCGCCAGACCTGCCCGTTTTGAACATTGCGGATTTCAACAGTGATCAGACCGGTATTCACATAATCCGCCTCGCTTGAGATCACGCGGGAAACGGTCCAATCAATGGTCCGACCGTTCAAGATCAAGACCATCTTGGCCGTCCGCGGGATATCGAACCGGTCGAAATCGGAGAAGGTGATGCCGCGCTGGCGCAGGAATCCGCGGCCGTTGCCGTCGGGATACATAACCTTCGTACCCGTTTCATCGCCCTTAAGATCACGCACATTTTCCACAATGCGGCCACCAACAATCACTTTCTCCCGGGCATTGAGGGTCCCATTCACTTGAATCACCGGGATTCCTTCATACAGCTCAACCACGCGGCCGCGGCCGTCGCTCACTTCCTGCCAATATTTGCCTTCTCCAATAAGCAGCGCCTGTTCAACCATTTTCTGACCGGTCTTCTTAATTTCTTCCAATGTTGAAATGGTTTCAGATGCGGTATAAGGAATTTGCCGGCCAGCCAGGATAATTGAGGTGAGGGCATCCCGGGCCAGATCAAACTCATCAAAATTTCGATAAGCGGTTTGGCGTTGATGGACTAATCGCTGATCAATCAAATCGCCTTCGTATTTTTTGACCACTCGCTCATAGGCATCTCTAACGACTTGATAAGTGACCTTGGTGATCTCATTGCGAGTCTGCGTGAAATATTTCCCCTCATTGACCTCAGCCAGATCCTCGGCTGATAACTCATCTTCTTCTAAAACTCGTGAGGTATCCAGGTGAACTCCCTTCTCATCGGCCTGGGTGGGGTCGACAAGGTAAGTCTTCCCGACATCCCTGGTCCGGCCGTTGACCGTTTCCGGTTCATTCAAACCGACACGCTGTTTCACGAAGGTATTGCCATCCTGATACCCTTCGTACTTCTTCAGCGACCTGCCTCCCGGCCCGATCACCTCAAGCCAGACCACCAGATTGCCGTCAACCTTAAGGATCTGATGAGTCAGATGAATGGTGGCCTCGCCGGTTGTCTTGTCGGCATTCGTTGTCTTACCAGTAACACACAGATCGCCGATCTCATTCCCATTCATAATAAAGGTAAAGGATTCTTCATCACTGCCATCGGTAAAGACGGTGTATTTATTATTACTTATGCGGGCGAGGCGAATGCGGGTGTCTTCCTTGTCAAAAAGATCGATGCGGTGACGAATCGGGCTGCCAGACCGATTCAAATCTTCCCGCAGGACAACCACAGCCGTGCGGCCATTGAACTGAATCTCGCCTAAGATGCGGGATCGGCCGGATTGATAGTCGCGCTCAAGCGAACTGGCCTTTAACTTATAGATTTCGGAGGTCAGTCCGTTATCGGAAAGGATCTCTATTTCGCGGCCATTGCCCAGGTAAAGACGTTCGATCGTCTTGCCCTGCTTGTGCTTCTCGATCTGAACCTTCCTTTTAATCAGTTCATCCGCGCGGCTCAACACTTCATCGTTGGTCAAATGGAAGGATTCTTGCTTTTCGCGGTCAATCACGTTCCAGCGGTCGGCCGTCAACCTCTCTAATTCGGCATATCCTTCATCGGTTAAGACCAATGAGGCTTGATTGATGATCTGGCCTTTGGTCGTCTCTAAGTTCATCACCAGCAACTCATAATCTTTGGGAGTCTTAGGATCAGCCACGAGCGGTCTGCGGCTCAAGAAGCCGTTTTCAACTAATGCATCAACCAGTTTCTCTAATAATGCTTTATCCACCATCAGTGACCCTGCCGGTGTGGGAATGACGCCAAGGAATTTCTTCAAGGCGGCAATGCCGGCAACAGTAAGTTCCACCGGTGCCTGTTTAATCATCTGTCCATCTTCTGTCCTGAAGTTAATCACCGCGAGCTTGTAGTCGAGCGGATTGGCCGTCGGCTCATCGGCCATGCCGATGCCGATTAAGCCGGCCTCGGAGAGATCAAGGTCAACCAGCCGGGCGAGAATCTCCGGCGTGATCGCGATCGTGCCGATCTCGCTGGGGATGAAGCCGAGGGCCTCTTTCTCAATCTTTCTAACCAATTTCTCCCCAAGCTCACCGTAATCGATGATGCCATTATTGCGGATAACACCGTCCTGTGTCCGGTAGTTAATCACAACCAACTTGAGGACTTCTTCGTAACGTCCCTTCTCTTTATTGAATCGGTAGTTACCGGTCGGCACGCCAATGAGGGTACCATTTTTCAGATACTGGTCTTTCAGAATGCGGATCTTCTCTTCATTCAGCCGCTCATTGCCATAACCACGGAAGCGGATCACACCCCATCCGGAATCCGGTACAGTGGGATCAACCTTTAAATAGGCGCGCTCAGTCTTGACGGACTTCGGGGTTGGCTTGATGATGACCGGCTGTTTGCTGTCGAGCTTGACACTCAATTTGTCAAAATCCCTCGGCAGGATAATCATACCCCGGCCGTCGCCTAAATCTACCGACCGCAGACTGCCCAGATACGGCAGCAGAATGTAGAAACCCTGACTGTCCTGTTTGATCTCCAATTTTACTTCCCGACCGGTCATTGGATCGATGACGGTGCCAACATCCTGCCGCTCTTCCGGAGAAAGATCTTTAATGGGCACAGCCAGACTGTAATCCGCTTGTTCAATACCGATCGGCATCTGGCCGTCTAAGAAGATCAGCATACCGGCCGCATTGCCCTGCAGGATCTCCAGTGTGCGCTGGTACACCTTGGGGAAGAGGATCACGGTCCGGCCAGCCGGATCCCGGCTAAACTTGATCTTAAGCAGTTCAGCCATCTTAGTCCCTTCAAGCGCATACTTGATCTCGTTCAGCTTCTTGGGATCGATCTCCTTGTCAAACTCAACCATCGGCACCAGTTCTTTCTCCCCATCCGACATACTGGCGCGGATATAAGGGATCCGCGCTTGATCCTTGAACTCATCCTCACCCGTAAAAAGATCTTTAAAGGACTCGATCATATCTTTGCCCTTCAAGAGATCCAGCTTAAGGCCGCCGCTGAAGAGACCGTCTGTACCAATCCCTGTCCCCACCTCAAGGCCTTCAACCACCTTATAACGGGCCCTCACCCTCGCGGCAAAATCGCTGTAAGGATTCCTCTCAACACTCACGTCAATAAAATCACTCAACGCCATGGTAATGCCATAGGCCTCCTCCCCGCGGATCTGGCTGTAGAAGATATTAATAAAATCGTAACCGGCCGAGGCCGCAAAACGATCGTCAAAGATCGCTTGTTCAGCGCCGATATGAAAACCGCCCAGACGGTACTCGCCTCCCACGCCGATAAAATGAGCTGTCTCTTCCGGCCACAGGCCGATGGTATCGGTCAACTGTTCACGGTTCAAGGAGAGATTCAAGGTCAGATTTTTGCCGAACACATTCTGTTTGAGGGTGATCCTCTGGAGGTTGTATTCCTGATTCGCAGCGAGTTTAATGCGGTGAGCCGGGATAATGACCTTGCCGTCTCTTAAGATATCCCTGACCTCCAGAACCGGGTCTGTGGAACGGTCCGAGCCAGCATAGCCGGCCTCGAGCACAATCCGGCTTCCCTCGACAGGATTCAGATCCAGCACGCCTTCGACTGCTCTGGTCAAGCTCTCATCCCCGACAACGTTGTACTTAATCAATCCGCGAATGCCAAAGAACACTCCCTTGCCTGGCCGGACACCGATGCTCTTTTCCAAAAGAAGGGCATACTCTTCATATTTCTTTCCGTCCACACTCGGCCGCGGATCCTCAAGAAAGGCCGTACCGCGCATAGCGCCGACCCCGATATGGCTGCTGATTGTTTCACTGTCTTCGGGTGCCAATTGAACCGTAGCCATAAAATATTCGTTTTGAATGGCGCCGGGCACATTGGCGCTGACAGTGCCAAAATGGGCATTCATGCCGGGCAGGAGATCCTGAAAACTGAACATCTGATAACGGGTATTAATACCGCTCTCGCCCTTGATCTTGCTGGCACCGTATTCAGCAAAATTGTTAGAAGTGCTGGTAAATTTAATCCGCTCCGCCGGCACAACCTTGACATAGAAGTCATTGCCAATCCGGGTCACATCCGGCGACTTAATCCCCAGCTTCAAAAGTTTTAAGTGAATGGTTCTTCTTTCGAATTCATTCATTTTGACTTTTGCCTTAGGATCATTTATCTTTTGGGCCACACGGTCTCTTAAAAGTTTCAGTTTGTTCATGTATTCATCGGTTTTCTGGCCAATGCCTTCGAGTTTGCTGACCAGCGATTTCCTTAAGTCCTTCTCCTCTTCCCTGACCAGATTAATCTCGATGTTCTCATCCATCGTAACCCGGTCGGCATCGCCAAAAAGCGTGAGTCCGGCGAGAATCGTGCGATAGGGTGTATTGCCCAGATCATTGCGGCTATCAACCGTGTCCAGGGCCTGCAAGAACAGCTTACGCTCCATCTCTACCACGCCTCTCAATTCTTCCCTTAATTTTTCATCCAAGAAATCAATACCGAGCTTTTGCAGTTCCAGCAAGATCCGCTGCTTTTCCTTAAGGATTGCTAATTCTTCAGTACGGGTATCCTGCTTACGGAGAAGAGCCCCTTGAACGGCCTCATCGGAATTCTTTCCCATCTCCTTGATAAAGACCTCATCCAGATTGAGCTCTCTCTCAAAGTGAACAAAATGCTGACCGCGGGACAGTTGTTCATTGGGAGTCTCGATGTAATGCAGTTCTCTGTTAATGACCCGGAGCCAGTCCTCAAACAGGTTCCGGCCTTCCTTGCTTAAGGAATTGGCTGCCAGGATTTCCCGGAGATAAGCCATACCTTTACGGATCTCATCCTTCTGCGTCGGCAGTTTCCGGCGGAATTCATCAATTTGAGCCTGGGAGAAAAGCGGCAGGCCAATAAAATCCGGCGCTCTGGTAACCTTGGATACCAACAAGAGACGGAGATCCTCAAGCAGACGTTCGATCTTGCGCTTGGTTAAGTCAACTCTCCGATCCCAAATCTGGTCTGGGAACTCAAAGAAAGCTCCCTTTACTATGGCATTAGCCAGATGGCCTATGAACTGATCCCTTAAGAATTGGAGATTCTCACGTTCCAGTCTCTGCCATTCTCTGACATTGCTCAGCATGGCCTCGGCAAAGGCGTGCCATTCCGGATAACCGCGGGAGATCTCCTCCTGCCTCTCCCAGAACGGCACAAACACCAAATCCAACCTATTCAGGCGCCCCATAACCTGTCCGTTAAAGAATCGGCTCTGGGTATCATCTTTCTCATAATAATCAATGCCCTTGAGGACATCCTCTTCGAGATCAAGAAGCAGCTCTTGAAAATCATTTTGACCTCGCCGGCGCCGGGCTTCTTCCACCACCCGCAGATCCTCCAAGGCCTCGGCCAGTTGACCGCCCAGATTTTCAATTTCACGCAGCTGCTCTGGACTTCTTCCCGGCAGATTCCTGATGACATCTTCGCCCAGATTCTCTCCCGCAAGGCCCTTAATCAGATCATCCACAGTCCTAATCGTCATGAATTGAGGTACCGTAGCTGATCTGACTTTGGTGGTAAAATACACCTCCGACAAGGGCACTGTCGGCTGTCTCTTTAAGAATTCAACTATTGTAGCCAAACCCTCCTTAACCTCCCCAATCCGGCCTTCAATAAAGTTCAGTGAATTCGGGCCAAATAACGGATTGGCGTTTGAGAAGGTGCGGTTGATCAAGTTGCGCAAGGCATTCTTGACGCCCCCGACTTTATTGGCTTCCTCCAATATCTGCTGAGCTAATTCATCCTGCGTCTTGATCTCACCTGCCTCCTGCTTGAGGCGAAAGATCTTATACAGAAGCCGCAAAAGCTCGAGTTTACCGCGGTCGAATTCCACTTGTTCGACAATGCCGCGTAAAGACTGGTTAATTCCCTGGGACTCAAGTTCAGCCGCCTTGTATCCGCGTTTGCTTAATTTATCCTGGAGTTTCTTAAACACAGCCTTGTGCTCAGGATACTCTTGCCGGAATTCGGCATCGAGCTGGGTCCTAGCTTGGGACAGACTGATCATCTCCCGAATGACTTTCTTGTCCGCATCATCTGTCAGGACACCATTCTCCTCCAAATGCTTCAGAAGTTCTTCCACCGCGACCTTGACGTAACGATTCTTAAGATACTCTTGTTTATCACTATGTTGCGGCTCTATCTGTCTTTCCGCCAATTTTAGGTCAGGCGGAATGCGATCGGCTGGTTCAGCCGTTCCCTTCTCTTTATCAATAACAAGGGCATTGGCCTCTCCAAATTTTTCTTTAAGTTCATTTTCATCAAAATAGATTCCCGGAAAGTTGGCGCCAAACCGCAGTACCCCAACCTCGTTTTCAGCTGTACTGATACCCAATCCACCCACAATCAAAGTTACCGGCGGCCGGCCAGGCAGATTCTCAATAACAAGCTGCAGATCCTGACCCTTCTCATCCTTAACCCATTCCTTGTTCTGAGGATTCTGCCAGCGGATCCTGACCTTTGCCCCAGAAGGTAATTCCTTAGTATCGAGCTTGTAGACGTCCTCAGGCTTATCGAAATAGATGACGCCGGTAGGCAAAATCGCCATAGCCACCTTCACTTGTCCCGGCTTCTTATCTATAAGGATACCGATCTCTTTCTCTGGATTGAATCGGCCTTGATCCAGCCGAGTATCCACCACCACAGAATAACCCTCGGGAAGAATCATCTTTCTCTCATCAGTTTGATCAGTCATGATGCTGCGATTGGTTCCTGGCTCAATCGCAATCCGCGGATCCGGCATGGTCAAGTAGGTGCGGGTTGGACCACGCTCATCTCGCGGCCACTTGTGCTGGATGGTGCGGATGCTCTTAACCGGTTCTTTGACGGAAACGACACGCTGAAACTTGCCGGTTCCCTTGTCAAAGACGATTAGCTTGGCCGTTTCATCCTCACTGGTCTTATGAGTAAACCCCATATACTCATCGGCAGCTAAGGAGCTTGACTCAAAAATACCAAATAGATTCTCACCCATCTGAACTTCAGGTACCCTATTCATGACCGCCTGGGGATGGGCTTGCGTATCAGTAAAGACTGTATCCCCTTGGCGCCAGTAGGTGACCTTGGGCACGGTAAGCGGCAGGACATCGGATTTATAAGTCTTGGCCAGGGTAGTCCCCAGGACCGGATGCAGGATACCGCCCCAGAGATCATAGGCGGCTTCCTGTCCGAGGCCATCGGTGATCTCAAAGAAGTCATTGAGCTGCCGAAGTGCCTGCTCCTGCGCGGCAATGAACTGGAACTGACCGGGTTCGAGGCTCATGGCCCCTTTAAGTTCATAATCCAAATAATCCTTGGCCCCCTCGATCACATTGCCATCTTCATCCTTAACCATCTGGTAGCGGTGGGAAATATAACCAATGGACTTGCCGCGTTTGCCTTTGGTGGCGCGCAGCTCATCCATATCAAATCGAATGCCGAAGACCATCTCTTCGGCTGGAATTGATCCTGCCGGCTGCTCCTCTGGCCCTGACACGAACAGGACCTGATCTTCTTTCAGGATCACAAAATTCCCTTTTCGGCCACGGGCAATGGCATTGATGTAATTGCTTGTGGCAGAAACGATCTTGACCGGCTCTTTCTGTGCAGTATCGACCTTAATGCCAACAATTTCAGCCCTGGCTTCCGGAGGAATAGCCTTGATGATTGCATCTGCCGTCTTTTGATCTAGTCCCTCTGGGTTAAAGCTGACAAAATTGCCGTAGACGTTCTTGCCTGCGGTTAGCCTCAGCATCTTCGGCTCGCCTAACACTCTGGTCTGCTCTGGACGGCTGACCGCCGCAACCGGGATGTTCTTCTCCTTAAATGCCTTTTGGATAACCTCAATATTCTTTTTAGCCTCTTCGACAACCGCCGCACTTAAGACCGCCACTTGGTAATGATCCTGCGGCCGCAATCTGGCTTCGTTAAAGAAGGCCGGTTCCCTCCAGCCCGGGATATAAGCAATCTTATACTTGGCTCCCTGGTATCTGTTTTCTAAAGGATCGCCGTATTTAGGTAGGACCTTTTTCAGCATCGTGGGAATTTCTTTCAACCCCGGGACATCCCCAAATAGGTAGGATAAGGACTGGGGAATTTTACTTAAGAGATAACTCTGGCCTTCCAGAAAGGCCTCCGTGAGTGTTACTTTAAGATCAGGATACCACCGCATGGCCCGGATAAAGGTATCCACCTTGTAAGCCAGGGTGATCATTTCGGTATCTGCCGCTGCCTCTTGAGAGATCACGACGATCTCGGCCTTATTCTTTTCTAATAAGACCCTGACCGGTTCTATTCGTGCGGAAGAGGAGAGATCCACCACAATGGCCTTAACGTTTTCTCTATGTTGAGGTGGAATGGCCAGGATCACTTTTTCTGCAGCCGCCTGATCGGTGAACTGCGCTGAAACATAGGCGATCTTATCCTCTTTGGTATTCTTGATATCAGAGAGCCGGTCCACCTGAGCATACGCCGCCATCACTCGTTTGATTTCATTTTCCTCCTCGATTTTCGGGATCTCTCTTGGCTTATTCTTCACAATACCCGGATTCGAGGTTATTGTCTTCTCAAAATCCAAGAGGAGACGATATGGCTCTTTCCAATCAAAGAGAGCGGCATCCGTATCAAACACGACAGTGGCGCCGAATTCAGGCCAGTTCACCCGCAATTTCTGCAAGGCATTATGAAACTCAGCTGCCTCCCGGGCATAGAACGGCCCGCCCATGGCCTGCAGATACCACGGTGAGCTGATCAGTTCTTCAAGGTTCACGTTTTGATGGATAAAGCTCATCAATCGAGTCGTCCAGGATTCCACACCCAATCCGGCGCTGACCGGAACACCATTAACAGAGGCAAAGGGTTGACTGAAAAGGTTACTATTAAGTCTTCCGTTGACCATAATGGAAAAGAAGATTTTAATCTCCTCCTCCGAGGCTCCCTTAAGCCGATCTTCCAGTCCCCTGATATCTTTCAACGCCACATCATTCCTCAGGCTATGGGCCGAGAGCCGTTTTTGGACGGCGCCAAAGAGAGCCTTTTGGGCATCCAGGGCTTCTTCCTTTTTCTGCTCCGGGGTCTTGATCTTTTTCTTCCATTCGGCCAAGGCCTCCTTTCCTTTTTGGATATCTTCTTGCTGATCCTTATGCAGTTCATCCAGTTCGACTACCCTCACTTCGGTAGTCTTGGCCTCGGGAGCCTTGCGCCCGGATTGCTTAATAAAGTGTTCGGTGGAATCTCTTCTCAATTGAGCGATGAACTCCCCAAGTTTCGGATTGTTCTTGAATTTCTCAGTAACATTCTCAACCCGTTTGCCATTAACACGCAGCGCCTTGAGGTAATGCGACAATCTCCGGTCATTACAATGGAATCATTTTGCGTTTGGATTTTCCCAATATTCATTGTTGCGTGTGCCGGAGTAAACGCCTGATCTTGATGGTTGAGAAAATCCTCTTCAACATTTTTTAATGTGCGAATAATTTTTGTAATT
>CAYJUK010000014.1:0-20649 GCA_964373335.1 uncultured Planctomycetales bacterium | reverse complement strand
AGGATTGTCCAGGAAGGGCAAGAACGGATGAATTTGGGGCTGGCCACCCGCGTTGCTGAGGAGTTCATCGGGGCTCTGAAGAATCTGCCGGAGGTGCGGCAGATATCGGCGGCTGGAAGTCTGCGACGGATGCGCGAGACGATTCGGGATATTGATATCCTGGTGGACTCTCTGAATCCGCAAAGAGTGATGGAGACCCTGGTGCATCTGCCGCAAGTGAAAAAGATCAATGTGCAGGGAGACACCAAGTCTTCGGTGATCACGCAGGAAAATGTGCAGGTGGATCTGCGGGTGGTCAAGCCGGAGAGTTTTGGCGCGGCCCTTTTGTATTTCACGGGGTCAAAGAATTTTAATGTGAAACTGCGCCAGGTCGCGATCAAAAAAGATATGAAGGTCAATGAATATGGGATTTTTTCGCTGAAGGGGAAGACGGAAAAATGTCTGGCAAGCCGAACCGAGGAGGAATGTTTCCGGGCCCTGGGGTTAGAGTTTGTCCCCCCGGAGTTGAGAGAGGATATTGGGGAAGCGGAGTTGTTTTCTGGCCACCAGATTCCTTCCTTAATCGAGCTTAAGGATATTCAGGGAGATCTTCATGTGCATTCCACGTGGTCGGACGGGTTTCATACGATCGCGGAAATGGTCGAAGCGGCGCAAGGGCGGGGTTACCGCTACCTGGCGGTGAGCGACCATTCTCCCCGGCTGCGGATCGCGGGAGGTGTCTCACCGGAAAATTTAATCAAGAAGAAGAAAGAGATCGATCAGATCAATAAAGAGATAAAAAATTTCCGAGTTCTTTTCGGGACCGAGGTTGAGATTGACTCGGAAGGCAATTTAGATTACAGTGATAAGGTTTTAAGTGAATTTGATATTGTGATCGCGTCCATTCACAGCGGGTTTGAACAAAGTTCCGCCCAGATCATGAAGCGGCTGATCAAGGTTTGTCAGAATAAATATGCGCATATCATCGCGCACCCCACCGGGGTTCATTTAGGGAAAAGGGAACCCTATGACGTTGATCTTAAAGAGCTCTGTCGGGTGGCAGGTGATACAAATACGGCCATGGAGATTAACGGTTTTCCTATTCGACTGGATCTGAATTCGGCCAATGTTTATTTCGCCCGCCAGCAAGGGGCCAGGTTTGTCGTGAGCTCAGATTCCCATCGCAAAGAACACCTGGAATATATCCGATTCGGTGTGGCCCTGGCCCGTCGGGGATGGTTGACGAAGGGGCAGGTTTTGAATACAATGAGCCTGGAAAACCTGTTGAAGGCTATTAAGAAATAAGCATCCGGGTCCGTGTTCCCGGAAAGTCAGTTCATCTCTAACTCATGTTTAATATCATCAACAAACAAATCCTGGCTGAGGATATCAAAAGGATTGATATTATTGCTCCGGAGATTGCCCGTCGCGCCCTTCCGGGCCAATTTGTCATAGCCATGCCGAATGAAGACAGCGAACGCATCCCGTTATCCATTATTGAATCAGATGTCTTAAAAGGGACGATTAGCTTGATATTTCAAGAATTGGGAGAGACGACCCGCCTATTAGGAAATAAACAGATCAATGATGAGATCGCCGCTTTATTGGGGCCGCTGGGTGTGCCGGTCAAGATGAGCAAGGTCGGTCTGGTCGTCTGTATTGCCAATGGAGTCGGGACCGCCCAGATCCTGCCAATCTGTCGTGCCAATAAAAAGGCCGGGAATAAAGTCACGGGTATAATCGGCGCTAAAAGCAAACGCTCTCTGATGTTAGAGCCGCAGATGCGGCTGACCTGCGATAAGCTTTTGATTGCCACCAATGATGGTTCCTATGAAAGAAAAGGATTAGCCACCGACCTTCTGCGGGAGATGTTAAATACTAAGGAAGTGCAAAGGGTTTATGCGATGGGGTCAGTCGACATGATGGAAACGGTTACAGCCATGACTAAGGTCAAACAGATCCCGACGTTAGTGAGTCTTAATCCCATGATGTATGACGGCACCGGGATGTGCGGATCTTGCCGCGTTAAGGTCAAGGGAGAAATCGTCTTAGCCTGTGTGGATGGCCCTGTTTTTAATGGCCATGACATCGATTTCCAGGATTTGAGAATCCGCATGAATGCCTACGGAGATTTAAAAGAATGTTACAGCCAGAAGTCCTCCCAACCGAAAGAAGAAGCAAAAATTTTCTCGAGGTTTCTCTCGGGTATCCTAAAAAGATAGCCAGCGAAGAGGCTCGCCGGTGTCCGCAGTGCGCGGATCCGGTCTGCAATCCGGGCTGTCCTTTGGGGATTAATATCCCCGCCTTTATTCGGCTTATCCGCGAAGGGGATGTGGACGGGGCTTTGCAAAAGATCCGGGAAAAGAATTTTTTCCCCGCGGTCTGCGGACGGATCTGCTCTGCCCCTTGTGAGAAGGCCTGTGTGTATTTTGAGCAGGGTTTTCCGATCGGGATTCGGGCGTTAGAACGATTTGCCGCTGACTATGGGTATAGGAAAGTTTCGAAAGAACCATTCAAACGCTCCGGGAAAAAAGCGGCTGTGATCGGTTCGGGACCTACCGGATTGTCAGCGGCCGTCGAACTCGCCCAAAAAGATTATCAGGTCACCATCTTCGAATCCCATCATCAACCCGGGGGTGTCCTGCGTTATGGGATTCCGGAATTTCGATTGCCTAAAAAAATTCTTGAGGAAGAAATAAGATTGATTCAGTCTTTAGGAGTGAAGATCATCACTAATTGCCTGATCGGACAAACGATGACATTTGAGGAGATTTTCAAACAGGAGTTTGCGGTTGTTCTTTTGGCCTTAGGGGCCGGGGGCCCGAGATACTTGGATATTCCCGGGACGAGTCTGGGAGGAGTGTATTATGGGGAAGAATATCTGATGCGGGTTCATTTAAGAAGGTCCAGCGGGTCCCCTAAAGAACCCACGGCCTTAACCGTAGGTCGAAAAGTGGCGGTGATTGGTTCAGGGAATACGGCCTTGGATTGTGCCCGTTCCTGTGTTCGGTTAGGCAAGGAAGTCAGCCTCATTTTCCGTCGGACCGAAGAAGAGATGTTTGTGCATAAAGAGGATCGGAGATTGGCTAAGGAAGAAGGGGTCAAATTGGAAAGTCTCACCAGGGTCTTGGAGATCGTCCCTAATGTTAATAATTTTGTAACTGGCCTAAAGTGTCTGCGTCTGGATTACGCGGATCCAGAAGAGAAAAATAAGTGGACCCTAACCCCGATCAACGGCTCCGAGTTTATCTTAGACGTGGATACCGTGATTATTGCGGTGGGACACAAAACGAATTCCCTGATGCGGCGGCTCTTGCCAGATCTGAGATTTAATGAAGATGAGACCGTCTGGGTCGATGGGCGTTCGATGACCTCTATTTCCAAGATCTTTGCCGCGGGGAATGTCGCCTTGGGCGCCACGCCTGTTGTCGAGG
Organism: uncultured Planctomycetales bacterium; assembly: GCA_964373335.1. Taxonomy (GTDB): domain Bacteria; phylum Omnitrophota; class Gorgyraeia; order Zapsychrales; family CAYJUK01; genus CAYJUK01. The sequence continues at coordinate 17,236 of CAYJUK010000014.1, read as the reverse complement.
CTATGGTCTCCGGGAAAAGAGCCGCTCAACATATGGATGAATTTTTAAGGCCGAATTAAAATGCCGCATGAAGTAACCATTCAGCAAATCAAAGCCAGAAAGCAGAGGGGTCAGAAGATCACCATGCTGACCGCCTATGATTATCTTTTTGCCAAAATATTAGATGAAGCCGGGGTGGATATGATCTTGGTGGGAGACTCCTTGGCCAATGTGGTTTTGGGATTAGAATCGACGCGTGAGGTAGGCATGGAGGAAATGCTTCATCATACGCGCGCGGTGAGTCGGGGGGTTAAAAAGGCTCTTTTAGTCGGCGATATGCCTTTTGACGCGTATCAGGTGAACCCGGCGCAGGCCGTGGCTAATGCCAGGCGCTTCATCGAGTCCGGATGCGATGCGGTCAAATTGGAGTGGTTCGATCAATGCCTGTCAGTGGCGGAAAATATTGTCCGCGCGGGAATCCCGGTGATGGGGCATGTGGGTCTGACTCCGCAAAGGGCGGAGGAATTGGGCGGGCTTAAGGTTCAGGGAAAAGATGCTAACTCTGCTCAGCAGATTATCGAAAATGCCGTAACCTTATCTCAAAAGGGATGCTTTTCGCTAGTGCTTGAGTGTATTCCTGCCCAGATCGCCCGCATCATCACCGAAAGGGTATCAATCCCTACCATTGGTATCGGGGCAGGGCCCTCTTGTGATGGTCAGGTTTTAGTTACTCATGATCTTTTGGGATTATTTGACCGCTATCAACCCAAATTCGTTAAACGGTATGTTGAGCTCAAGGAGATCATCCTTAAGGCTGTAAAGGAATTCAATCGGGAGGTCATATCCGGTTCCTTCCCTTCAGCGGAATATACCTTTGATATCTCTGAGCGGGAGATAGAGAAATTAAAGACTTTGATGCAATGATCCTTCCCAGGGTTCCGGCTTCTGCATATCTCGTCTAGCAGAAAAGACATAATGCTTGCTTTTTAAAAGGATTTTAGATAAAATAAACCCTTAAAAAATTATAAAAATTGTTAATTAAAATTTTGTATAAAGAAAATACTCGTAAGCTCAAAAATTTTGTGCCCTTACAAGTATTTTCAACCCCAATTTTGCAATAGAAAAAATTTCTTCCGAGGAGGCATCACCGAGCAAACTTTTGCACAAAATTTTCCAGCGACTTAGACGAGAATCAGTTTCTATTGCAAAATTGGGGTTCAACAATACAAAATTTTAAATGATCGTCTTTCCTGTTGTCCTTTTCTTAAATTAAAGGAGAATAACCGATCAGAAAAAGGAGTCCCCTCTGCCTTGATGAAGACGTGTGTGGATATGGAGAAGATGGTAGCGCTGTGTAAAAGGCGGGGGTTTATCTTTCCTTCATCGGAGATTTATGGAGGACTGGCCAGTGCCTGGGACTATGGTCCCCTGGGAGCGGAGCTGAAGCGTAATGTCAAAACGGCTTGGTGGAAGGCGGTGGTTCATGCGCGGGACGACATGGTTGGGTTAGATGCCAGTATCCTCATGCATCCTTTAATCTGGAAGGCCTCAGGTCATACCGATAATTTTACTGATATTTTAGTGGATTGCAAAAACTGCAAAAAACGTTTTCGTGCTGATCACCTCGGTGATCAGTGCCCTTCTTGCGGGGGGAATGATTTTACCGAAGGGCGGCCTTTTAATCTCATGCTTAAAACATCTTTAGGCCCTATCGAAGATGAAAGCGGAGCGGCTTACCTTCGTCCCGAAACCGCGCAAGGGATCTTCGTCAACTTTCCTAATGTCTTAAATACGACACATCGACGCCTTCCTTTTGGGATTGCCCAGATCGGGAAATCCTTCCGCAATGAAATCACTCCGGGGAATTACATTTTTCGGACGCGGGAATTTGAACAAATGGAGATCGAATATTTCACCCGTCCCGAAGACGCTCCGGCGTGTCATGAACGGTGGATCGAAGAACGTTTTCAATGGTATCTCGATTTGGGGATACAGAAGGAGAACCTTCGTTTACGCTTACACGAAAAGGATGAATTGGCCCATTATGCCGTGGGGTGCACCGATATCGAATATCATTTTCCATTCGGCTGGTCGGAATTAGAAGGCATAGCCAATAGAACTGATTTTGATCTCAAGCAGCATTCTCAGTATTCCGGAAAGGATCTGAGGTATCATGATCAACTCACGGGAGAAAAGTTTTATCCCTTTATCATTGAACCTTCGGGAGGGGTGGATCGAACGATCCTTTCCTTCCTTGTCGATGCCTATCAGGAAGAAGAGGTGAATGGTCAGCTGCGGGTTGTCTTAAAGTTGAATAAACATCTGGCCCCGGTTCAGGTGGCTGTCTTGCCTTTGCTGAAGAAAAATGACGGGATTGTGGCCCGGGCCAAGAAAATTAAGATGGATCTACAAAAATATTTTGTCTGCGTGTATGATGATAACGCTGCCATTGGCAAATTGTATCGCCGGCAGGATGAGATTGGAACCTTTTTCTGCGTGACCGTGGATGTCCAATCCTTAGAGGATCAACAGGTCACGGTGCGGCATCGTGATACGATGGCTCAGGATCGGATTTCTGTAGAGAATCTCAAAAAATATCTGGAAGAAAAGTTGTCGTCCAACTAAAGTAAAGCGAAAAGAAAAAGAAAGGGAACGTCATAATGGCAAAAAAATATGTGTATTCCTTCGGAGGCGGAAAGGCTGACGGAACCGCGGAGATGAAAAGTCTCCTGGGAGGCAAGGGGGCGAACCTTGCGGAAATGGCGGGGCATAAGGATCTGCGTTTGCCGGTTCCTCCCGGGTTTACCATCACGACCGAGATCTGCACGTATTATTACGCCAATAAAAGAAAATATCCTGCCGCATTAAAACAACAGGTGGAAGAGGCCTTGCGAAAGGTCGAAAAACTGACCGGGAAGAAATTTGGTGACCCGGGGAATCCTCTGTTGGTTTCGGTCCGTTCTGGGGCGCGCAAGTCGATGCCGGGGATGATGGAAACGGTATTAAACATCGGGTTGACCGAGAAAACCCTGGATGGGCTCGTCAGAAAATCAAATAATGAACGATTCGTTTATGATTCATATCGCCGCTTGATCACGATGTTTGCCGATGTGGTTATGGAGAAGTCGGCGGGGATCGAGCCCAGGGAAGGTCAAGGGATCCGGAAACAATTAGAAAGGATCCTCGAAGACGTTAAGAAATCCAAAAGGGTTAAAAATGATTCTGATCTGGATATGGGAGACCTGAAAAGGATCTGCGCTCTTTACAAGGTGGAGATTAAAAAGGTCCTGGGACGGGAATTCCCCGATGATCCTTGGGCGCAGCTGTGGGGCGGCGTCGGTGCTGTCTTTGCCTCCTGGAACGGGAAACGAGCCATATCTTATCGCCGTATTGAAGGGATCCCGGATGAGTGGGGCACCGCCGTCAACGTGCAAAGCATGGTTTTCGGGAATACCAGTAGTCAATCTTCCACCGGTGTCGCCTTCACCCGCAATCCTGGCAATGGCGAGAACAAATTTTACGGAGAGTATCTGGTGAATGCCCAGGGAGAAGACGTCGTGGCCGGAATCCGGACCCCGGCCCCCCTCAATAAATATTCCCAGAGTGACCATAATAAGGATTCGTCTACCCTGGAGGAAACCAACTCCAAGTCTTATAAAGAACTGGAAAATATCCGTTGGAGATTAGAGAAACATTATCGGGATATGCAGGACATTGAATTTACTATTGAGGATGGGAAGCTTTATATGCTTCAGTGCCGGGTCGGCAAGCGTAATGGTCCGGCTGCGGTAAGGATGGCCGTCGATATGACCAGGGAAAGATTGATCTCCAAAGAAGAGGCCGTCACCCGGGTAACTCCTCATCAATTGGATGAGCTGCTTCATCCCATCATCGATCCGCAGGAAGAAATGCGATCAGCCATTTTAGGGAAAGGGTTGCCCGCGGGACCAGGGGGTGCCAGCGGTCAAATGGTCTTTACCGCCGAAACTGCCGTGCAATGGGCGGCTCAAGGCAAAAAGGTTATTTTAGTGCGGGAGGAAACAAACCCCGAGGACGTGGAAGGGATGAGGGCTTCCGAGGCGATCCTGACGGCTCGCGGAGGAATGACCTCGCACGCCGCCTTGGTGGCGCGCGGCTGGGGGAAATGTTGTATTGTCGGTTGTTCTGATATTGAGGTCTATTTGGGCTTTAAAACCATGCACGCGGGGACCAAGACCCTCAAGGAAGGGGATTGGATTACCCTGAATGGGACCACGGGATCCTTTTATGAGGGCCGGCTGCCGATGGTTGATGCCGCTCAAGAAAATAAGATCTTAGATGATTTCCTCAAGTTGTGTGATGCTATCCGCACCTTAAAGATCAGGACCAATGCCGATACTCCCGAGGATGCGGCGAAGGCCCGTCGCTTTGGCGCCGAAGGCATCGGTCTTTTTCGAACGGAACACATGTTTTATGGTAAGGATTCCGAAGAGCCCCTATTTAAATTAAGAAAGATGATCGTCTCCAGCAATGAACAGGAACGGCGTATGGCCTTGGAAGAACTCTACCCTCATATGAAAAAAGATATTAAAGAAACCCTGTTGGCCATGGATGGTCTGCCGGTCACTATTCGTTTGCTGGATCCTCCTCTTCATGAGTTTGTTCCTCATAACGCGGAACAGCTGAAAAATTTAGCGAATAGTCTGGGGATCTCGTTAGAAACCCTGGAAAAACGCGCTGCCAATCTTCGGGAAACCAACCCGATGATGGGGCACCGGGGTGTTCGGTTAGGAATCTCTTATCCGGAGATTACCGAGACGCAGATCCGGGCGATCCTGGAAGCCGCCGCGGAATTATTGAAAGACAAAAAGAAGGTTTTTCCCGAAATCATGATTCCCGTGGTGGTCTCCGAGAAAGAATTGGATCATCAAAAACAGATTGTGGATCGGGTTTACAAAGAGGTGTGCCAGAAATTCCATTTGAATAAAATCCCTTTTCTTTACGGGACGATGATTGAGATCCCTCGGGCGGCCTTGCTGGCGGATAAGATCGCTCAATCCGCGGAGTTTTTCTCCTTTGGAACCAATGACCTCACCCAGATGGGATTTGGATTTTCCCGTGATGACGCGGGATCTTTTTTGCCGGATTATTTGAGTCGGGAGATCTTGCCGGAAGATCCATTCCAAAGTTTAGATGCGGACGGGATCGGACAGTTGATCGAATTAGCCGTGGTTCGTGGACGAGGATTGCGGCCGGGTCTTAAGGTCGGAATCTGCGGCGAGCACGGGGGAGACCCAAAGTCGATCGATTTCTGCCATCGGGTGGGGATGGATTATGTGAGTTGTTCTCCCTACCGGGTTCCTATTGCGCGTCTGGCCTCGGCTCAGGCGGCTTTGAAGTATGGAAAGAGTCTCTCGGCCCAAAAATCCTCAGTGTCAAAATCAAAAAAAAACGTTAAGGCACGGAATGGGAAGTCCGCGAAGGCGGTCAGCCGGAGAATGAGGGAAAAGACCTTGGCAGGGGTCTAACCCTAGTTCCGCAGTATGGCAGAAGGATTTTGTTATTTTGCAATTGGTTAAGAATTTTTGAAGGCTCAATTTTCCACTACAACCAATACAGTATCTTAGCGAGCGCGATTCAACCTGCGGAACCAGGATGAACCTCGGCAAGAAGGTGACGAAATGGTAAAGGTGTATGGATCCTATTAAGGCTTATCTGAAAGATGTACGTCCCATTCCCCTTCTGACGGCGGAGGAGGAAATTACTCTCGCCAGACTTATTGAAAAGGGTGATAAAGAGGCGCGGGATAAGATGATTCGATCTAATCTGCGTTTGGTGATTAGTATTGCCAAGAAATATGTCAACCTCGGGGTGCCGCTTAGTGATCTGATTGAAGAGGGTAATATCGGACTGATGAAGAGTGTTGGTAAATTTGACCCCGATCGAGGATTTCGTTTTTCAACTTATGCCGCCTGGTGGATCAAACAGGGGATCTCGCGGGCGATTATAGACCAAGGCAAGATCATCCGGGTCCCGGTCTATATGAATGAAGAGATCCTGAAATACAAAAAGGTTGTGGAGAAACTCACCCACAAATTGAGACGTAAACCAGCGATCAGTGAAGTCTCTAAGAGAATGAAAACGACCATTGAAAAGATCAGGGATTTAGAAAATGCCATTGCCAAGATGTCCAGCCTCGATGCCCCCATCGGGGAGGAAAGCGATGGACAGATGAAGGACATCATCGAAGATCAGACGATCGTCTCCCCGGATGATCAATTGGAAATCTTCTTTAATCGCGAACGGGCCATGAGCTATCTGCAGATGCTCGCCGACCGAGAACGAATCATCTTGGACATGCGCTACGGGTTAACTGATGGCAACACCCATACCTTGGCTGAGATTGCTAAAAAATTAGGGGTGTCCCGCGAAAGGGTACGGCAGATCGAGGCGGCCACCATCAAGAAAATCCGTGATATCATCAAACAGCAGGAAAAGGATAAAGAGAAAAAGGAAAATAAGATAGAGGAACATGAGGAATAGGTAACACAGCATCTCACATTAACCAATTTTTAACAGACCTTAATTTATGCGAAGACTAACTGTAACTTATGTTTTGGTAATCCCTCGATTTGAGGATCTGGCGCATGCCTATTATGCGGGAGAAATTATTAAGGGAGCCAGTTTAGCCGCCAGCCGTCTGAAGATAGATTTTTTAATCCATATCACGAATCGATTTGATCATCGAGATTGGTTGAATGCCGTTTTGCTGGATCATAAGAATTTTGATGGGATTATCTTCGCGGATATCGACAATGATGTCAACGTGGTGAAAAAGGCCATTAAACGCGGGATGCCTTGTATGGTTTTGAATAACATGCTTTCCGAGCCTTTCAATTGTATCGCTATTGATAATGAACGAGCGACCTTTGAGATCGTCGATCATCTGGTGGAACTGGGGCATACCCGGATTGCGACAATCGCAGGGGATATGACCACCCAGGCGGGCCTGGTCCGCCTTAAGGCCTTCGCCGAGGGATTGGCCAAGCATGGGATCAAGTTACCCAAAAGCTATGTCACTTATGGGAATTTCCTTCGTACCCCTGCCCGGGAAGCAGCGGAGAAAATCCTTAAGTTAAAAAACCGCCCGACCGCGGTTTTTGTGGCCTCTGACGTCATGGCCCTGGAGCTCATCGATGTCGCTAAGAGATTAAGGATCTCTATCCCGGAGGAGTTATCCGTTGTCGGATTTGATGATAATCCCTTGAGTCGCACCAGTCCGGTTCCTTTAACTACGGTTCCTCAGCCTTTGATCGAAATGGCCCGCCTGGGGACCGAGAATCTTTATCAAATATGCCGTGGCAAGGCTAAGCTCCCGGTCAAGCTCATTCTGCCAGCCAGGCTTTATCAGCGGAAATCGACCGGCCCTTGTCCTCAAGAGATCAATGAGGCGGTTCAAACTAGATAAAAGGAGACACGCCATGAGCCCAACATTAGAGATTACCGATCTGAAGTCTTATATCCGTGATATCCCTGATTTCCCTAAACCCGGTATTATTTTTAAAGATATCACCACGTTATTGAAGAATAAGGAAGCGTTAAGGAGTGCCATTGATCTTCTGGTGGAACCTTTTGTGAATCAGCATATCGAGCAGGTGGTGAGTGTTGAGGCCCGGGGATTCATTTTTGGGTCGGCGGTTGCTTATAAATTAGGGGCGGGTTTAGTCCCGGTGCGAAAAAAAGGAAAACTCCCTGCCGAAACAAAATCGGTCTCCTATCAATTGGAATATGGAACGGACACCCTGGAGATCCATAAAGACGCCATTCAACCGAAGACGCGGGTGTTAGTGGTCGATGATGTTTTGGCCACCGGAGGGACGGTTTTAGCCGTAACAAAATTACTCCAGGGATTTAACGCGGAGATTGTCGGCATCTCATTTCTTGTCGAATTAACCTTCCTTAAAGGAAAAGATCAGTTAAAAGAGTTCCCAATATATTCCCTCATCCGATATTAAATTCATTGGTTCATTTTCTTTCATGAAGAGTGGGTATTCGAAATCTTCTTTCGTAGGGACACTCGTCATCCTGTGTTGTCTGCTGCTGGTTGTTTATTCTCCTGTTTTAAAGGGGCAGTTTCTGAACTGGGATGATGATGTGCACCTGGTGAAGAATCCTGCCATCCGGGCCCTGGATTGGCCTCACCTGAAGGAAATCTGGACCCAGAAGATCAATAAAACCTATAATCCTTTAACCATCCAGACATTTGCCTTAGAATATCATTTCTTCGGCGAGCTGCCGTTCATTTATCACCTCAACAATCTGATCCTTCATATCCTGGTGGCTATCTTGATTTTCTTCTTCTCGCTTCAGCTGGGGCTCCCTCTTTTCATGGCGGGATTGGTGGCGATCCTGTTTGGATTACATCCGAGCCGGGTGGAATCCGTAGCCTGGATTACGGAAAGAAAGGATGTTTTGTATGCCTTCTTTTATATGGCGTCGGTCTTGTCATATCAGAAATATCTCGAGGATCTCAATAATCCCTCACCCTCAAGAAGAAAAACTGCCTTGCTTCTGCTCACGACATTGTTGGGTCTGATGAGTATCCTGGCCAAACCGATGGCCTTGAGTTTACCCTTGATTTTATTTTTATTGGATTGGTATAAGAGACGTCCTTTCTCAATGAGAGGGGTGGTTGAAAAGATTCCCTTAATTGCGGGCTTTCTTGCCATTGGCTGGATCACCTATATGGAACATGCTCGTTTCCCCATCCGCTCAATCCTCGAAGCTGTCCTTGTGTCGAGCTGGTCATTCGTCTTTTATTTAAGGCAGTTTTTCTTTCCCATTTTATTCGTCCCTATTTATTTTTTCCCCCAGCCGGTCGCCTTAAGCCATCCGGAGTATTTTTTGTCCGTGATAGTTATCCTTCTTTTGATCATTGCTGGGATCCGTTATCGAGCCCGCCGCCCATGGATTTTTGGGATGGCCTTCTTTTTTCTCTCTATCTTTTTCCTCATTCGTTTTGATACGAGCATCGATACCAATATCGTTGCCGATCGATATATGTATCTGCCGAGTTTAGGACTATGTCTTCTGACCGCCTTTGGGGCGCGGTGGGTTTTCGAACACCCGTTCTCCCAGAGACGAAATTATCTGAAGCCTGTTTTAGCCGGTTGTCTGCTGATGATCTTGTTTTCTTGGGGCACAAAGGTCTATCGGATGTCCCACATCTGGCAGACCAGCCTCTCGCTTTGGTCTTATCAACTCTATTTTTTCCCTGATGAACCCATCGCCCTGAATAATCTGGCCACGGCCTTAAGAGATGAAAAAGTTGTTCAAGAAATGGAAAAGACATACGCCAGATTAATTCCGTTGCCAGAGGGGGGGGATTGGCTGGCATCACGCTTGAATCAAGAGGAACAAGGGGCTATTGTCAAGGTTGAAAAGATTAAAGGACTTTATGGAAAGGCCATTCGTCTTCAGCCGGACTATAGCGATGCTTACTATAATCTCGGCAATCTCTTTTTTGATCTGGGGTTATATCAACAAGCCATTGAGCAATATCAAACGGCTTTATCCTATCATCCTCAGACGCCGGATATCCATTTTAATTTAGCCAGAGCCTTGATGAATGTGGGCGAATATCAACAGGCCTTTCCTATATTTGATCAAGTATTAAAAGTGTCTTCCCAAAAAGTGGAGGCCTTTGTTCAAGTGATCCAGGCCTATATCGATACCTATGCCAAGGTTAAAAAAGATGACCAGCCCTTATTGAAACAGGTTATAGTTGAAAATCTTAAAAGGTTTGTGAGTTTTATAGGTGAAAAGGCTCCTTTAGCCGTTAATTACCTTCATTTAGGGAATCTCTACGACTCGATTGGAGAATATCGGTTAGCCATCTTGGCTTATCAGAAGGCTATTGAGCTTCGTCCACGATACACCGATGCCCTTTATAATCTGGCGGGGATCTATAAGAAACTCAATCAACTCCCATTAGCCATTGAGCTTTATGAAAAGGTCATTCAATTGAATCCCAGGTTTGTTAATGCCCATCAAAATTTGGGGGTTATCTACAGTCTGAGGGGTGAGGTCAAGAAAGCGGAAGAGGCCTTTTCAACAGCTCTGCGGCTGGAACCCGAGAATCCGGATTTTAACTTTAATCTGGGCTATATCTCTGAAACCAGCGGTCAGCTCTCAGAGTCAACAAAATACTATCAGAAGGCAGTTGAGAGCAACCCTCATCATATTGAGGCCTATTACAACCTGGGAAATGTCTTTGCTGCTCTTAAGAAATATGATGAGGCAGTCGCGGCCTATTTAACGGCTGTTCAATTAAATCCCAACCACCTGAACGCGCTCATTAATCTTTCCACCGTCTATTATTACAAGGGAGATTATCCCTTGGCTTTGAGATATTGTGATGAAGCCAGACTATTAGGCTATGATCCTCCTCAAGAGTACTTACGCATTTTAGAGAGCTATCATTAAAGTCTGAACTAAAAATTGTAGTACAATGCAACAATTCCCCTCCTGATAGGAGGGGTTAGGGGAGGGTATTCGACAATCAACACCCCCACCTATCCTCCCCTCGGGGGAGGAAATTCAGAAATTGAGTTGACAGTCTAGTAGTAGCAAGTACTGCATATGTTGTTCTTAATATGACAAATGAGGAAATCTGCGCCTGTAGCGCAGATGGATCGAGCGCGGCTCTCCCACGGCCGGCGTCGACCGTTCGAATCGGTCCAGGCGCACCAGGATTCGTTCAAAAACTTTCGTGTTTGAGCTTCGCCTGGCTTAGGCAGAAATTAGAAATTGAGGCCTAAGTCCGGCGAAGTCAAACGCGGAAGCAGTTTGACCAAGACGGAAGATTAGAAGACAGCCTATCCGCTTGACAACCGGAAGGCAGCATTGGGATGCCTGATTGATTCGAAAAAATCATAAAAATTATAAAAAAACTTGACACTCATTTTGTTCTATGTGAGAATAACACCACTTTCCACCCATAGATGATTTCAATCAGAAGAGAAAGGGGGTGCAATAAATGTCGTTCATTTCAGAGATCATCGATAAAATGGGTCTTAGGTTGATATTCTCTAGGTTTTCGTAACTTAGATGATATAGATATTAATAGTGTTCCTTTAAATGGAGGAAAAAATGAGAAAAACACTATTATGCGTAATTTGCATACTTGCTTTGTTCACGATTCCCGCCTTCGCCAGTGTTCAGAACATCAAAATCAGTGGCGATATTGACTCTACCTGGTTAGTCCGAGATCAATTCGATCTCGGTATTTTAGATACCACTCCTGCAGATACTCAAAAGTATCAAAACGTGTTAATCACTCAAACCCGTGTCAGAGTTGACGCGGATTTAACCGAGAAAGTTAAAGCCGTTGTCGCCCTGATCAACGAAAGAGGTTGGGGTGAAGAAAACGATCCAGCAGCTAACGATACTGACGTGGATCTCAACTTGGCGTATGTCGAACTCAATGAAATCCTCGAGTCAAATGCCTCGGTGGTCATCGGTCGTTCTCAATTTCGCTACGGCAATGGGTTGCTGATTGACTCAATCGGACCCAATAATATTGCTACGGGTGCTCTTGGCGGTATTGCAAATGATTTCACCAAAAGATCAGTTGCTGATAATGTTCGAGTGATTTTGGATATCGAACCTGCGACGATTGAATTTTTAGCCGCGAAACTGGATGCCAATACCGTAACCGGGTTAGCGCCTCATAAGGATGATGTCGACCTTTATGGGGTTAATACCACCTATCCTCTTGGTGACAGTATGGATACCGTAGTGGAAGGGTATTTCTTCTCCCGGATAGACGCTAGCGATAATGCTGGAGCTGCTGGAGGAGGATTTAAGACAGATAGCGTATATGCCCCTGGTTTCCGGGTGAGCACCAATCCGATTGAAGGATTGAATGTTCAAGGTGAATTTGCCATGCAATTTGGTAATAAGGCGACGACTAGCGACGGCGGTGTAGCCAGAGCAGATAACGTGCCTCGAGCCGCCTATGCCGGACAATTCATCACCAGTTATCAAGTGCCTTTAGAGGCCGTCTCCAAATGGAACCCAGTTGTTACGGGAGCCTATACGTTTCTCTCCGGAGATAATGACCCGAATGAAGTCGGCCGTCATGCTGATGATCAGTATACAGGCTGGGATCCTCTTCTGGAGAATCAGGGTGGAGGAACAATATATAACACCCTTTTCGATCTCACCAACGCCCATATTGTAACGGCTATCGGCCAAATCAACCCTATGGAAGATGTGACTGCCAAGTTAACCTGGACCGGTATGTGGTTACATCGCCGGGTTGATGACAACACCCCAACCGGAACCTGTTCGGGAATTGACTGTTTTAACATGCGTCAGCCTGACACATCGGCGGTATTGAACCCAACGGTTACCAATAATAAATCTGTTGGTAATGAAGTTGACTTCGACTTGATCTATGACTACACGGAAGATGTTCAACTGGGTGTCAGTGCGGGTTGGTTTATCCCGGGTGGTTTTTTTGCTAAATCCAACAATGATGTTGCTTCTCAGTATATTACTCATGCCAATGTCAGATTCTAAGCTGATCTGATTTTGGACCTGTTTTTTTAAAGCCCCTGTTGCTTTAATAGTGACAGGGGCTTTTTTTTGCCAGCGACTGCATCGCTGGTTTTCTTTTTAGGGAGCAAAAATTCTTAAATATATATTTAAAATTTTTTTTAATTTGATAAGATTAAAGTTAATTGAATAAGAAAAAAATTCATATTGAATCGTTCTGACCAGAATTCCCTCCTTATGACTCGAGATGAAATCTACGATCACTTAGCAAAAGTTTATCTGGGAAAGCGTGAAAACGTTGGGAAAAACAAGAAGCGGGAACTGAACGCCTGGCTTGTTTTGAACATCGTCATTATGAGCGTGATCTTCGCCAGCGCTTTTTACGCCCTGAGTGCCTTTTTAGCCCATCGCGATGATCTCATTCAGAATAAGATTATTTATGCCCTGAATAACACGCCTATTCGTTTAAGATATAATTTCGCGGATGCTTATCCCTCGGTTGAAACATTTTCAATCTATGTCCCTCAAATCAATGTTAATAAATTTAAAAAATTAAATTTTTCTATCCGGGGGGTGGAATATGGATCCCCGGGAATTTTGAAGGTGGTCCTGAAAAATCGAAGACAGGAAGCCGCGGCTTTTTACATCAACAATGTGGGGGACCAATGGCAGGATCTGAGTATCCCGTTGAAATTGTTCGAAGATATAACCGATTGGACGGAATTAACGGACGTTTCCTTTGTGCTCGAGGCCTGGAATGTGAAAGATAAAAAGGGGATTGTCCTGATTGAAAATGTTTGTTTTTCCAGTTGATCATCAACTTAAAAAAAGGGAGGCAGGAATCCAATGAGAATAATCGCAATCGCCAATCAAAAAGGGGGATGCGGGAAGACTACCACGGCTATCAATCTCTCCTCCGCGTTAAGCTTAAGCGGGAAGAAAACCCTTCTCCTTGATCTCGATCCTCAAGCTCACGCAACTTTAGGTCTCAATAAGGAAAGTGCCGAGAGTATTTATAATGTAATTTCGCGTCTGACTCCCCGCAAACTCTCGATTCAGAAGATTATGAAATCTGTTGATACGGGATTTGATTTAGTGCCTTCTAATATCCTGGTAGGGACATTAGAACAGGAGTTGGCTGATGAAATCGGCCGAGAGCAAAAATTGCATGAGATCTTAGCCTCCCTAAAATCCCCCTATGATTTTATCCTTATCGACTGCCCTCCCAGTCTGGGTTTCTTGACCGTCAATGCCCTTCGGGCGAGCCAGGAAGTCATCATCCCGGTTGAAACCAGCCGGTTTTCTTTGCAAGGCGTGGAGCATCTGTTGGATATTGTGAATCTAATTAAAGATCGTTTGAATCATTCGGTGGAATGCCATCTTCTCGTGACCATGTTCGATGGTCGTCTTAGACATACTTTTGAGATGTTTGAAAAGATCAAGGAGCGTTTTAGTGAAGTGCTTTTAGATACGATTATTCATATTAATGTGAAATTGAAAGAATCAGTGCTGATGGGACAACCGGTAACCCAGTTTGATAAGTATTGCCGTGGTTCGAAAGATTATTATTCCTTAGCCAGAGAATTGATCTCCCAAGAGAAACGAAAAGCCTTTAGGCCCGCAGTGGAGGAGAGGGATTATAAGGATGCCGATGCCGATGAAATGGCACGGACACAAGAAGTTTCTGCTTCCTTATCCAAACCGGAGACTTTAGCTGGTGTTTCCGCCTCCGAGGAAACCGAAGATCAGGATGAGGCCGTAACTTTAACATCCTCAGTAGAGCCGGCGGCATCCCCGGAGATCTTTGCTTCCAGTGTGCCCCTCACGGAGCGGATGCAATCTTTAGTCAAGGAAGGAACAAAGGATTTCTTATTTACGACCTTTACCTTACACGCCCCAGAGGCCCAGGCGGTATTTGTGACCGGGAGCTTTAATGATTGGTCCTTAAATGAGCAGTACCGGATGAATGATGAAAATGGTTTTTGGAAGTTACAGCTGCCATTAAAGCCGGGAATATATAAGTATCAGTTTATCGTGGATGGACGCTGGCTTGAGGATCCCTCCAACCCAAATCGAGAACGCAACTCTTTTGGCGATATCAATTCAATCGTTGAGGTTCCTCTGGATCAGAATTTTTCCAGCACCAGCAACTGATCAGGCTCGATGGGAGAATCGGGGGGTTTTAAGTCAAAGCCGGTTCTCCAGACAGTTAGGCAGGGGCAAAAAATTTTGTGCCCCTGCGGGTATACCCATCCGCATATTTTTCACCTGAGGAAAAATACCTGGATCATAAATCAATATATAAGGAACAAGATATCATAGAAGGGAAAATATTTGCGGTCATGGCGTATCTTTCCCTTTTATGTGTCATTCCTATTATATTGAAGAAGGATAACGAGTTCGCTCTGTTTCATGCCAAGCAAGGATTGGTGCTTTTTATCGGTGAGGCCGCGGTTTTTATCGGTCATATGCTCCTGGGGGAATGGTTCTTAAGATTGGGGATCTTCGTTTTGGGAAGTTTTGCATTGGTGGGGATGATCGCGGCTTTACAGGGGAAGGCTATTACGCTCCCTATAGTTTGTGATATCGCCGAGAATATTACCTTATAATTGACCGCCATTGATCCTAAGCAGTTCACCCCCCATTGAATAAGTTAATCTCAGGGATAAATCTGCGGAGAGAAGGATAGAAAGGATTACCCGGCTGATATATAAACTATGGCGGTCTTTAAGAAAATCCTGAATTATTTAAGCAAGTTTTTTCCGCAGAAAAGAAAATCAAGAAGAAAGAAATCTCCCCGAAGACTTAAAAAGAAATCCTCCTCAAGAATCAAAACAAGGTCAAAATCCTCTCCACCGGTACAAAAAGATTCTTCTCGTAAAAGGCCGTCTTTCCCATCACGTTCCTTTTCCCAGGATCATTCTCGTAAACAATCAACCAGAAGGCCTTCATTAATGAAGCCCAGTGTCCTCTCTGAATCTAAGAAGAAGCTTGCCTTAAAACAAAAATCAAGTGGAAAGACAGGACCCGGGGAAAAGGGAAAGCTCGTGGGGGAAATGACCCATTTCTTTTCTAAGATTCAGGTGGGGGTCATGAAACTTACTCAGGGAGGATTGAGGAACGGTGACCATATAAAGATTCTCGGTTCTACCACCCGACTGGAACAAACCGTTCAATCGATGCAAGTGGAGAGTGTGGATGTCAAGGCTGCCCGCAAAGGGCAGTTGATTGGGATGAAGGTTAAGGATAAGGTGAGAGAGGGGGATAAGGTTTACAAAATAATCAGGAGATGATAAAAGATTATTACCCCAACTTCGAATTAGAAATCATTGATCAACGGTCAGCGCCTCACCCAATGGATGAAAAATTTCATTCGTCTAAACCTCGATAAGTGGATTATTCTCTAATTATTCTCTAATTTGGAGTTGGGGTTATGAATCTTAGGAGATATAATATTTGTTAGGAACAAAGAGATATGTTATAGTTTAATTACATCAATTTCTAGTCGAGCCTGGATGAATCCCGGTCATCCCCATCATCAAGTGCTGTTCAGTCTGATCAGAGAGAAATGAAAAACAAAGGTCAACAACTCATAGAGTATCTTGTCTTTGTCACCGCGGTTTTGACCGTCCTGGCGGTTTTCATCGGTCCCCGAGGCAGTTTCCGCTCCGCAGTAGAAAAAACCATCAATGAAGAGCTTCGTTTTTTAAATGACATGGCCTATGTCACGGTGTGTGACGATGTGGATTGTCAATCCCGGGTTAAGACCGGGACCTACCCGCTTTTTAACCAGGGGCCGATCTGTGGTGATAATATCTGTGAAATCACCGAGGATTGTGATAGCTGCCCTCAGGACTGTAAGATTTGTGTCAGTGTCCCGGTGGGAGGGGGAGGGCCTGGTCCGGTTTTGCCTTCTTGCCCTGATGGAGATTGCAACGGCCTGGAGGATTGTAAATCGTGCCCATCAGACTGCAATCCCTGCCCACCTTGTATTCCCGAAAAATGCCAACTCGGACAATGCGGGAAAATTCTCGGAGGAAATGGCTGCGGTGATGATTTGGATTGTGAGAATTGTTTGGGTGGACAGCAGTGGAGCTGTGTGAATAATGTATGTCAATGCGATACGAAATATGCATGCCTCTTCCAAGCCTGTGGAACAGCAGTCAATGTCTGCAATTCAAAAGGCCCTCTAGTCGATTGCCCTGACACTTGTACTAATCGAGGATTAGTTTGTGGAGCATCGGGGAATTCTAATAAATGCGGGAAGCCGCCGTGTATTACCAAAACCTGCCAACCAGGACAATGCAAGCAAATTCCCGGTGGTGATGGATGCGGTGGTCCTTTGGATTGTCAGGATTGTGTGCCACCTAATACCTGTGGCGGAGGGGGAACTCCCAATGTCTGCGGGTGTACGCCTAATCAGCCTTCCTGCGCTGTGAATCAATGCGGGACTGTCGATAATGGTTGTGGTAGATTGGTGACTTGTAGCTGCCCTGGACAATATGATATATGTCAGCCGGATCAGACATGCTGTAAGCCTAATACCGGGGCATGTAATCACGTGCAATGCGGCACAATTCCCAATACCTGTGATCCTACTAATGGTCCACCGATTAATTGTGAGGCTCCACCTTTTAATAAACGATGTCCGCTAACAGCGATTTGCTATAACAATCGCTGTTGTACTCCCGTAACGAGTTCCGGACGCTGCGGGGAT
>CAYJUK010000013.1:0-20658 GCA_964373335.1 uncultured Planctomycetales bacterium | reverse complement strand
AGAAAGACGCGGTATTATCCCTCGTTTTCCTAAAATAGAAGAAACTTTATGAAACGAGGGATATCTTACAGTCTCCTACGGGTTCAGGGTGAGGAATACCAGCGCCAGGAGGATCCGATAGATCCCAAAAAGAATGAAATTGCGCCGCTGGATGTAGTAAAGCAGGAATTTGATGCTGAGAATGGCCACAAAAAATGAGGCGGCAAATCCAATGCCGAGAAGACCGATTTGATCAAGAGAAAAAATATCTCTATTTTTTATCAAGTCTAATCCCGTGGCTGCCAGCAGGGTAGGGATCGCTAAAAGGAATGAAAATTCAACAATAGTCTTTCGTTTGATCCCCAGAATCAGTCCCCCCAAAATAGTCGCTGCCGCGCGGGAAACGCCGGGAATCAAGGCCAGCGATTGAAATAATCCGATAAGAATGGCTTGGGTTATGGAGATTTGAGCGACGCGATCAATGCTATTTTCCTTTTCTTTGTGAAGGATTTCAAAGACAATCATCAGCGCTCCCCCCAAAAATAAGGCCCCCAAGACGACGGAAACATTCCCCAGGAGAAGTTTTTTAATCACCTTGTATGCCAAAAGTCCGACAATCGCTGTCGGGATAAATGCCCAGAGGACCCGCTTGACGATCTCAAGATCGATCAATAGAGTCCTCCCGTACAAAATAATCACCGATAAGACGGCCCCCAATTGGATGGCGATCTCAAAGGATTTTAAGAATTCTGTTTGAGTCAAACCCAGAAGGTGAGAGGTTAAGATCAAGTGTCCTGTCGAGGAAACGGGCAGGAATTCCGTAATTCCTTCGACAATCCCAAGGATAATGGCATCAAAAAGATTCATATGTTTTGTAGGGGCACAAAATTTTGTTTCCCGGGGAGTATTTTATTTAACAAAGTACGAGTATCCCCATCCGCATATTTTTCATCCCGGTCGCATCCCGTTATCGCCGAAGGAGGTTTTCTTGAGACGGGAGCCTTTTTAGAAAAATTTGAGTTCCTTCGATAATCAGAAAGAAGGTTAACAGAAAGAGGGCTAAAGAGGTTATCCCGATGGGATCAGCCGTCCAGATGCCCTTAAAGAAGATATTGACCAGCCAGGGCTTGATAATAAAAAACAGGGAAACGAGCGCCACGATCAGCATAAAGATCGCCGGCAGCAAGGTCACGCGAAAATTCATTTTCTTTTTATAAAGCCACAAACTTAAGCCCAAAAGAACCATGGCCGCCAGAAGCTGATTGCTGGACCCAAAGACAGTCCAGTACATCTTCCAGCCGGGGATCACATTCCCCTCTTGATCGGTCATTTTTCTCGAAAGGAATAACAGCGGAAGGAAGAGAGTGGCCAGCGACGCGAGATAGGGACTCCATTTGTTTTTCCAGCCGGTGAGCTCCTCGAATATGTAACGTCCCAGCCGGGTGGCTACATCCAGGGTATCGTAAACAAAGGTGGCAAAGGCAAGCAAGGCGAAGTTAACGGCAAACTCCTTGCTGATTCCTAAATAATTTAAGAATATCCCAATCCCGTTGGCGAAGATCTGATTGGGATCCTTGAGTTGTTTCATCTGGTCGGTCGTTAAGATGAGCAATGTCCCCAGCGCCATGACAGCGACAAAACTTTCCAGCAGCATCCCTCCATAACCAACGACCCTGGCGTCCGACTCTTTGGAAAGCTGTTTAGAGGTTGTCCCCGAGGCAATGAGACAATGGAATCCCGAGCAGGCACCGCAGGCGACGGTGGTAAATAAGAGAGGAAGCAAAGGAAGCCCCTGCGGGTTTTTCCAGTCGATGAACGCGGGATATTGAATAATAATCTGCTGAGTGAAATTGCCCGCAATAAGACCCAGAAAACTTACCCCCGCGGTTAACGTTAAGAAAAATCCTCCCAGGTATCCTCGAGGCTGCAGAAGAAGCCAGACCGGGATCACCGCGGCTATAAAGCAATAAGCCAAAAGAAGAATATCCCAGCTCATCTTGACGTCTAACCCAAACAGTGAGGGTATTTGCAGAGGGAAAAGCGGCCCTAAATAAATACATACAAAGACCAGGGGAAGAAAGATGAGAGTGGCAAGGGTCAGCGGGGGGTTAAAGATTTTGAGGGCGATCCCCATCATTAAGGCTAAACCAAGATACATCATGGAAGAAGACGCCGTGCTTTTTCCGTGATCAGGATCGATAAAGGTGCTGGCCGTGACGTCGGTAAAGGCGGCGATAATATAGATAAGGGAAAACCATAAGAATAAAAGGAAGAGGATAAATGCCCTTTTGCTCATCGTCTCTCGGATCACCTCGGCAATGGATTTCCCGCGGGTTCTCAGAGAAGCTACGACGGAGACCATATCATGCACGCCCCCGATAAAGATACCCCCGAAGATGATCCATAGAAAGGTAGGGGCCCAGCCAAACCACATCCCGGCCAGGATAGGGCCAACGATGGGGCCGGCAGCGGCAATGGCGGATAAGTGTTGGCTTAAAAGGTAGAACTTCCCGGCAGGAACAAAGTCAATATTGTTGCGAAATTCATGGGCAGGGGTTTTGACATTGTCTCTTAGATTAAGCCACTTGCTTAAGGCGGCCCCATAAATGAGATACCCCAAAGAAAGTAAGATGACAGCAATAAAAACTAATAGTAAAAGACTCATTGAAATTAATTTACTAAAGGACTAAACGAATGAAAATCGTCGAGATTCATAGCAATTTTTTCAGCGACTCGTTCCCATAATAAGTAAAAAGTCCGACGAAAGCAATGGAAATTTTAGTAAACTCCCTAAATCCCAAAGCATGGGGTAAAGGTGTTACCTCTGAATTGTCATCACCGATTTCGTTAGCGGCTTTCTCTAATTATATTATGGGTTAAATGTGCCTCTTAGATGGACAACCGTAAGGGGTGAGTGGTTTAAATCCTCCCTCCCTAACCCTCGCCACGGGGGGGAAGTGTAATGTTCAAGTTGCACCGGATAAAAAATGGTCAGCCCATTAGTATGTTTACCCCAACTTTTGGGGTTTACCCCAACTTTTGGGGTTTACCCCAACTTTTGGGGTTTACTCTAAAGATGGGGTCTACCAAAAAGTTTTTGGTTAAACCATAGTTCTTGGTAGACTACCACATCTGTCATAAACTAATGAAAATGTTAAGTTAAGGAATAACTTGTTTCATATCAATTGGTAGTTTTATTAATGTCCAATAATATTTGTCCAATCTAATGGTATATATTTTAAATCATTTATTTTAAACTTTTGTCATTTATTACCAATTTAAGAAGATTTATTTGATTATTCGTAATACATTGCTACTGATATAGATATGTTTTTCTTTTTTTATCTAAATTTTTTCATTTTATACATAAGTATGATATACTTCATATACTTATCATCAATACAATCGGGTCTTAATCTTAGGGAGGGGAATAAATATGAATGTCCAGTATTCAGACGATTTCATGTTTACAAGAATCCTCTCTTTATTGATCTAATTAGGGTTGCCATCTTATCAGCAATCCTTTTTTTGTGAATTGTAGTTCTATTACAAACAAATCACATTGCAATTGTTTGTCTTACAACAAACAACTCTCACTAATTATCAAATAGTTGTGTATGATTTATTTTTTTCCTAAATTAACATTTTTAATTTGATTCTGTTTGTCCAAACAGAAGACGAATGCAAGAAGAAGGTCAAAAAATAAATCCAGCCACATATATATATAGAATTAATACACTTAAAAGTATTAATCCTAGAAGTAAGACGTTTGTCTCTGCAGAAGATATCCAATATTCCCTTCCAGCCCATGAAATCCCGGTTTTCAAAAGTAAATTTAAGTCCTGGATCCGCATAGTCGCTTTAATTATTGTCTCGGTATTTGTCCCGGAGCAGATCAGCTGGGCCTTTAATTATGAGCCCACGGTGCTTTGGGGAAATATCAGTCAGGCACGGACAGTTAATGATCAGGGCTCAATAGACAATCAAGTCAGCCGTCAGATAGCCCAAAGCCTAGAACACCTTCTCAAACAATTGGCTGAAAAAGAGCCTGCCCCGATTCAGCTTCAGATCCCCTGGTACAGCTCGGTTAATCGAAAGCAAAATTTTAATAATCTCCTCATCAACTCCCAAAAACAGGTAACTTTTGAGCTCCTTCAAGAGGTCTCCTTCTGGCTGAGTAATCCGAAGATCCACCCTTTAAATTGCGGGATTTATGCCTTGAGAGATCTCCTGGCCGCCCAAAAAATCCTGGTGAACCTGGAAGAATTATCCTTGAGCACCCTTGCCGTTGATATCCTCAACAATATCGTCCAGCCGGGAGAGGAAAAGCTCAAGACTTCCCTTTACGCCATCAGCAAGGTAGCCGAGGCTTACGGATTGGATTATAAACCTGTACGGGTCGCACCAGCCGATGTCTTCAAGTTAACCCCTCCTTTTATTGCCAATTTTGGTTCAGAACACTTTGTTACGGTCACGCACCAGGACGAAGATCAGGTTTATTACACTGATGTCGGAGCGCCGCTTGCTTTAAAGCGCGAAGAGTTTGTGAAAGACTTGAGCGGGTTTGTCCTGGCGCGGGAAGAAGGCCTTACCGGCGTGAATTACGAACCGGTCTCGGATGCCATGCAGGCCTTTGTCTGGGGGAATAAGTGGACTTCCCAGGCGGACCGGCTGCCGGGGATTATGTCTGGCGAGGAAGTCGCCTTGTATATGGGCATTAAAATAGGGATGAGTTTATTACCCGGTCCTTTGACGGGCACGTATGGTTTCTTAGCTGCTGGTGTCTTGAGTTTTTCCATTGGCGAATTCACCAGCACAGTGACAACTTTATGTGTGATGAAGGGGGTTTGTAATGAGGACAGGGCCTATTTCTTAAGCGCAGGATTGTCGGGATTTTTAACCGGGGCGGCGGCGGGCAATCCTCTCGGCGGAGTCGGAATGGCCGGCTACAACATCGGCACGGGGTATTTAATCAAATATTTTTACAAGGTATGGGAAGATGCTTTAGATGAGGATACTAATCCAATATTTATTCAGGCCTTGTCTAGTTTGACGACAACCATTACTTTCTCAGCGGCCTTGTTTATAATCTCAGCCGGGATTTCCGCTGGGATGAGCGCCGGTGATCCAGCGGCCCCCGGTGCCGGAGGGCCAGCCCCGGACGCGGCTGGTCCTGCTGTCACACCCAATTCTGCCGGTCAAGCCTCCAATGCAACGACTTCCGCGCCAACTGCAGCCCCGGCAGACGCTGCCCCAACCCAAACAGCTAATACTGGAGGACAGGCAGGTACTCAAACATCTTCAGGATCAGTCCCGGTCAATGCGGCCCAGGCTGGATTAACTGCCGGAAATCCCCCCTCGGTAATAATGCAGCCTCCCAATGGATTTTTTACTCAATGGGGTCTCAACATCTGGAATGGCCTCCCAAGTTTCTTCTTCGGTCAACTCCTGCCCAACGTCATCGGCGAAGGATTTGCCATCGCCGCCCGTCTTTATTTCGAGAAACAGGACGACGAAATATTCGGCGCTGATTCCCTCTTTTCTCAAGCCATCGGTTCCGTGGGCAATCTTATTGGTCAGTTGGCTTATAGGGGGGCAATGTATGCGGCATATAAGGTCAATGAGGCCTTTAAAGAAGATAAATCCTCAAAATCATTGCAAACAGATAAGCCATCCCCGAAACAAGATCCAATCAAGCTCCGCGGCCAAACCCCGGGAGCCAAGGATCAATATTTGAATTTTGCGGGTGTTTCCACCGGTTCTGGTGAGACCTTCTTCGATTTCTTTAAACGGGTGAACGAAGGAGACGATCATTTCTTAGATCAGTTTGCCAATTTCAGTTCTAACTTTGATTTGTCTAAGCCTTTCGGGACCGTTGTCAGGGCCATTGCTTCCCTCGCCCTCGCCTTTACCGTTGACGATTACGAGCGTCATCACATTGAAGTCGATGAGAACGGGAATCCGGTGGATCCTTTTAAGGCCCGGTTGACGCGGCTCGCCGGCCGCGGGTTTCTCTTTTTAGCCGGGTATGCCATCGATGCAGGGATAGCTGTTGGAGACTATCTTATTACGAAATATAAATTTGGCAATTCTGGAGTTGTGCTACGCGATGAAAAAGGCCGTCCCATGACCGCGGCCGATCTTATCTTAAGTCCTTTCGTTAAGATCGGCCGGGATTTTAATACGGTCAACGGAGCCATGGGAGCCGGCGGCCTGAACATCGGGGGAGGGAACTTTATTCAATCGGCCCAGAACATGGTCAACTTCAACGAACGCATGGAGCAGATCAGCGGTTTTACCAAGCAGAGTCTCTGGGGGCCCGGCAGTCTGGACAACATCAAAAAGCAGTTGCGGGAGGGTAACGAAGATGTGGATGAAGAAGACAAACTGACCGAAGATCAGATCGAGGCCCGGGCCTTCATGACCTGGTATGACAGCGTGGCCGACACCAAGAATTCCTACGCGGTGGATAATCTGATCAACCGCCTCGGCAGTGAAGTCACTTCCATGGGCGAAGACAACGTCCTCGCGCGGGCGTTTGAACGATCGTGGTCACTGCTTCCCTCGGTTAAACTAGAGGAGGCGCGGGAAGAAAAGGCCGTGGCCGTTAAGAAACCCTATGACATTGATCTGCAGGCCTTCCCGGCGCAGGAAACAGAAGAAGGCTTTTTTGTCATCGTTGACGGCAAGGCCTATAAGTTAACTCAAGAAGACGCGGCAAAGATCGATACGGCTGCGGATGGATCAAAGTCGGTGAAAATCGAAGTTTATAAAGATACCAACGGGATCACCCGTTACGCCAGCAAAGAGACCGGGGAATTTGTCATCGATCAATTAACCGGTAAAAGGAAGTTTGAGGAGAACGAAAAGCCGGCCAACTACGCGGCCGCGGTGGCTTTAAAGAAATTCCGCCTCATCCGCGAAGGCGGAGAGTTTTTCCTTGTCGTGAATGGCCAGAAGGTCAAGGTGAATGCCGAAGACATCCAGCGGATCGTTTCTGAATTTGAGGGGAATGCCAAGAAGGGTCAGCAGGTGGAAATGGCTGAGGTGTTCGCTTATACAGACGCTGACGGCAAGATCGTGATCGTCAACCCGAAGAACAATAAGAATGTCTTTAAGGACGAAAAAGGGAATCTCTACGCGTTCGTCGGCAATAATCCATTTAAAGAAAAAGCAGTCGATTATGAATACGAGTTTGTTTTTAACGGGAAAAAATACACGGTCAGCAACGATCTGTACGGAGGAATAATCATTAACAAGGATGGGAAAAAAGAGGTTCAGTTCAGGACTTATAACACAGGTAAGACGGACGCGGATGGAAAGCAGGAAGGCTCCTGGGAGGTGGCTTACAAAAGCGATGGGAAGTTAGATGAGGAGAAAGACGAAAAGGGGAACACCAGGACCGTTTTTGCCCGCGACCTTCTGCACACCAAGATCTTCAAGATGCTGGGATTTAATCTGCGATACATTGGCCGGCTACCTTTGTCCGGTGAGTTTTATGATGTCCGGGAAGCGGTGCTCCCAGTGGAATTCATAGATGGGAAAGATTTTTTTATCCTCATTGAGAATAAGAGGTACCGTTTGAGTTTGTATGATGAATTTTTCAATGTGTATGAGGCAGAGGATGGAAGTCTGGCGGCCGCGGTCTTGGTCTATGAGAATAAAGACGGCGAAACGGTTTATGCCAGCCATGAGACCGGAGAATTCATTGTTGATAGAAAGACCAATAAAATTGCCGCTTTTCTGGAATCGGAAAAACCCGATAACTACGCCGCCAGTCCGGTTCTTAAGAGGTTCTCCGTGATCCGTAAGGAGGATAAACTGTTTATAGTCCTCAATGGAAAGGAGCATCTGCTCAATGAGGGAGAGATCCAAAAGCTGACGGTGGAAACCCGCGGCGATGCCAAGAGCGGTTATCAAAAGGTCGAGGTCGCTGAGATCTATGTCTACGAAGACGCGCAAGGCAAGATGCAATCGGTCAACACTAAAGAGGATGACACATCCACAGATGAGAAAGGGAATCTCTTGGTTTATCTTGGGAATAACCCTTTCAAAGGTCTTAAGTCCGGATTCAATCTGGTTTTTGACATTGCCGAGGGCTATTCCCAGACCCGCGGCCGGCGGCTGGGGTATCTGAATTACATTGCCCTAGGCGGCGAGCATGAGGCCGCAGTCGAGAGTGCTTATTCTGAAGATCAGGATAACTGGTCCATCAATCTCTTCGGCATCGATCCACGCCGGCTGTCACTGCGCACCGAAGACGGACTTTATCCAATTTATTTTGGACACGAGGGCGTTCATTATTTAAAAGACCAAACCGGCAAGAAGTCAGTCAATCTCGATTCCGGCATTGATCCCGAGTTGATTAACGTCAAGGGTCTGCACCGCCGGATCAATGTGGCTTACGATGACCCGGGGGATAAGAAATTTAAATTCAGCGCGGTCAAGGCGACGGGGGAGCCCGGCTTGCCGGAGAATTGGTTTATTGACGCGAATCAATGGGTGGACGGGCCGAATGGCAAAATGCGGATCCAGAGGACTTTTACACCGAGTCCCGCTTTGGCCCTGCTGACATTCTTCAAGTGGCATATGGAAAAGGAGCAAAGCGTCCGGGAGGTTTTAAAACTGGACGGCGTCCGCGAGGGATATGAAAGGTATTTCAGCATTGATGAAAACGGGGTTATCACCATCAAGCTGGACCGGGAAATCCAAGTCGTCAGGGATAAGGACGGAAAGATCACCGGGATAGACGTTGAAAATGCCAGTGAAGAAGTCAGTCGTCATCTCGAGTATGCCTTTTTTTCTCTGATCAAGAGCGAGGCGGTCAGGGTTGACGAGACTTCCGATCTTGCCAGATTGGTTTTGGTGGACGCAGAAACCGGGAAAGGAGTTGTCTATTATGACGAAGCAAACAAGACCTTGACCATCGGCAGTGATAAAACCGACACCAGAGATTCCCTCCTGGCCCAAGACCGGTTTACTCTCACCTATGGTGTAAAGGAATACGCCGTCAATGAGCAGTCCCACCCGTGGCTGGCCCTGATCTTTGGCCTGCCTAAGAATACTGTAACCGAAAATGCATTGAACGAAGTTGCTTTTCAAAAGCGTTTCAGCCTGCTTTCACCGCCGGGAGCGGAGCTTAATGACCGGGTCATCGGAGAAGATATTTATTATGTCCTGACCGGCGATCCCAAGCTTCTCGGATTTGATAAAGAAGAGCGGAAGAGGATGTATCCTCTAGTGGAGGTCATTGCCGATGACGCCGGACTGGGGCGGGTGGTTAAGAAGGATGCGAATGGCAATCGGGTTGTTTATCTTTCTAAGAATTCTACGATGAAAGGGGAGGTCGAGTGGGCCCTGGGAGAAGCGGAGGCAAGAGGATATGGGTCCTGGCAGGAGGATGCGTCTGCCGGCGGGGAAAAGAAAAGATATTTTATTGATGCCGAAACAGACGAAGTTGTTGCGGTTCTTGATGAAGAAAAGAACACCCTGACCCTGCTGGCCTCGAGCCGCGGAAGCGATGGAGGTGATTTTATCAGCGAAGTGGTCAATGTCTGGGCCTCTTACGGAAATGAATTCAGCGACAAGAAACTCGACCGCGAGGCAGCCACGACCACCCTTGCCCGCACCCTCAACGCCGTGTCCGATGAGCATTCCGGAGAAGGCAGTGATTATCAGGAGAGAATTCTCTATGCCGTCAAGATACTGGATAAACAGGAGCATCCCTTCACCATCATCCTGAACGCCGGCACCGCGGAAGAGAAACATTTGGAAAAAGAACTGGCCAGGCTGGGCCTGACCTTAAAAGACGTTGGACTTGAAGAGAAAAAGATCATGGCGCTGGTGTTGAACCGCCGCAATCTCAAAGACGAAAAAGAGACCTTTGATTTGATGGGTGAAATGGCCTTTGCCACAGCCGAAGAAGAAATCATTACGGTCGACGGTTCTGGAAATATCCTTAAGCCGGGTACGAGTCCTTATTTTCATATGGTTGCGGACGGAGTTAAGGTCTCGGATCTTTTAGCTGGCGAGGACCCATTTGAAAAGACCGAGGATACCTCTTTTGAAACAATAGAAAAAGTCCTCGAATTGATCGCCCAGGCCGGCCTGCCGGATTTCATTATTGAAGGCGGTTATCAGGGTTTCTTAACGCTCAAGAACCGGCTGACGATTTTGAACGCAGTGGCCGCGCTTGGTGCATTGAAAGGGCTGGCTGGTTTGATTAAACTCAAAGAGGGATTGGAAAAAAGACTTAAAGAAGGGAAGATCTCTGAGGATCAATTTGCCTTATTTACTGAGGCGATGGACTGGGTCGTCAAGCAGGCGGGTTTTGATCCAGCCGATATTGATGGGAAATTGCCAGAGGGAGCCAGGGAAGCCGCATTGAGAGGAGATCCAAGGGCAATGGAATATTTGAAAGGAAAAATTGGGGGAGTTCGTTTAGCGTTGGCCAAATTGACGTTGTCCGTGGATGGGTTGCTGAATCCGCGCGAATCCACTCAATATTTCAGACTGGTGGGGATGCGCAAGGGCGAGGCCGAATCAACGGCGATCTCCACAGCCAAGACTTATACTGCTTTTGGCCAGAAGACCAACGCGAAAAATGAATATGATCTCCTTGCCTCATTTGAACCGAAGCCGGACGATGGAGGGGAGAAAAGCGGTGAGAAAAAGGAAGGGCAGCAAGATGGCGAGAGCGTGACAGATATTCTCAATAAAATATCCGGCTTTGATCCCAAAGGTGCCGAAGATGGAACGGTAGCCATTGTCCAACAATTGGACAGTATCTTAGGGCAAACATTTACCGAGGCCTTGGGTCAGCTTTTGGAGACGGATCAAAAGGGAGTCAATCGCCTTGTTCAGGGAAAAGGCGGAAGACTGCATTATAATCTTGCCCTCACCGGGGCGGTGATCGATTACAATCCCAAGACCGGCCAGGCGGATTTATTCGTCGCGCCTGAAGGTGGGGCGGTCAAACTGGCGTCTTCCAAGCAAGCGGCGGTTGACCTTGGCCTCATTAAAGAGGAGAAGAAGGAAGAGAAAAAAGATGCGGTTAAAACTGAAGGTGAGAAGAAAGTAGAAGAGGCCAAACTGCCCTATGATATGAAAACCAAATTAAAGGAGCCGGGCAATCTTTTGGGTCCTGAAATGGTGGCTTGGATCGCGCGGCAGCAGAAAAAGCTTGAGCAAGGGGCCGAGTTAAAGCAAGAAACCAAAAAGAAGACTGAGGAGAAACCCGATCCGCCGCTTAAAGAATATCCCTTTCGCATCCTCTTAAGTGATTCCGGAGTTTTTCGTGGAATGGGAGTGTTTGTGTTCGGGAAGGAATTCGGCCGTACGCCGATCAAAGATCTCCTCGCTATGAATGTGATTGTCAAAGTGGATAAGGATGAAAAAGGCCGGCAGGACATTGAATTTTATACAACCGGCACTGGCGAGACACCCTTGCTGTTCCATCTGGGCAAAACACTGATTCCCTTAAAGCAAGATTTTACGTTTAACGTTGGGAAATTCTTGAATTCTCTGAAGTTTTTGAAATCCCTGGAATCAATTCCGATGATCGGGGATGCGGTTAAATCCCTTCTTGCAGCAGCTCAAGATTGGGAGTCCGTCCGCGGAGGAATTTACGGAGAGGCCCCGGGATTTGATATTTCCTTTATGACCTTTAAGCTTCCGAAAAGAATTGAGGGAACAGACGCGTCTATCGGCATCCCGGTGGATTTAAGAACAGAGACAAGTAATTTATTAGCGGAGACATACTTGACTGATCGTTTCAATGTCCGAGTCAAACTCTTTGACGGCTCAGAGATGGAATACACCTTCTCTCCTAAAGGGAAAGGGAAAGAAGGCTATCCTTCCGAGCGAGGCAGCGAGGTTGAGGAGTTGTCTGACGGCGGACGCCGGGTCATATTAAGTTTTAAAGAGGGTGATCTCGCTTTGAATTCGTGGCTGAAAAAAGGTCCCGACGCCGGTAGGATTGCCCTGGACCTGGCAGAAGGCCGGTCGGTATTCCCCTGGAAGATCCCGTTGGGGAATACCAATAGCATCACTATTGATGCGGAGAAAACCAAGGAGGCGGGGGTTAAATCAGCGGATGAAGCAAAGGGTGGAGCGGCGGCAGAAGAGAAAAAAGAAGAAGAAAAGGGTTCAAGCCGTCTGCCGACAGGATTCCGCCGGAAAACCGCGGCTGCCGGAGAGATTGTTGAAGAATTTGAGGAGGTTCAGGAAGAAATCGAACTGGCCGATGGAGAAAAGAAAGATTTTAATTTCCGGCACGTCCACGTTGATATTGCCGGGGTGGATGAGGATCGAACCCAGGAATTCATGGATAATGAAAAGGCATTTGTCGAAGGCCACGGTGCCGGCCGGCTGTCCTTTTGGTTTAATCCACTGCTTTTCAGTTCCTTTGAAGTTGCTCTTAAGAGTGTCATAAAAAGTAAGGATTTTAATAATGCTGATTTCAGCACCGGGACTTTTACTCGGTTTGGAGACAAGGAAAATCCAAACGATGTCCTCCATCTTGGGGAGACCTTGATTACAAGAAAGAAGGCTAAGGAAGGCGAGACGTGGCAGCGTTCGGATCAGCTCTGGCTGCATACTGGCGTGCTGGATGTGATCGGATTTAATGTTTTTCCCGGGGATGGTTCTCACGGCCTTATTGTCATTACTGAATCCGATATTAAGAAACACTCTCTGTTCTGGGGTCTCTTAAATCTGAAAATGGAGACTCCGATCAAAGAGCAGGAGCGGCGCGGGTATTTCAACAAGGGAATCTTGCAGTTGGCTGAGTTCATTATCCTCACTCATTTCGGTAAAGATGGACTTCAGGGAGAGAAGTCGACGGATACAATTGTTATGGAGGATGGACGTTTTATTTTTGAACATGATTTAAGCGGCGGCTATTCCCAGCCTGATTTAAAAGGCGGAAAAGTAACCTTAACAAGAAAATACACCGGCCCCAAAGGGACAGCAACAGAGACTGTTCATTCAGAGCCTGGCAAGGAAGGATATCCGGAAGTAACAGAGTTTCTCGTTAAAGATGAGCAAGGAAATATCAGAGTGGGACAGGGGAACCTCCTCGCCCGATTGGCCTCTAAATTCTCCGGAGAGGAGGATTTTAAATTTACGCTGGATGGACGGGGATCGACGCAGGAAGAGCTTGAGGCCGATGTCAGGGCCTTCATGAAAGAGGTGTCGGATTTTAATAAGAAACCGGCCGCAGCCATTGAGGCAGCGGAATTAAGACAATCCAATGAGGCGCTGAATAAGATCACCGAGGGCATCATTGCTAAGGATGATGTAAAAGTGCGCGAGGCCTTAGCCTCCATGGGATTAAAGGATCAGGGTAAACAGAATCTGGCCATTGCGGCTCTGTCCAGGCTCTATGCAATTAAGCCTGAGGCCTTCAAGGATACGGGATCTCTGCATATAGAGCTCGCGGAGTCGGCGAAGGATATTCTGGCCCTGCTTGAGAATAATCTTCTGGCGCCGACAAAAAAGGTCTATGCCGATATGGAAGCGGCGCAGGAAAGACGCAATTCGTTTATGGTGGGAGTTCGCGGAGGCGGCGATGATCTAGAAACGGCCTTGAACGCCGTCAGCCTGACGAAGAAGGAGAAAGAGCAGTTTAAGGAGAGACTTAAAGAGATTCAGGAGAGAGATCCTGAATCCCTGCAGAATTTTGACACCCTGATAGCAGCTATGAAAAAAAAGGATACGATTATGGGCAGCAAGGTGGAGAAAAAGTTCAGGATTGTGACAACGGTATTGGATGATGAGGTTAACGAGCATTTTATGTGGGGTCTGACTCAGAGTTCGGATGGGGAGCTTGCTGCGGCTCTGAAGGAATTGGATTTGTCCGATTCGCAGATCCAGGAGTTTATTGATACATTGGGCCATTATGGGAATAATTTCCCGGGAGGATATTTTACGGATTTTGATTCTTTGATGGGGGCTTTAGAAAAACACAATCCGGAATTGCATAAGCTTATTAACGGCAATCGTTCCATTGTCCACAAGATTGCCCTGCTATCAGGCCGGGAAAGGGCCGTGGACGAGGGGCTGGTGAATGTCTTTGGCGAGTTGAATCCTGTACAGCTAAATTTTGTTTCTTATTTGATTTCTGTATTAGAAGAGAAGGATGAAAAGGCCCAGGCAGAAAATCTTTTCAAGCTTGCTGAGAAACTCGGTGAAGGAGGATTAAGTGATGCTGAACAGAGATCATTCATAGATGCTGTTAAGAGGCTATGGAAGGATAATCCCGATGCCTTTAAAGCAACGGATAAACAAGATAGTTTCACAGTTTTCATCCAGGCTCTGGCCAAAGGGGAAAAACAAGCATTTGCTGCTCTTCAGGGAAATAAACAGGCTGTTCTGGAGGTCGCCCGCCTCAATTCCATTACCGCCGGCGAGTACATTTTCACCGGCAACGTCCAGCATGCCCCGCAGTTGATGAAGCAGGCGGCTTACACGTATTCTGGCGCAGACGGTCCGCTTCTGGCCCTTACCAGCGGGTTTAAAGTGGAACAGGAGCCTGCGGACAAGGATCCCAACAAGGGCCTGGGCACCTATAGTCATGGCCGGGACCGCAAGATCTTCCTTAATTTCGGCCAGATTGATTTTCTTGAAGGCCTGCCGTATATCCAGGATGAAAGCAATACAAGTGTATTGCTACGCAAGACCCTTTCTTTTATTCCTTACGAAACGAAGGAAGCCATTATTGCCGGGCTGATTCCGCCGGCGGCAACCGGTGCCGGGCCTGAGGTCGAGGCCTGGACCGACACCGTTTCCCAGCTGCGTCTAAAAGGGATCTTTCGAGCCGGTTTTCAGCAAACCTTTCAATCCTTGTGGACGCGGCATAATGATAAGGAAGATTATCTCACAAAGCAGGATTATCTCGCCTTGGAAGGCAAAAATTTCACTGAATTGTCGCGCGATTACACGCATCCGAATTTTAACGGATTGAAGCCGAGTAAGGATTTTGTATACACATTCGAAAAATTCGGACCGGATGGCGAAAAATTGGTCTATGGTGAAACGGAGTTACATATTCATAAATCCGGTGAGATAGCGAAGAGCTATGTTAAGGTCAGAGATGGCAAAGAAAGCGTAACTTTATATGAAAGTCCATTGGGTGCATCTATTGGAGTGCGAGAAGGATCTCAAGGGCCGGTGGCCGAACGCGCTGAAAGGCCTGCCGAAGGAGTAAATGTCTATTTTGACAATAATGGGCGCTTGATTTTTGAGGCTGCTAAGACCGAACAGGCAGAGAAGGTAATTGAAAAGGCCATTGCCGGTGGGAAGGATCCGGCATCTTCTGGGTTACCAGGCACATCCGAATCAATGGATCCCAAGGTCAAAACGATTGCCATGTTATTTAGAATGCTTGCATATCTAAATCAGGGGAATGCCTTGTCTTCAAGAGGACCAAATCTTGGAGAAATGTCAGGAATTTTCAATGGGATACCAGGACTGAACGTCCCTCAAGGTAAAAGGATGGCTCAATCTGCGGACGGTCATTGGAGAGTGGCCACTCCGGAAGAAATAGCATTGGCTCAATTATCCCAACAGAATGGTGGGCTTTCCCTTGGATCCGGGGCGGTTCAAGGGGGAGGGTTGAACTGGTTAGATTTTCGCCAGGCGGAGGGATTGCCCGTTGATCCTGTAGGAAGAGGATCCTCTTTATTCCCGATGGCCTCAGATACAGGGTTGCAGGGCAATGCCGTCTTTGTTGTGATTGATGAAAATGGGGAGCCGAGAACGAATGAGAAAGGGGAGGTCATTTATTTTACTGGTCCGCAGGCAGAGGAAGCTGCACGTAAGGCCGAAAAATATGGAGTGGAAGGATATCTCTTAGCTCAAAAGGGAACGAATGGACCGGTAACACTTACAGTTACAGGGGAAAAAGTATCCGATGCCTTTCCCATTGTTACGGGAGACGATAGAAAGGGAAGCGGATTAAACGGGATCATTGCGGATCCATCCTCCTCTTCAAGAGTTTTTATTAATGCGGCTGATGGATTAAATCTTTATCAGATTCCCATTGATGGGGCCGTTATTGCCAGCATAGCCAATACAATCGTTAAGGAGGAGAAGGGAGATGGGAAACGGGTTGTGGATTTGCCGGAACAGGGCCTCGTTTACTCCCTGGGTGAATATGATGAGACCCAGCAGGACTGGGTCTTTACCGGCCGGGCCCCGCATGCCCCGTACGGCAAGGGTAGTGCATATAACCTGGCACCTATTATGGACAGTGCCAGCGCAGGCGTCCCGGCAATTATCGAAGTCATTCTCCTTGATAAAGTGACAGGACAGAAATTTAAAACACATTTAGAGACGAGGTTTTACCGAACAGATGAGGATAAAACCGGATTTGTGGGCATCATGATCGATAAAAACGGCAATAAGATCGGCGTGAATACGAAATTCATGGCCTTCTCGATTGGGGGGTTAGGTGACCTCAAACTGGCGGATGGAATTGCCGAAGGTAAATCTTTTATGCGCGGTGTCATTGAAACGGCCTCTAACAGTGGTTTATTTGACCCAAATAAATTTTTAACCTTAGATCAAATGGTCAAGCTGCTAGAGAGTTATAAAAACGGCCGGTTCCCGGACAGTTTTTATACAGGATTTCTCAATGACCTCATTAATGAGGAAATTGCTTTCTTAAGCGAGGTATATTTCTCTGGAGATGAAGCAGCCAAAAAGAAATTGCTTCGGGTGGCGTACAAAGCTTCCAGGGGAAATTATGAGGAACTCAAGAATGTCTTAAATTCTGAAAAGGCTGTGAAATATGGTGTGAATCAAAATGAGACAATTTCCCGAATAGTTATGCAAAAGTCGCTGTTACTTGTCTGGGAAATGCATTATCGTAAAGAGCTAATTGATGATTGGATGAGATTGGAACAGCTTGGACGATCCCCTGAAGATTTTGAAAAATTTCTTCAGGACTGGAAAAAGGGAGCAGCATATGAAGATGAGGGATGGTATTTTCAGCTCATGGAAGATAAAAATATTGCAGCGTTAATTGAGAATTCAAAGTTAATCAATAAATGGTTTGGGGTATTAAGCAGGTCTGTCATGGCCAGTGCTGTTGATGCCACAGAATTTAGAGAAAAGTTGTCGGAAGAAGAACTTGCTGACATTGCCAAGCCTTACTTTGAAGAGAAGCATAAAGAACTGTACGAATTTTTGGGTGATGAAAAGGTCAAGAAAAAGATTTTGGATAAACTCCCAAAATCTGAGCAGGAGGCCTTAGCCAATGTCTCTACAGCCGAGGTGGCGGCAAGGTATCCTGGGCTCTGGCTGGAGGGCAAAGGGACTCCTAAACTCATGCTGACAGATGGAAGAGGAAATATGTTCAGGGCCAAAATGCGTGATGTGAACGGAGATGGGGAATTAGATCTAGTTAGAAATAGCGATGGAAGTCTTGTCCCGGCAGAGGACGGGGTTTTTATACCCCTTCAAAAAACCATGAATGAGCATGGCGAAGAGGTGATTGTTGACAGCGAAGGGCATGTAGTGGATCTCCGCTATACCCAAAATTTTATGTTTTATAACACAGAGGTCATATTCAATAAGGCTCATAAGAACCTTGCCTATCTTGATATGGCCTTTACCGGAGAGGGGCGTATTAAAGAGGACGGCCTTTGGAATGGTTTCAACTGGACATTTGCTAAAGATAAAAATGGAAATTTAATAGTGGCAGTCACTGAAGGCAGTCAGCTGTATTCGGATCTGAATACGCCCCTCAATTATGAAGAACCTCAGAAACTCGTACTAGATGAAACCAATTTTAATTATGCGGCAAAGATTGGTAAAGAGTTAATTCCAACAGGGGAGGATAACTGGAGATTAAATCTTGTAGAAGGGGGAGAGCCTAAGTTTGATTCCCAAGA
The DNA here is from genome assembly GCA_964373335.1 of uncultured Planctomycetales bacterium. GTDB lineage: Bacteria > Omnitrophota > Gorgyraeia > Zapsychrales > CAYJUK01 > CAYJUK01. The sequence goes on along the minus strand of CAYJUK010000013.1, from coordinate 2,782 downwards.
TGAAGGATTTGTCTCTCCCTATGACTATAACACCTGGGTGAAGATTTACGGGGCAGATCAGAAGAATCCTCCGGCCTTTGCTTCGGGCTATCATTTCTTGAACAGAGACAAACAGAAAGGCAAGGCTCCGCTTGCTGGGGAAAAAGATTCTCCTTTGCAGACAACCAAGGTGGCCGGCTTTACATCTGAAGGAGATATTATAGTTTCATTAGGAGAGGTGACGGATCGAAATGGAAATAAAGTCCAGTCTACATTAGGCCTGGAATTTTTAGGCGGCAACCGTTTTGCCTCAACCTTGGGTGATGCATCGACAACCATACTGGCCGATACGTCCATCTCGCAGAAAGCCCGTGAATTTTTGACCAGTTTGGGATTCGGAGGTGGTTATATTCATCCAATGGGACGGGAACTTATCCTCATGCCGACCCTGCCTATACTTAGCAGGTATGTGGAACGTGCCAATGCAGGAGATGTGCCGGGCTATGAAGTTATGACGCAATCTAACCGACTGGGCTTTGTCTTTGCCGAAGTTATTGGAAGAGGGAAAAAGGTGCCAGGATTTATAGATGGGAAAATCTCTGACGATGAGGGTGTTGTTGTAAAGATCATTGATCACAAAAGTCAAGAAGACCGGTATGTCATAATCGAAAGTGATGATCTCCATGCCGCACCTGATAAGCTGCTCATGGCCTCGCGGGTCAATGCCGATGGCTCAAAATATACTGCCTATGTCCTGGCTTCAAAATGGGAGACATTGCGCTCCATTCCTCAAGGGTCGAGACAGGCCAGGACGGATGATGTTATCCTGGAAATTAACGGGGAATGGAAGTATGTCGATGACGATGATGCCAAAGTCCATGTGCGTATTGGTGGTTACGATGCCTATATGCCAGTGGATCATTGGGAAGCGTGGGGATTTTTAGATAGTGCAATGGATAATGTCGATGTTTATTTATTAGATGAGCATGGCCAGCCCACGGGTAATAAAAGATCTATTGATTTAGACAACAGCATAGAAGCCATGGTCGAGGTGGAAGTGTTTAATGAAGGTGAAGGCATTGTGAAAAGGATTGTTCCGCTGGCAGAGGTCCTGGAAGGGGGTCGTAGGGTCACAGAAGATGAATGGAGAAATGGTCTGAAATTGTATATGGCGATCTATATTGCTGAAGGGGATGGTGTGCCCTGGGATGATGCAGTTGTTCGTTTGGCTAGACGAGATGAAAAGGGTGGAATCATTTATGAGAAAGATAAAAGTGACAAAGATGTTCTTTATGATTACGGACCGGATGCGGGTAAGAAGAAACCGGTATTTGACTATTTCCGTATAGATAATGGTTTTGTGGCTGACAAAGAGTCAATAAAGATTGCCGGTGACAAATATTTGTATGAGAACGTGGAAGACATCGCCCATCATGTGGATAAAGGAGGCTTTTTTGATGGATGGGATGGCAACTATAACGTGGATGATATTATTGGGGTGCGATATGTCGGCGGCAAAGTCTTTATGAAGCAATTCGATTTTGATGAGTTTGACCTGGGGCCATTGGTGAGAGATGAGGAAGTGGATGCTGTGACCAGAAGAATACGTATTGGCGCTGGTGTCTTGAGTGCTGATCCAGGGGTGAAAGAATGGTTTTTAGAAGCCCAGGGGTATCAAAGCGTGGCCAATTTTCAGGGGACAGTCGATGCCATTACCGTTCCTTTAACAGCCCTTATGCTTGTCACCGGATTGGGTAGCATAGGGATCGCTGGTGTGAGTGAGGCCATCAAGGAAGGCGGTAAGCAGGCTGGAATACAGATGGTTACAGCAGCCATGATTGCCAGTCTTAAAGAAGTATCCAAGGCCACCATTAAATTCCTTTACAAAACCTATCTTAATCCCATAACCCTGGGTTCATTAGGTGTTGCGGATTTTATGCATTTTGTCAATACCGGTGAACATTTATCAGCTGAGAATATGGCGCGGTTGGTCCTTTTGACCGGGCCTCTCAATGGACTTACCAGTCTCACCAGACCCGCTGCCACAGCTTCACTCAGTTCGAAATGGTTGCCGTCTGTATGGCATATTATCAAACACGAGACAGTGAACTTAAAATCTCTGGCCATCAGCGAGGCCCTGACATTAGGTATTCCCAATACCATTGCTTATTTATCTAATGAACGGTTTTTAGACTTTCAGACGAACATGGCCCTGATTTTAACCGGTTATTCTGGCCCAATGACAAAGTTTTTTTCTGCCCAGCTTCCGGCAAAATTAGCAAACGCCTCCAGTGTTTTAGGTAGAGTGGGTGCTGGACTTTATCGTGTCGGACAGTCTGCATTAGCGCAAGGATTTAATTTTGCGCAAGTGGGAACGATTGTGAATGCTTCCCTGGGAGCTTTCTATGGGCAGAGCACAAGTTTTACGGATCTCATGCAGGGTTATGGCAGCGGATATATTAATGGTTTTATTTTTGGACACCTGATTACCGGAGCCGGACAACTCATGAAATTGACGGGTATGGGCGGTGCATTGGCTAATGCTTTTAGCAGCAGTACTAAATTTGCTCGCACTCTGAAATATGCTGGTTCAGCGGCAGTGGGAGGCGCCGGCCTGCCTTTAGCTGATGCCTTCTTTACAGCTATGGCGGATCAGGATCCTAATAAACGATTTTTTAATAAATTCGTTACCAACATCCCCGAGAGCTTTACTTTAGAAAATGTTGCCGCCGGGGTTTTATTAGTTGCCATGGGTGCTCGATTGGGAACTCGAGCTGCCATCAATGCCAAAAAAGCTGTTGGG
>CAYJUK010000012.1:0-21425 GCA_964373335.1 uncultured Planctomycetales bacterium | reverse complement strand
GCTCTTTGATAGGAATGACCCTTTGACGCAAGTTAAGATCCGCGACTTCAAAAATCAACCGCTCAGCAGAATCAACGATCAGATGAACATTATTTTGGCCCACAAAGCTTTCGTTGACGATTTGGGTTGCATTGCGGATCAATTTTCTTAAGACACTTTTTTCCTTAACAATTGTGGCATAATGCTCAACATGGGCAGAGGTCGGAACAAGATCAATTAAAGACGTCAAATAGGATACACCCCCGACCTCTTCCAATACACCATCGCCTTTTAACTTATCAGGAAGGGTGATAAGATCGACTTTTTTATGATTGTTATAGAGGTCGAGTATTGCTGTGAAGATTTTACGGTGGGATTCATTATAAAAGCAGGTTTCATCTAAAATTTCCAACGCTAAGCCGATGGCTTCTTCATCAATGAGCATAGACCCCATGACTGATTGCTCCGCTTCAATATTCTGCGGAGGGACTTTTACTTCTTCGTGACCCATAGTCGGATTTTGGTCGTTACCTGCGGGTGAACTTTAACTTCAACATCAAAAATGCCCAACTCTTCAATGGGCTTCTCCAAAATAATGTTCTTTTTGTCGATCTGAAAGCCTTCCGTTTCTAAGGCCTTAGCGATCTCCGCTTGAGTCACCGAACCATAAAGTTTATCAATATCATTGACCTCAACATTGACCGTACAGGAGATCTTGCCAAACTTTTCAGCCAAAGATTGAGCTTCTTTTAAAATTTTTTCATCTTGAACGACTTTCTTCGCTCTTTGCAGTTCAATTTTCTTGAGGTTGGTTTGTGTGGCCTCAAAGGCCAGCTTTTTAGGGAGAAGATAATTACGGGCATAACCATCTTTAACCCGCACAACTGTTCCCTCTTTACCAAGACTTTCTAGATTTTGACAAAGTATCACCTTCATAGTTATTTCCTTTTTGCTGTTCCCACAGGAAGAAGGGCTAGATACCGAGCCTGCTTAATCGCTATGGCCAAAAGTTTTTGTTGTTTGGTAGAAATGCCTGAAATCCTGCGTGGTAAAATTTTACCTCGATCAGTTACGAATTTTTGTAAAACATTTAAATTTTTATAATCAATGATGGTATCTTTAGGCAATTCATACCTTATGGTCCTATGTCCCCGATATGGTCGATTCCCTCGATCGCGATCAGAATCACCCATTTTATTTCTTTCCCCTCTCATCGATCCTCCTTTAATCATGACAGTATTGCCCTGTTAAGTAAGATTTTACTTATTTTAAAAAATTATTTATCATGCCACTTTGAGGCATCCTGTACACCGGCATTTGAAAATATCATTGTTGAATTTATTCATCCCAGGCGATATCTTCGGCACGGACGACATCTTGTTCGGGATTATTCACGGATGCATTGGCAGTATCTTGTCCGACTCCACTTGTATTACTCACGGATTCAACATTCTTGACTGGAGGGCTTAAAAATTGAACCCTCTCGGCGCGGACATCAATCGCGCTTCTTTTTTGTCCGTCACTTGTCTCCCAAGATCTTGACTGTAATACTCCCTCCACAAAAATGGGCTTGCCTTTTTGCAGATACTGACAGCAGGTTTCCGCTTGTTTATCCCAAACCGTAACTGTAACAAAACAAACATCCTCTTTAATCTCTCCGGACCGATCACGAAATCTTCGGTTTACAGCCACTCCTAGATTAGCCACAGCGACTCCCGCTGGCGTATAACGCAATTCTGGATCTCGAGTCAAATTTCCGATCAAAAAAACCTTGTTTAAACTCGCCATTTCAAACCTCCCTTACCTCTACAAAGTTTAACAAATCAATCTTTCCCATCGATCTACTTAATTTTTTTGCTGAACAGCCATAATCGCACTGCGCAAAATATTTTCATTTTGTTTTAAAGTCTCCCGCAAGGGGGGAAGGGACAAAGACTCTCCTTCAAAACTAAAGAGATAATAAGAACCCTCGGAACATTTTTTTAGAGGAAAAGTCATCCTATATTTATCCAGCCAAAGTTGAGAATTAATGACCTTCCCTCCCCCCTTGACAACCGTTTCCGTTGTCTGCTTACAGATAGACTCTTTTTCTTCTGTGGATAAAGCAGCATTAACGATAATGACCAATTCATATTTTCTATTCATTTGTCTCCCTTTTGTTATAAAGCTCCATACCCTTTGGAATCCCTTCTTGTAAACAGAGCAGACAACAATCAGCTGCTTTTTTAATAAACTGATCCAAGCCCGCTTTCTCGCGATGATCAAAATTGCCCAGGACGAAATTGACCAGGGTATCTTCTTTATTTTTCATTGATTCAGGTGTCCCAACACCCAGCCTTAACCTCGGGAAATCCTCTGTCCCCAGATGCTGAATCAGGGAGGATAAACCATGATGCCCACCATCGCTTCCTGATCTTCTTAAACGCATTTGCCCGAAATCAAGATGAATATCATCACAAACAACCAAGATCTTCTCAATGGCTGTCTTATTAAGTGTAATAGATTTATTTACGGATCTCCCTGACTCATTCATGTAAGTCTGCGGCAGAAAAAAATGAATGGTATGCCCTTCCCACAATCCATCTGCGATAATTCCTTCTAAGCTCGGATTCGCCTTCCATTGAAATCCTAAAACTTTCACCAAATGCTCAACAACCATAAACCCCAGATTATGACGAGTTAGTTGATACCTTGGACCAGGATTCCCTAGTCCTATGATCAGATCTATATCCACTCCCACAGTTGACTCATAAAAGAATAGAACTCAAAGTTACGCCTTAGCCTTTTCTTTGGGTTTTTCTTTGGGTTTTTCTTTCTCTTTCGTTTTATCCTCTGAAGCCGCTTCCGGTGCCTCGGGCTTCTTTTTCTCCTTAATAACTTCTGGTTCCTTGGGCCCTTCAGTCTCTTTGACAATCTCTTCTTTCATTGGCGGCACCACGGTGAAAAGTACGGCCTCAGGATCATGTTTAGTAATGACTCCTTCGGGAAGAATGATATCCTTAACATGAATAGTATCGCCAATAGCTAATGAAGTGACATCGATCTCAATCTTCTGAGGGATATTGGTCGGTAAACAGATGATATCTATCTCCCAAATTCTGTGATCCAGGGATCCTCCTTCTTGTTTAACACCTTTAGCCTCCCCTTTACCGACCACCGGCACTTTGACTTCAATTTTTTCCGTTAAAGAAATTCTCTTAAAGTCAACATGCAAGATTTCATCGGTCACAGGATGATATTGCTCTTCTTTCACAATGACCGAATAATCACGTAACTTTTTATCCCCATTATAAACCTGAAGATGCAGAACAACACTCTGTCCTTTGTGATGGCGGATAATTCGCTCATAGGATCGTTTTTCAATTTTAACTGGGGTAGGCTTGCTTCCGCCTCCATAAACAATCGCCGGAAAAAATTTTTGCCGACGGATCTGCCTGATCATTCGATTCCCAATCTCACCTCGAACTTGAACATCTAACTTAATTTCATCCATTGGATTACCTCTTCATCCTTAATTAATTTTAGCTGACTAATACCGCATGACCTCAGGGCCTCTCAAAAGTAATAAAAATCTTAGACAACCCATTTATAGACCTCTGAGATTGTCATCGAATGCGTCAACCCCAACTCCAATTTAGAATTGCTTTTACGACGGGCAGTGCCTCACCCACTGGGTGAAAAACTTCCCTCATCGAGCTCACGAGGAGAGGATTATGTTCTAATTCCAAGTTGGGAAGTCAAGTTCCTCTAACTCTTCAAAAGGTCTTCGAGCTTAGCCTCATCAAACAAGATACTGATCGACTCTTCATGATGAATACGATTAATGGCCTCGGCTAATAATGGCGCGACCGTAACCACTTTGATCTTGGGACACTTTTCTGGATCTTTAAGGGGAATACTGTCTGTAATCACCAATTCTTTAATATCCTTACAGTCATCAATACGCTCCAAGGCATTTCCGGAGAGGATTCCATGGCTGATCGCAGAATAAACACAAATCACACCTTTTTTCATCAAGGCTTCAACAGCTTCAATGATAGAGCTTCCCGTCGCCACAATATCATCCACAATCACCGCAATTTTATCTTTTACTGTTCCCAAAATATGCATCACTTCAATGGTGTTGGGACTTGTTCGTCTTTTATCGACAATGGCTAACCCCGCCCCTAAATTTTTAGCATAAGCTCGGGCCATTTTAATTCCCCCGACATCCGGGGAGACCACCACGATGTTTTTCAATTTTTTGTTGTGAAAATAATCACACAGAGCATTGATAGCATACAGATGATCGACTGGAATGTCAAAAAATCCCTGAATCTGATTGGCATGCAGATCCATAGTTAAAACACGATTGGCACCCGCAGCTACAATCAGATTAGCTACCAATTTTGCTGTAATCGGAACCCGGGGGCGGTCTTTGCGATCTTGTCGAGCATAAGCATAATAGGGCAAAACCGCAGTGATACGTTTCGCCGAAGCACGACGAGCAGCATCAATCATTATTAACAGTTCCATCAAATTTTCATTTGGGGGAGGACAGGTTGGCTGGACGATAAAAACATCTTTCCCGCGGATATTCTCCTGGATCTGAACGCTGATTTCGCCCTCACTGAATCTTCCCACTTTAGCCTCCGTCATCGGGACTTGCAGGGAACGACAAATATCTTCGGCTAATCTGGGATTAGCATTGCCTGTTACTATGGCTAAATTATTCATCCCTTGACTCCCTTTAACGATATTTCTCCCGGGACCCCTTTAATAACTCTTTTTTTAGGGACTACGGTTCCTTGGGTCACCACACAACCTGCTCCCGTTATAGCTCCCTGGCCGATCTTCACCGGAGCGATAAGGATGGAATCTGAACCTACAAAAGCGTCCTTATTGATAATTGTCTTATTTTTTTTACGGCCATCAAAATTAGCAGTCACAACACCCGCACCAATATTAACCCGCTGGCCCACTTGCGCATCTCCCAAAAAACTAAAATGTTTACAAAGAGTATCATCTCCCATCTGTGTACGAGAAATCTCGGTATAATTTCCCACCTCGACACGGGCACCGATCCTTGTTCCAGGTCTTAAATGAGAGAATGGGCCAACAACACATTTTTTCCCAATACGAACATTATTCTCAATCACCGTAAAGGGACGAACGGTTGTCCCCGGCCCGATATAAACATCGGAATCAATAAATGTGGTCTGTGGATCTACTATTTTAACTCCCCGCCGCATCCATAGCTTCAATATCTTCTGCCGCATCACAGTGTCAACTGAGGCAAGATCCTCATAGGTGTTGACCCCCCATCCTTCCCAATCTTGTCGAGTCTGAACAGATTCAATACGAAGGCCATTCTTTCCCATCAACTCAATAATATCAGTTAAATAAAATTCCTTCTTCTTAGTATTCAACCGGATTTCTTTAATAAGATCAAACAACGGAGCGCTTCTAAAGCAATAAACCCCCACATTGATCTCCTGAATTTGTCGTTCTTTTTCTTGAGTATCCTTTTCTTCAAGGATCGCTGAAATTGAACCATCTTCCTGGCGAACCACTCGACCATAACCATAGGGACATTCAACGACAGCCGTTAAAAATGTACAATCCGCCTTCCGAGAATGATGAAAAGCAATCAATTTCTTTAAAGTCTTCTGCTCAACAATAGGAGCATCCCCTCCGAGGATTAAGACGTTTCCCTGGTATTGTCTAAAATAACCCTGTGCCGATCTTACCGCTTCCGCCGTCCCCAGTATTTTTTTTTGAATGACAGGAACGATTTTACTTTTAAGATCCCCCATCCTCCCTGAAGGCTGACCAAGCCAGTGTTGAACGAAGCCTAAGACTTGTTCTTTTTTGTAACCTACGACCAGATAAATTTTCAAAGAACCAATACGATGAGCGACTTCCAGCACATATTGGATGAGAGGTTTCCCACAAATTGACTGTAGCACTTTCGGGGACTCGGATTTCATTCGAGTCCCTTGTCCTGCGGCCAAGATAATTGTTTTTAAAAGATGCACCTGTCAGGGTCCTTAACAATCATCCAGTTATTATAAATATTGATATGATCTCGTACTGCCATCTTCTCACCGTTAATTTCTTATAAACTCAAAAGCATCAAAAATTATTAAAACTCGCTGTCTTCGGTCCGTGGACATCTGATTCACGGGTAATTTTTAAGATACCTTCTATCTATCCAATTCCGCTGCCCAGCCAGGGCTCGAACCTGGAAACCGAGCTCCAAAGGCTCGTGTGTTACCAATTACACCACCGGGCAAATCATTTTCTTAAAAAGAGCAATGACACTAATAATCATTTACGCTGCCTCATAATGATTAGCCTTTTTAAATCAGAATGAATAAATTCTAAAATGATTTTTAATTGAAGGATTGTTTCAACCCAACTCCGAATTAGAAATGCTTTTTCAACCCCAATCTTGCTATGCAAAATTGGGGTTCTACGGGTAACGCCTCACCCACTAGGTGAAAAACTTCACTCATTGAGCTCTCGAGGAGAGGATTATTTTCTAATTCGGAGTTGGGGTTTCCAGCTCAGGGGAAAGGTTTCTTTATCTATTCCCCCTTATGATTTGAGACATTTCTAAGTCTCGATTCAAGATTTTTAGGGAGATACCTATTTCAAGAAAAACTGTTTTATGAATCTTTATTCCCCCAGTTCCTTTTTGTAGGCCTCCAGAATTTTTGATTGCAAATATTCCCTAAAATCCTTCGTTACAGGATGGGCTATATCTCGGTGCTCAGTTTTGGAATCTTCTTCCGCATCTTTTTCTTGAATATTAATTGATGATCCGCATTGATTACAAAATTTACTTCCGATCTCATTTTTAAATTTACACTTGGGGCAAGGAGCCTTGAGCTTTCGAGAGGGCATGGCAATAAACAAACCATTGGATCCCTGGATAATCTTAATATTTCGTACGACGAAGACATTATCAAAGGTCACAGTTGTATAAGCCTTGAGTTTCTTATCTTGACTTTCCTTGACAAAGACTCGAATCTCTGTAATCTCCATGGTTTGCTCCTCTCCTCAAATGGTTCGAACAACATAAACTTGAGAAAACCGTTTTTGAAGGATTTGCCTAATTGCCTCTGCTTCATTGAAAGACCTCGTGAGACCAAAGATAGCAGGGCCGCTACCGGAAAAACAGGCTCCCAAAGGATTCAAGCTCATGATCTTTTCTTTTATCTTCTTTAAGACGGGTTTTTGCTTTAGGATACTGGATTCTAAATCATTAATTAAGTTACTGCTTAGGAGAGTAATATCATTATTTCTTAAATAATGAGCCAGCATATTAACATCAACATCTGGCTTTGTCAACTGCAAATTCAAGCCCCCAAACACCTTCCGAGTCAATAATCTAAAACGGGGGACAATCAAGATCTGCCATATCCGTGTTTTAATGGAAAGTTTTTGAATCTGATCTCCCCGATGGGTTCCCAGGGCCCAACTTGTGTTATACAAGAAGAATGGGACATCCGCCCCCACCATCTGCGCAATTTCGATTTTTTTAGAGAATGGGAGGGCCAGGCCCCAAATTTTATTCAATCCTTTCAGCACGCAAGCGGCATTGCTAGAGCCCCCGGCTAAGCCAGCGGCAACAGGGATTTTTTTTTCAATAACGATATCTACTCCATAAGTAACCTTATACCGTTCCCTCAAAATCTGGGCAACTTTATAGACCAAATTTTGAGGGCCGGTGGGGACATCTGGATGCTCACAGAATATCCTCACCTTACCCTTTGCAGCTCGCCTCACATGAATCACATCACAGAGATCAATTCGTTCAAAAAGGGTTGTGATATTATGATAACCGTCCGGTCGTTTGTTATGAACTTTTAAATAAAGATTTAACTTGGCAGGGGATCGGAAGATACAACTTTTCATTAAAAAATCATATTAATGGTGGGTGAGATTCCATGAAAATTCCTCCTTATAGATGCCATATCTTCATTGAAGTCTAGGAAAGGAATTTTCGGACCAGCTTTCTTAAATATTTTAGATAAAGCTTGCACTGAGGCGATTTCATCTGAATAAATCTTTAGGAAAATCAGCCAGCCGTTAGAAAATTTATATATCCTATACTGTAAAAATTCTATTGAGAAACATGCATAGCTTGAAGACTTTTTATCTGACTAAGTTTGTGAATAATGCGTTCCTGATTAGGGAGAAGCTCTAAAGAAAGCTCCCAATACCTTTTGGCCTCACTCATTTGATTCATCTCATAATAGACATCCCCCAGATGCTCGTAAATCACCGGATCTTTCATCTTTGTATTAGCCAATTGTAAATTCTCCAGAGCCTCCGAGTACATCTTTTTTTTAAAATAAACCCATCCCAAACTATCGAAGTATGCCCCATTGGAAGGATCAATTTTAAGGGCCTTCTCAATTAATTGTTTGGCTTCATCTAAACGAACCCCATCCTCAGCATAAATATAACCAAGAGAATTTAGACTTCCGTCATGATCGGGGTTAATGATGATGGATTTGGAATAAAATTCAACTGCCTTAAAACGCTCTCCTAGCTCTAAATAAAGTGACCCCAATAAATACATCACATCGGCATTATCCGGCTCGAGCTCTAGGAATTTCTCAAATTGATCAATGGCCTCTGAATATTTTTTTTGAGAATAATATAACTGTCCTAAATATCCATAAATCTCAATATTCTGAGGATCAGATTCCGCGTAAGATTTCAGGATAATCTCGTATTCCTCAGTTGCCTTATCAAATTCCTTCCTGGCAGAATAAACCAGAGCCAATAGATAATGAGACTGGAGATCCTCTGAATTATATTGAGAGGCCAACTTTAACTCATAAATTGCCTGAGCCAACAACCCCATCCGGGCATAGTCAATGCCAAGCTTCAAATGAATCACATAACTTTCAGGATCAATTTCTACTGCTTTTTCAAATTCAGCAATAGCCGAAGTGACCCTTCCATCATATTCATGGATGACTCCCATCGTATAATGGCTTAAAGTCTCCACAAAATCCTCTTCCTCTTCGGCAAAAGCGCAATGAATTCCCTCGCTCATCGATACAGAAGAGATAAAGAATACACTTAAAATTATGAGGGATAAATACCTTAATTTCATGATTTACTCTTCCTGATCCTGTTTTGAAAGACGTCTTCGGGTAGACTTATGCCCAATCTCTCTTCTTAAGATGTCTTAATAACTTTCGGAGTTTTTTACGCTTGTGAGTTCTTATTTTTCTAAGTTTTCTTTTTCTCCCACACGGCATAGGATTTCCTTTTCTATTTTAAGTATACACGTTAATTAATACGATTTGCAAATCTCTCCACGTTCTTTAAAAAATATTCTTTTTATATATCCCCGGTTCAATAACGAAGTATAACTCTGTATTAATAAATTAATTTGTTAAGGGGGTATTCGATAATCCCTTGGGCACCAGCCTCCTTGAGTCGCAAGATGAGTTCCCGGACATTTTCCTCACTCGTGACAGTTTCAACTGCAAGCCATCCTTCTTCACTGAGCCGAGAAATCGTAGGATTTTTTAAGGCCGACAAGTTTTTAAGAACACCCGGAAGATTTCTCTCTTCGACATTTAACTTTAAACCGACCATAGAATCTGCAGCAATTGCACCTTTTAATAACATCACAAGCTGTTCCATCTTTTTCTTCTTCCATAGATCTTGAAGGGCTAATTCACTAGAAATGAATTGTGTATTAGACTCACATATAGTAGCGACAATTCTCAAGTTATTGGCTTTAAGACTGCTTCCCGTCTCAGTTAATTCCACTACGGCATCAACCAGCCCAGTAGCAACCTTGGCCTCGGTTGCTCCCCAGCTGAATTCGACTTCAGCTGAGACATTATTCTTTTTAAGGAAATTTTTCGTTATATTAACAACTTCTGTGGCAATTCTTTTGTCCTTCAGATCCTCTACAATCATAATTGGGGAGTCCTGGGGCACCGCCAGAACCCATCGCACCTTAACCGAACTTTGTTTAGCATAAAACAAATCAGCCAGCACAGCTACTTTTGAATCATTTTCAATGACCCAATCCGCGCCAGTGATCCCACAATCCAAGGCTTGATCTTCTACATAACGCGACATCTCCTGAGGTCTTAGTAAGATAGGTTCAATCTCAGAATCATCAATATAAGGGAAGTAAGAACGACTGGAAACAAAAATTTTATATCCTGCCTTTCCAAATATTTTAAAGGTTGATTCTTGGAGGCTACCTTTAGGAAGGCCCAATTTGAGTTTCTTAGTAATCATTCTATCTGCTTTATTTTTAATGGTTTATATAAAATTTAAAACCGCCAACCAACATTTCATTCCAAAAATTTTATGAGGCGGTTATTATACCCTCACCAAAAATTATTGTAAAGAGAATTTGTTCCTTTGTTCCTTTAGTTTCCTTTTCGCTTGTCAATTCAAACCCTGAGGGATATAATTGAAAAGTTTCTTAAGGGAAAAGGAGATAAAAATGCTGAAATTCATCCGTAAAAAAGGATTGATGAAGAAAATCCTATGGGCTCTAGCCCTATTGATCATCCTTTCATTTGGCATCTTGAGTCAGTCATATTTAATAGGTCAGCGGGGCCAGGTCAATTATGCTGGTAAAATGTTCTCAGAAAGAGTGACCCTGGAAGAATTCCAACAAAACTATCTGCATATCGTTCACCGGTCTAAACTTTTATATGGGGATAATTTTTCCAAAATTCATAAATATTTAAATTTGACTTCCGAGACTTGGGATCGGCTGATCTTACTCCATGAAGCCGACAAAAGAAAACTCACTGTCGATGATCAAGAAGTGATCCAAACGATTCAAGAGTATCCATTTTTTCAGCGGGATGGAATCTTCGATTTGACCCTTTACAATCATATATTATCCAATGTGTTCTTATGTGGTTCTGACCCCCGTTTCAATTGCACCCAAAAAGACTTTGAAGAAGGCCTCCGGAATATGCTCAAGATAAAAAAATTATTTGAGCAAGAAACCAGCGAACTGACGATCCCAGAAGAAGAAATACTGCAAGAATATAAAAATGAAAATGAAAAAGTTCAGGTCAGTTATCTCCTTATCCCAGTCGAAAACTACAAAAATCAAGTGAGTTACACAGAAACACAGATTGAACAATATTATCTGGATCATAAAAACCAATTCCTCTCCCCTCCCAGTGTGAACGTGGAATATCTGGTCCTCCCGTTTCCTAAAAAAGCAGCGGACTCCGAGGAGTCTCAAGACCCCTGGCAGGAAAATGAAGATCTTCCAACGGAAGATATCGCCGCCAAGGCCTGGGAAATCTTCAATAAACTGCAGCAGGCGCCGGATCTTAAGGGGATTTCGGAAACTTATCAATTACCTATCCAAGAAAGCGGCTTTTTTAACATCGAACAGCCTAATCTAAAAATCGGCTGGTCTTATGAGTTGCTGCAAAAAATCTTCCAATTGGATCCGGGTCAAATGATCGAACCCATTGAAACAGCTGAGGGATATCTGATCCTCAAATTAAAGGAAAAGCGAGATACCTATATCCCGGAACTGCCAGAGATTAAGGAAAAGGTTAAAGAATCTTTCCTTCTCGAAGGAGCGAAAAAGATCGCTCAAGTACAGGCCGGTCATCAATGGAAGGTCATAAAGGAAAAATCTTCCTCTCAACCCTTTCCGGAGATAGCTGAAGGGTTAGGGCTACAGGTGCAACAAACGCCTTTGTTTAAAAGAGGGGAATACATTCCGGCTATCGGATTAGCAAGGGAATTCCAGGAGGCGGCATTTTCACTTCAAAATGAAAATAAAATCAGTGATGTCATTGAAATCGGGAAGGGTTTTTGTATCCTTCATCTGGATACTTTTGAGGCTATGAATAGTGAGGAATACCAGAAGACTAAAGAGGAGTATTCTAAGAAAATCTTAGAGGGCCGCCGGAACGAAGCCTTTCAAGATTTTCTCACTCTCTTACGGCTGAGAGCTAGCATTGAAGACAATATGTCAAAAAAATAGTTTGTTATTCCTGTTGATGAACAATCTCACTGACATTATCTGGCAAAGAATGTTCAACGGCCCGCACAAGACCTGTATGATCCACGATGACATAAGTAGGGACACCGATCAGACCGTAGGACTCGGCAACCTTAGAATCCTGATCCAACAACACATCAAAATTGATCTTTTGTTTCTCCACGTACGACTGCACACGATCTGCCTCCTCTCCTAAATCCACAATAATCAATTTAAAACCTTTTTCTTTGAGGCCTTCCCCTTGAGTATTTAATTCCCTCAATTGCTCCCGGCAGTGAGGGCACCAGGTCGCCCAAAAAAATATAATTGCGGCACTGTTGTCTCGGTACTGATGCAGGTTAATTTTTTCGCCCCGAATCGAATCCAAGGTAAAGTCAGGGGCTTTTTCCCCTAAAAGGGGATTTTCAATAACAAAAAATTGACCCACAGCAAGACCGGGGGTTAACACGAATCCTAAAAAAGGTATTAATAAGAAAACTCCTATTCGAACAAGATCATTCATGGAATGAACCTCCTTAATTGAAACGATTGATCATCGGCAAGATTCTTCAACCCAATCCAAATAATCCTTATGTCCCCCGACAATAGGTAAGGCAATCACCTCGGGGACTTGATAACTGTGCAGCTCTTTCACCCTTTTAATGATTTTAGGAAGTAATCTTTTTTGAGATTTCAAGATTAACAAGGTTTCTGAGGCTTGATCCACCTTGGATTCCCACCAGAAAATGGATTGAATGCCGGGAAGGATATTGGCGCAGGCAATCAATTTCTCCGCAACCAATTGCTGGCTTATTCTTTGAGCCTCCTGGCTATCCTTTGCTGTTATCAACACAACAATATTCATACCAATTATCCCCTCATCTTGAATGGTGGAGCCCCGCTCAAGCCTTTTCAGGACTTTCAAATGGGAACGTTTATTATAGTAGATACAATTACTTTAAGGAAATATAAATTTTTGGTGGTTTTTTTGGTGGTTTAGCAATCTTGTTTTTTTCTAAAAAATATGTTACTCTTTAATCGTAACTTTTATTTTATAAGAATGAATACTCAGAGAATAATAAATTTGATAACTTATAGTAGAAAGGAATGATTCACATGATTAAGGGACTAAAAATTAGTTTGCTGGTTTTGATGGGAAGTGTGCTTATATTAAATCTGAATTTATCTTTTGTTTTTGCCGGGAAAACTGGTAAGACAACGAGAATAACGGTCAAGCCGGTGGTAGAGCCGGGGGTAGGTACTTGCGACGCAACAATAGCAGATATCTTAAAAGACCCAAAATATCCATATGGGCCTAATGGACCAGCAATAAAAGCAAATTGTCATTATTTAGCTGGATTAGCTGGTTCAGGGGTTAGCTTATCTTTGGCGCCTAAGTGTATTGCAGTTACTACTTTTTGTTCTGATCCAACAAATAGTAGTAGTTCAACAACTTCCAGCTCTTCCAGCACAACAACTAAATCAAGTTCAACAACTTCCAGCACCCCCAGCACTTCTCCCTCGAAATTTAAGTTTTAGTTGATTAAGAATTTTTTGATTTCAGCATGATAACTGAGATCATCCTTCCCGCCCGGGATCCTTCTCGGCGATAAGAGAAAAATCTTCGGTCACAACAGGTACAAAGGCCGCAATCAAAGACCTGATCTTCTGTTATCCCTAGTCCAATTAACTGCCTCTTATTGGCCTGGATTAAATCCAGGTAAAGATGATCTTCCCTCTTCTCTATGTCCTGGGAGAAGTAATTACGGAATTCTTCTCCCACCTGATAACAACAGGATCTCATCGCAGCGCCGAAAGCAATCTGCAAATCGCACGGGCGCACATCCCACCAGGATTGCATTTTTTCAACCGCCTTCCTCACGATCTCCTTCTGACTCCCGCGCCAGCCCGCATGCACCAGTCCAATACATCGATGGCTAGGATCATAAAGGAATACCGGCAGGCAGTCAGCCGTTCGAATTGCCAAGGGGATCTCTGAGACATTAGAGATAAGCCCGTCCGCGGGGATGAGAGCTTCCTGAGAAGCCAATGACTCATTGACGACAATAATCTGGTCTCCGTGAACCTGATTTGAATAAGTCAGATGAATCCCCTTGATCGGCAAAGTGCCTTCTCTGCTTTCTAAGAATTCTCTCTGTCGGGGAGTCATCGTGCCCTCTTCCAATGAAAAATCCAGAAAACGATCCGTCATGAAGGCCGCAACCTCGGGAGGAAAAAAATTATTCAACAGTAGCATTAATGTCTTGTGTTTCCAATAGGGAAGTTTGAGCGGGCAAAGGCAGGGCCTGGACACTGCTCAATTTCTTCTCGATCGTACGGGACTTTTTCGCCGCGTCTTCAATCGACTCGCTGGCCTGCTGAAGTTTCTGCTGTGTCTTATCTAATAAATCACCGAATTTACTGAATTCCATCTTAACCGATCCCAGCGTGGCCCAAACCTCACTGGCCCGCTTCTCAACGGCCAGGGTCTGGAAACCTAACCGCAGGCTGCTGAGGATCGCCGCTAATGTTGTTGGGCCGGCGACAATGACCTTAAAGTCTCTCTGCAACAGCTCAAAAAATCCTGGACGACGGAGCACCTCGGCATAAAGCCCCTCGAAAGGAAGGAAAAGGATAGCGAAATCCGTCGTGTGAGGAGGATCTAAATATTTATCGCGAATATTCTTTGCCTCTAATTTCAACCGGCCATCCAGTACCCGGGCCAGGGATTCCACCGCGGCATGATCCGTCTGTTCCTGGGCATTTTGCAGCCGCTCGTAATCTTCGGTTGGAAATTTGGCATCGATAGGCAGGTAAACCGCCTCCCGGTCAAGATTCCGCCCTGGAAGCTTAATCGCATATTCGACTGGATCCCGGCTCCCCTTTTTGGTGATGACATTTTTAGAATATTGTTCGGGAGTTAAAATCTGCTCTAACAAATTCCCTAATTGAACTTCACCCAGTATGCCCCGCGTCTTCACATTCGTCAAAACCCTTTTGAGATCCCCCACCCCGGCAGCCAGATGATGCATCTCCCCTAACCCTTGATGAACCTTCTCGAGTCTTTCACTGACAACTTTAAACGACTCCCCCAGACGTTTTTCCAAAGTCGAATGCAGTTTCTCATCAACCGTCTCCCGTATCTTTTCCAATCTTTCACTATTTTCTTTCTGCAAATCTTTCAGCCGATTCTCAACGGCCTGGCGCAGCGTTTCCAACTTTTGTTCATTCATCTGAGTCAGCGAGGATAGTTGCTGAGAAAAACTATCCAGCTGATTCTTTTGTAATGTCGAAACGTTGGTGATCCGAGAGAGGATCGATTCCGCGAATGAATTGAGGGTCTGCCTCAGCTCCTCCCGATTTTTAAAAATCTCTTCTCGGATTGCCCGTTCCATTCTCTCTTGATTCTTCTCAAGGCTTTCAAAACACCCTGTCATCCTGACAAACTCTTCCGGGGCATTTCTTTTCAAAAGCAGCACGATCACCCCCGCCAATAACAGGGTATTCAAACCCATCAAAATCCATAAAATAAAATCCATGACTGCTCCTTATACTTAGTGCTAGGTTATCTTCTCGATCATCCAACTGGAAATTGGTTTATGAATTTGAACTCCGGGGTATTATAATGTTCTCTTCATTTTTTGTAAACCCCTTAAAGACGTTCACCTTTAAAGACGTTCAAGACGCTGTCCCAAAGCCTTCGTCATTGATAGATTAAGAAAGAAAATAGGAGAATACACATTTTTTTTATATCTCCTTAATTTACAAAATCTTAACGACAGCGTCTTCTATTCGGCGCAGGTGGGGCACAGATATGTTTTTGTCAGGGGATTAAAACGACGCTCTGGGGACGACAGCAAGGCGCGATGGCAGGATTGACATTTATACTTCATAGAATAGGCAAGGTTTTTTAATGGACACTGTTCACATCGGGGGTTGGGTTTACAATACTCCTTACCTAATCGGACAATCAGGGCATGGTATTCATTGAATAAGGCCGCATCGTTGTCCAAATCATCCATAAAGAATTTCTGAATAGAGGCATACTCCTGTTGCTGGCCGATCAAACTGTGACGATATAAAATTCGTTTGGTATAAGCATCAACAACAAACACCGGCTTATCCAGGGCATACAAAAGGATTGAATCCGCGGTCTCCGGCCCGATGCCATTGACCGTCAGGATCTTGGCGCGGAGGGTTTGCCGGGATTCCCGCGACATGCCCTCCAATCTCCCGTCATATTCCCTCCTCAGAAAGACAATAAAATTTTTAATCCTTTTCGCTTTGATATTAAAATATCCGGAAGGTTTGATCAACGAGGCGAGTCGATCTTGAGGGAGGCGATGTAATGCCTCAACCGAAAGCAAATGCTCATTTTTAAGATTGGCCAGGGCTTTCTCCACGTTACCCCAATTGGTATTCTGCGTAAGGATAGCTCCAATGATGACTTCAAATTTGGTCTGGGCAGGCCACCAATACTGAGGGCCGAAATGATCATATAAGGTTTGATAGATTTTAAGGAGAATCTGCTTACTCTGAAGAGCCATACCGTAAAAGATGATTGAAAAAAAATGCAACGATTCAGAACCCTGCGACGATTCAGAACCCTGCCGGGGTCATTGATCTAGGAGGCTGCCTGTTGGGGGAACTCTTGAGGCTTAGCCGGAAGATACTCCCAATTCACCAAATCGCCTTTGCCATCAAAGAAGAGATAAACCTTGTCGGTATTGAAATACACCGTCGCGTAACGGTATAGCCACTGCTCTAAATCTTGATTCTCAATATTGATCTTTTTGATGAGGATGGGGTCGCCGAATTCCCTCAATATTTTCTTTTGATTCGAAAAATCTTTAAGGTCTCCTTCTCTGACGGCCTTAAGCAGGTGATCGAATTTTTTATTCTGACGTTCCACCGCTTTTTCTTTCTGATCCCCGGACTGAGAATAAGTTTGCAGGGTCATCAATTGATCCCAATGGGCCAGATAGCCACACCCTTGACAGAAGAAGATAAAAAGAAAGAAGATTTTTTTCATTGGTCGCATCCTGTGCGACATTATAACACAGCTGGACTGCCTCAATTACTCAACCTTTTGAATTCTTCCTGTCGTTCTTTGATTGTCGAGGCAATCTCCCTTTGCCGCTTCGGGATTCCTTTTAACCGCTGGCCGCATTCTTTTAAAAGGTTAGGGTCCTTGCCAAAAGAATTGGTTAAGATGCGCGCCTTGACATAAGTCTCCGTCTCCAGGTCCCGCATCTCCTTCTCCAATTGCTTGATATCATTCTTAATCTCCTGCATTCGATTTTGAGCTTCTTTATGTTTCTTCTCAATCTCAAGCAGTTTCGGATTGGAGGAACCCTTCGGCCTTTGATGAGGAGACTTCTGGGACTGCTTTTCTTGTAATGATAACTGCCGGGCATCAACGATTCTTGCCTGATTCTTTTTCTCTAAGTAATAATCTAAACCGCCGGGATAGGCCTTCACTTCCCCTGGACTCACTTCAACGATATAGTTAGCCACTTCCTTAATAAAGTAAAGGTCATGACTGATAAAAACAAGAGTCCCTTGATAAGCCTTAAAGGCCTTGGTCAGGGCTCCCACTCCATCGATATCCAGATGCGTTGTCGGCTCATCCAGAAGGATGAAATTAGGAGGATTGATCAAAAGTTTCGCCAGAATCAACCGGCTTTTTTCCCCTCCCGATAAAACCTTCACCATCTTGAAGACATCCTCCCCGTGAAAATTAAAAATACCTAAAAGACTTCGCATCTGCAAGGCCGGGTAGGTCCCCTGTACGGCCGAGGCTAATTCATCTAAGACCGAACGATCCGGATTCAATACATCCAAGCGGGTCTGGGAGAAATATCCTCTCTGGACTTGATGACCCAATTTCACAACGCCCGTATCTGGAGCCAGGACCCCGGCGAGAATTTTTAAAAGTGTCGATTTGCCGGCCCCATTAGGCCCCACCAAACAAATTTTCTGATTTCGGACAATCTCAAAATCAAAATCCTTATAAATTTGGTTAACCCCATACGCTTTATTGATCTTCTCCAGGTTCTCAACGACATAACCGCTGGATGGGGTTTGAGGGAATTCAAAATCAGCAATACTCTTCCGCGCCTGTGGTAGTTCGATCTGCTCGAGCCGCTCAATCATCTTACGCTTGTTGCGGACCGCGGAGGCGCGATTCGGCTGGGCATGGAATCGCTGGGTAAATCGCTCTAATTGCTGCCGCTTTTGCTCAATCACCTTTTGTTTCTTTTCCAGCGATCTGAATTCAATGGCCATCTGCTGTTCGAAAGCCTCATAATTTCCCTTCACCTTCATCATCTGTCCATAATCCAGGATGATGGTATAATTCGTTACCGAATTTAAGAAAACCTTATCGTGGGAGATCATCACAAAGGTCCCTTGATAATTTGCTAAAAAATCTTTTAACCATAAAGTCGCGGGAAGATCCAGAAAATTCGTCGGCTCATCCAGCAGCAGGATGTCATAAGGATAAGTCAACAGTTTGGCCAGCAGAGTGCGCATCTGCCACCCGCCGCTCAAATGAACGATCGGCCGATGGAAATCCTCCGTCTTAAATCCCAGCCCCATCAAGATCTTTTCCGCCCGATGTTCGAGTTCATAAATCCCCAATTGTTCTAACTCGTGAAGGACATCCCCATAACGTGGGCTATCCGCCCTGCCCTTTTCTTCCAATACGCGTTTCTCATCCAATATCTTTTTAATCCGGTCATCTCCGGAGGTCAATTCTTCCAGGACTGTCCTGTCCGAAGAGAAATGGGCCTCCTGGGGCAGATAACCAATCCGCAGGTTCCTTTGCGTCTGAACCGAACCGCCGCTGGGTTCGGATTGATTGAGGATAATATGAAAAAGCGTTGTCTTTCCAGATCCATTAGGACCCGTCAGCCCGATCTTTTCATTAGGAAAGATACTCAAGGAAACATCCTTAAAGAGTGCCTTTTCGGTAAAATTTTTGGATAGGTTAGTGATCGTAATCATCTTATAATCTTTTCAACAAGGCAATTTCCTGTTCCTCTAAGAACCGCCATCGTCCCGTTGGCAACGAACCCAGATCAAGCGGCCCCTGCCTGATCCTCTTTAACGATATGACATAATATCCCAGGTTTTGCAATAGGCAGCGAATTTGACGCTTCCGGCCTTCACGGATAGTCAACTGAAAATGGGTATCCCGGGGAGAGGATCGAACCTGGGAAATCCGCGCCGGTGCTGTTTTTTTATCCTCCAAAAGGATTCCTTCTTCTATTTTTCTTTGATCCTGGCTCGACAACCGCCCCCCGATTCTCACCTCATAGGTCTTATCCACCTGAAACTTAGGATGCGTCATTCTAAAACCAACGGTACCGTCATTGGTTAAAAGCAAAAGTCCTTCCGTATCCTTATCCAAACGTCCAACCGGTTTAACGAATCGATAAGCAGGCGGCAAAAAGTCTAAAACTATCTTCTCCCGGAAACGGTCGGTTGTCGTGGTCACACTGTCGCGCGGTTTATTCAAAAGGATATAAACAAACTGTTTAGTCTTAACATCGCGGCCATCCACCTGAATCCGATCCTTAAGAGGATCAACTGAAAATGACGGCTCACTGATGATCTTGCCATCAAGACTGACGTGCCCTTCCTGGATCAAGGTCATTGCCTTACGACGGGAACAAACGCCGTTATGGGATAAAAAAACCTGCAACCGCATCATCACCCTGGTGCATCTTTCCTGATTTCGACATCCTTTGGCGCAGAATTTCATAAAGACAAATCCCAGTTGAAGTGGAAACGTTGAGGGAATCGACTTTTCCTGCCATGGGGATCTTCAGGAGCGTGTCCGCTCTTTTTCTCCAAAATTCACTGATGCCCTCGTGTTCACTTCCCAAAACCAGCCCCGCGGACGGCGCGAAAATAATTTGAAAATGAGCCATCTTTGCCTCGGGAGCGGTCACATAAATAGTGACCCGGTGCTTTTTAAAATAGTCATACGCTTGTTCATTCGTGGTTTCAATCACGGGAACCGTAAAGACCGTCCCTAAACTCGCCCGAATGACATTCGGGTTATAAAGATCGGTCAATCCCTGACAATGAAACAGGGCATCAACGCCAGCCGCGTCGCAAGTCCGTAAGATGGCTCCCAGATTCCCCGGTTTCTCGACCCCTTCAATCACAACATAGAGAGGATTCGAAGTTGTTTTCAAATCGTCCAACGAAAGGCGGCTCGGCTGACAGACCGCGATCAATCCCTCCTGACGATCTCCATAGGAAATCCTGGAGTAGACCTCTTTTGTCAGCTCCCCAATCGGGATCAGACTGTCTTCCATCTTTTTTAATAAAGGGCCGGCCTCCCGGCCTTGAAGAAGCGCCGGACAACAAAAGATCTCGCAAATCTTTACCTTCCCGGTACAGGCTAAGGTGACTTCCCTTATTCCTTCCACCACAGTCTGCCCGGTTATCTTTCGTTCTCCCGGCTCTCTTAAAAGAATAATCTTCTTAATCCGAGGATTATGAAGACTGGTAATTTTATTAAAGGGCATCTTGCAGGGCTCTTGAAATCGGGATATTTTCCTTAAAGGCGTGCGTCCTTAAGGAGGCGATCATCTCTCGGCGGTACAATGGCCAGCAGTCCGCGTATCTGTCCCATCCTAATTGAGGCCCAGAACGATTGACCCAGGGAGGATTCGGATAATAACTCAAAATGCCGTCCGGAAAGATACTATTTTTGATTGCTTTATACGTCCAATAGGTCCAATGGAAACCGAGCGCATTAAAACACCTCAAGGCATCTCGAAGCCAGAGATCCTCGCCATAATAAGCCCCCCGGAAATTCACGCCAAACTCCCCTACGAAGATAGGGACGTCTCTGCGCCGCGCCCAAGTTTTATACAACTCGAGTTTTCTCTTCATTTGAGGAAGCGCGTATCTGGACTGGGGCGACTGAAAAGGATATCTCAGATGAGGGATAAAATGCGAGGTGAATTCTAACGGTTCATAAAAATGAATACTGAAAACATGATTGTGATCTTCAAGGGGGGCTAAACAATCGAGATCCGTCGCCCAACGGTTTCCTTCCACAAATAGGATATGATGTTTGTCGACAGACCGAATTCTTCGAATCACCCGTTGATAAAAATGATTCAACTTGCGGGCATCCTCAACGACCGATTCATTGAGGAGGTCATACCCGGCCACCCATTCTTGATCTTGATATCGGTCAGCCAGAAATTCCCATAGAGCGATTGTCCGATCCTGGTTACTCTTCTTGAGCCAAAATTGAGCCGGCCCTAAACTATCAGAATGCCAGTCATGGTTTTGCGCCCCGCAGGCCGCGTGCAAATCAAGACACACCCAAATCCTATTTTTTTCAGCCCAATGAATGGCCCGATCCAAATATCGCAGGCCCTCCCCTTCGTATCGGTAAGGAGTTGTTTCGATCAAACGATAA